>NZ_MCRJ01000004.1 GCF_001720135.1 Methylobrevis pamukkalensis
CCGGCGCCACAGTGGCGGGGGCCGCCGGCTTCTCGGCCGGGGCGGGCGCGGCGGCGGCAGGCCTGGGCGCAGGCGCCGCCGCACCGGCGTCCGACAGGGTGCCGAGCAGGGCGCCGACGCCGACGGTCTCGCCGTCCTGCACCAGGATCTCGGCCAGCACGCCGGCCGCCGGGGCCGGCACCTCGATGGTCACCTTGTCGGTCTCGAGCTCGACCAGCGGCTCGTCGGCGGCGATGGTGTCGCCGGCCTTCTTGTACCAGCGCCCGATGGTGGCCTCGGTGACCGATTCGCCGAGAGTGGGGACTCGAATTTCCGTCGCCATGATGTTCGTCTCTTCTTTCGATCTGTCGGGGTGCCGGAACTCAGTCGGCGAAGGCGTCGTCGAGGAAGGCCTGCAGCTGCGCCAGATGCTTGGACATCAGGCCCGTGGCGGTGGCCGCCGCCGGCGGGCGGCCGATGTAGCGCAGGCGCTGCGACTTCGAGCCGGTCTGCCGCAGCACCCAGTCCATGTAGGGATCGACGAAGGCCCAGGCACCCATGTTCTTGGGCTCTTCCTGGCACCAGACGATCTCGGCATTGGGGAAGCGCGCCAGTTCGCTGACGAGCGCCTTCGCCGGGAAGGGATAGAGCTGCTCGATGCGCAGGAGGTAGACGTCGTCGGTGCCGCGCTTCAGCCGGTCCTCGTAGAGATCGAAGTAGACCTTGCCGGAGCAGAGCACGACGCGGCGGATCTGCGCGTCGGGCACCAGCTTCAGCTCCGCGTCGGGGCGCGACTGGGCATCGTCCCACAGCAGGCGGTGGAACGACGTGTCGGCGCCCATTTCCTCCAGCCGCGACACCGCCCGCTTGTGGCGCAGCAGCGACTTCGGCGTCATCAGGATCAGCGGCTTGCGGAAGTCGCGGGTCAGCTGGCGGCGCAGGATGTGGAAATAGTTCGAAGGCGTCGTGCAGTTGGCGACCTGCATGTTGTCCTCGGCGCACATCTGCAGGAAGCGCTCGAGGCGGGCGGAGGAATGCTCCGGGCCCTGGCCCTCGTAGCCGTGCGGCAGCAGGCAGACGAGGCCCGACATGCGCAGCCACTTGCGCTCGCCGGCCGAGACGAACTGGTCGAAGATCACCTGCGCGCCGTTGGCAAAGTCGCCGAACTGCGCCTCCCACAGGGTCAGCGCGTTGGGGCGGGCGAGCGAATAGCCGTATTCGAAGCCGAGCACCGCCTCCTCGGAGAGCATCGAGTTGATGACCTCGTATTTCGCCTGGTCGGGCGCGAGGTTGGCGAGCGGAATGTAGCGGCTCTCGCTGTCCTGGTCGTAGAGCACGGTGTGGCGCTGGGAGAAGGTGCCGCGCTCGCAGTCCTGCCCGGACAGGCGGACCTTGAAGCCCTGCACCACCAGCGTGCCGAAGGCGAGCGATTCGGCCGTCGCCCAGTCGATGCCCTCGCCGGTCTCGATCGCCTTGGCGCGCGCGTCGAGGAAGCGCTGGATGGTGCGGTGGACCTTGAAGCCCTCCGGCACCCGCGACAGCTTGCCGCCGATCTCGCGCAGGGTGTCGACCGACACGCCCGACTGGCCGGTGCGGCGCTCGTCGAAGCTGTCGGCGGTCTTGAGGCCCGACCACACGCCGTCGAGCCAGTCGGCCTTGTTGGGCTTGTAGGCCTGGCCGATGTCGAACTCGGCGTCGAGCCGGGCACGGAACTCGGCCTTCATCGCGTCGACCTCGGCCGCCGTGACGGTGCCCTCGGCAACCAGCTTCTCCGAATAGATCTGCAGCGTCGTCGGATGGCTGCGGATCTTCTTGTACATCAGCGGCTGGGTGAACGCGGGCTCGTCGCCCTCGTTGTGGCCGAAGCGGCGGTAGCAGATCATGTCGACCACCACCGGCTTGAAGAACTTCTGCCGGTATTCGATCGCGATGCGCGCGGCGTGGACCACCGCCTCCGGGTCGTCGCCGTTGACGTGCAGGATCGGCGCCTCGACCATCTTTGCGACGTCGGACGGATAGGGCGACGAGCGCGAGAAATGCGGGTTGGTGGTGAAGCCGATCTGGTTGTTGATGATGAAGTGGATCGATCCGCCGGTGCGGTGGCCGCGCAGCTGGCTGAGGCCGAAACATTCGGCGACGACGCCCTGGCCGGCGAAGGCCGCGTCGCCGTGCAGCAGCAGCGGCAGCACCTTGATCCGCTCGCGCAGCGGGATGATGTCGCCCTCGTGGACGGTGGCGATCTGGTCCTGCTTGGCGCGCACCTTGCCGAGCACCACCGGATTGACGATCTCCAGATGCGACGGATTGGGCGTCAGCGACAGGTGGACCTTGTTGCCGTCGAACTCGCGGTCCGACGAGGCGCCGAGGTGATACTTGACGTCGCCGGAGCCTTCCACGTCATCGGGGGCAAACGAGCCGCCCTTGAACTCGTGGAACAGCGCCCGGTGCGGCTTGGCCATCACCTGGGTCAGCACGTTGAGGCGGCCGCGGTGGGCCATGCCGAGCACGATCTCGCGCACGCCGAGATTGCCGCCGCGCTTGATGATCTGCTCCAGCGCCGGGATCAGCGCCTCGCCGCCGTCGAGGCCGAAGCGCTTGGTGCCGGTGAACTTGACGTCGAGGAACTTCTCGAAGCCCTCGGACTCGATCAGCTTGTTGAGGATCGCCTTCTTGCCCTCGGGGGTGAAGGTGATCTCCTTGTCCGGCCCCTCGATGCGGGCCTGGATCCACGCCTTTTCCTCCGGATCGGAGATGTGCATGAACTCGAAGCCGACCGACGCGCAATAGGTGCGCTTCAAAAGCGCGATCATCTCGCGCAGCGTCGCGTATTCGAGGCCGAGCACGTTGTCGATGAAGATCCGGCGGTCCATGTCGCGTCGGTGAAGCCGTAGGACGACGGATGCAGCTCCTCGTGGTCGAGCTTCTTGGCAAGGCCGAGCGGATCGAGATTGGCGTGGAGGTGGCCGCGCATGCGGTAGGCGCGGATCATCATGATCGCACGCACGGAATCGCGGGCCGCCTGCTGGATGTCGGAGGCGCTGGCCGGAGCGGCGCCGGGGGCGGCGGCCTTCTCCTTCAGCTTCTTCTCGATGACCTTGGTGGTCTCGGCCCAGTTGCCGTCGAGGGCCGCGACGAGATCGCCGTTGGCGGCGATCGGCCAGTTCGGCCGCTCCCAGGAGGCGCCTTCCGCGCTCTTGCGCACATCGTCGCCGTCATCGGCGAGGGCGTCGAAGAAGTCGCGCCACTGCGGGTCCACCGAGGCCGGATCGGCCTGGTAGCGGGCGTGGAGTTCCTCGATATAGTCGGCATTGCCGCCATAGAGGAACGAGGTCTGCGCGAAGATGTCGTTGAGATCCTGGCGTGCCATGACGGTTCGGGGAACTCCCCGCCTTTCGTCTTGCTGCGCCGGTCCGCCGGCGCGGTCCTTGACCCGTGACGGACGGCGGATCGCTCCGCCGCCCTGTCGCTGTCGGGGGTTTCCCCCATGTCGTGCGGGAGACCGGCGATCGCCAGTCCCCCTGAGGCCGATCAGCCCTTGAGGACGTCGACCAGCGTCTTGCCGAGCTTGGCCGGGGACGGCGAGACGCGGATGCCCGCGCTCTCCATCGCCGCGATCTTGCTCTCGGCATCGCCCTTGCCGCCCGAGACCACGGCGCCGGCATGGCCCATGGTGCGGCCGGGCGGCGCGGTGCGGCCGGCAATGAAGCCGGCCATCGGCTTCTTGCGGCCGCGCCTGGCCTCGTCTTTCAGGAACTGGGCCGCGTCTTCCTCGGCCGCGCCGCCGATCTCGCCGATCATGATGATCGACGTGGTCTCCGGGTCGGCGAGGAACAGCTCCAGCACGTCGATGAACTCGGTGCCCTTGACCGGGTCGCCGCCGATGCCGACGGCGGTGGTCTGGCCGAGGCCCTCGTTGGAGGTCTGGAACACGGCTTCATAGGTGAGCGTGCCCGAGCGCGAGACGATGCCGACCGAGCCCTTGCGGAAGATCGAGCCCGGCATGATGCCGATCTTGCACTCTTCCGGCGTCATGATGCCCGGGCAGTTCGGCCCGAGCAGCCGCGACCTGGAGTTTTCCAGCTTCGCCTTGACCTTGACCATGTCCATCACCGGGATGCCCTCGGTGATGCAGACGATGAAGGGGATCTCGGCGTCGATCGCCTCGATGATCGCGGCGCCGGCGCCCGCCGGCGGCACGTAGATCACCGACGCGTCGGCGCCGGTGGCGTCTTTCGCTTCGGCAACCGACTTGAAGATCGGCAGCTGCTCGCCGGACTTGCCGGCCCACTTTTCGCCGCCCTTGGCGGGGTGGACGCCGGCGACCATCTGGGTGCCGTAGTAGGCCAGCGCCTGTTCGGTGTGGAAGGTGCCCGTCTTGCCGGTGAGGCCCTGGACGATGATCTTGGTGTTCTTGTCAACGAGAATGGACATGCGTGTCAGCCCTTCACCGCGGCGACGATCTTCTGGGCGGCGTCGTCGAGGTCATCGGCGGAGATGACGTTGAGACCGCTCTCGTCGATGATCTTCTTTCCGAGTTCGACGTTGGTGCCCTCGAGGCGCACCACCAGCGGAACCTGGAGCCCGACTTCCTTCACCGCGGCGATGACGCCCTCGGCGATGACGTCGCAGCGCATGATGCCGCCGAAGATGTTGACGAGGATGCCCTTCACCGCCGGATCGGCCGTGATGATCTTGAAGGCCGCAGTGACCTTTTCCTTGGTGGCGCCGCCGCCGACGTCGAGGAAGTTGGCGGGCTCGGCACCGTAGAGCTTGATGATGTCCATGGTGGACATCGCAAGGCCGGCGCCGTTGACCATGCAGCCGATGTTGCCGTCGAGGGCAACATAGGCGAGGTCATACTTGGACGCCTCGATCTCCTTGGCGTCTTCCTCGCTGGTGTCGCGCAGCGCCTGGACGTCCGGATGACGGAACAGGGCGTTGCCGTCGAAGGAGACCTTGGCGTCGAGGACGCGCAGGTGGCCGTCCTTCAGCACGATCAGCGGGTTGATCTCCAGAAGGCTCATGTCCTTCTCGGTGAAGGCGCGGTAGAGCGTCGGGAACAGCAGCCGGGCGTCGTCGTGGGCCGTGCCCTCGAGCTCCAGCACCATGCAGATCTTCTCGACGTTGGTTTCCGTGACACCCATGTCCGGATCGATGTCGATGGTCTGGATCTTGTCGGGGGTCGCGTGGGCGACGGCCTCGATGTCCATGCCGCCCTCGGTCGAGACGACGAAGGCCACGCGGCCGCAGGAGCGGTCGACCAGCAGCGAGCAGTAGAGCTCGCGGTCGATGTCGGCGCCGTCCTCGATGTAGAGGCGGTTGACCTGGCGGCCGGCCGGGCCGGTCTGCTGGGTCACCAGCGTCTTGCCGAACATTTCCTCGGCGTTGGCAACCGCATCCTCGGGCTTGAAGGTGACGCGCACGCCGCCCTTGGACTCGGGCGGCAGTTCCTTGAACTTGCCCTTGCCGCGGCCGCCCGCGTGGATCTGGCTCTTGACCACGTAGACCGGGCCCGGCAGCGCCTTCACGGCTTCCGCCGCCTCGGAGGCCGCGAAGATCGGCACGCCCTCGGCAACCGGCGCGCCATACTCCTTGAGCAGGGCCTTCGCCTGATATTCATGAATGTTCATACGTTTCGTTCCCCCCGAAAGTGGGTCACTGTTGATTTTCAGGCCCTCTTCCCAAGGCCCGGCCGCAGGGCGGCAGGAAGCTTGATACACCCTCTCCGTGCGAGCGGTCAGGGTGCCGTCCGGCAAATCACCTTGGCGGGGGTCGAAAGCCGGGCGGCGCCGCAGCGCGCCCCGCCGTCAATCCCGCCGCGGCGATCCGTCAGGCGAGTTCCGGCTTGATCGCCTTGCAGGCGTCCATCAGGCCCGTCACCGAACCCACCGACTTGTCGAAGCCGGCCTTTTCCTCGCCCTGGAGATCGATCTCGATCACCTTCTCCACGCCGCCGGCGCCGATCACGATCGGCACGCCGACATACATGTCGGTCAGTCCATACTGGCCGGAGAGATGAGCGGCGCAGGGCAGCACGCGCTTCTTGTCCTTGAGGTAGCTTTCGGCCATGGCGATCGCCGAGGAGGCCGGGGCGTAGAAGGCCGAACCGGTCTTGAGCAGGCCGACGATCTCGGCGCCGCCGTCGCGGGTGCGCTGGATGATCCGGTCGAGCTTGTCCTGGGTGGTCCAGCCCATCTTGACGAGGTCGGGCAGCGGAATACCGGCCACCGTCGAATAGCGGGCGAGCGGCACCATGGTGTCGCCGTGGCCGCCGAGCACGAAGGCGGTGACGTCCTCGACCGACACGCCGAATTCCTCGGCGAGGAAATAGCGGAAGCGGGAGGAGTCCAGCACGCCCGCCATGCCGACCACCTTGTGGGCCGGCAGGCCGGAGAATTTCTGCAGCGCCCAGACCATGGCGTCGAGCGGGTTGGTGATGCAGATCACGAAGGCGTCCGGCGCGTGGGCGGCGATGCCCTTGCCGACCGATTCCATCACCTTGAGATTGATGCCCAGCAGGTCGTCGCGGCTCATGCCCGGCTTGCGCGGCACGCCGGCGGTGACGATCACGACGTCGGCCCCGGCGATCCCCTCGTAGGTCTGGGTGCCGGACATCGCCGCATCGAAGCCCTCGACCGGCGAGGATTCGGCCAGGTCCAGCGACTTGCCCTGGGGAATGCCGTCCGCGATGTCGAACAGGACGACGTCGCCCAGTTCCTTGAGCCCGATCAGATGCGCGAGCGTTCCACCGATCTGTCCCGCCCCGACGAGGGCGATCTTGTTCCGCGCCATTTGAACACCTTCCGTTTACGTAAAGGGAAATTTGGTCGGGCGTTATTCGTCTGCACTACCCCGAATGCGGGTCCGAAGCAAGCATCAGAACCGCGGGGGCGCCGAAAAACGCCCGAATCCGCCGCGTCAACCCGCGGCGCACCAGCGCCGCCCGTTCTGGATAGACAGGCTGACGCGAACGTCAATCGACGGATGGTCGCAGATCTTCGTGGCAGGGGAATGTCGGTTCCGCGAGACGGCCGGCTGGGGAGCCGATGCGAGGCGCGCGTCCGGCCGTCAGCCGAGGCGGCGCGGGGCCGCGAGATAGGCTTCCGACCGCATCTCGACAAGGCGCGAGGCGCAGCGGGCGAATTCGAAACCCTCGGTGCCGCCGGTGTCGGTGTAGAGGCCGTCCGGCTCGGCGCCGGCCGAGCAGACCAGCTTGGTGCCGGTGTCGTAGAGCGTGTCGATCAGGGTGATGAAGCGCTTAGCCTCGTTGCGCTTCGAACGGTCCATCACCGGCACGTTCTCGACGAGGACCGTGTGATAAGTGCGCGCGATCGCCTGATAGTCCTGCGCGCCGAGGGCGGCGACGCAGAGATCGGCAAATTCGAAGCGGGCGACCCCGGCGGCGGCCAGCGGCACGCGCACGCGCCGGCCCATGACGGTGACGAAGGCCGGCCCGGCCGGCGCGCCGGCGGTGATCCGCTCCCAGGTCGCCGCGATGCGCCGCGGCGCCTCCGGCCCGAGCGGCGTGATGTAGATCTCCTCGCCGGCCGCCTTCTCGAGGCGATAGTCGGTGGGCGAATCCAGCCGCATCACGTCGACCTCGGTCTTCAGCAGGCCGACGAAGCCGAGGAAGAAGCCGCGGTTGAGCCCGTCCTTGTAGAGATCGTCCGGATCGACATTGGAGGTGGCGACCACCACCACGCCGCGCTCGAACAGCGCGGTGAACAGCCGGCCGAGGATCATCGCGTCGGTGATGTCGGTCACGGAGAATTCGTCGAAGCACAGGAGCCGGGTCTCGGCGGCCAGCGCGTCGGCGACCCGCATCACCGGATCCTTCTCGCCGGCCTGGCGGGCGGCGTGAATGCGGGCGTGGGTGTCGGCCATGAAGTCGAGGAAATGGGCGCGGCGCTTCTTCGGCTCGGTGGAGGTCTCGAAGAACAGGTCCATCAGCATGGTCTTGCCGCGGCCGACCGAGCCCCAGACATAGACGCCCTTCACCTTCGGGCGGCTGCCGGCACCCTTGCGGCCGAACAGCCAGCCGAGCGCGCTGGTCTTGGAGGCAAGATGGGATTCGCGCAGGTCGTCGATCAGGCGGTCGAGCCGCGCGGCGACCTTCTTCTGGGCGAGATCGGGGGCGATCTGGCCGCTGGCGACCTGGGCCTCATAGGCCGCGGTCACGCCGCGCGTGGCATGCGCGGCGCCGAAGGATTGCGAGCGCGGGGTCGCGGTCATGCAGCCAGTCCCGGACGGTTGTGCACCGCAACAGGATCTAGCCGATCATCGCTCCCGCCGCAATGCGTGACCGGGACGCACCCGGTCACGCATTGCGGGCGTCAGCTCGGCTCAGCGGTAGAACTGCACGCCGCGCTTGGACACTTCCAGCTGGCCGGAATAGCGCTGCGCCGCCGTGGCGTAGAGGCGGGCGACCGGCGAACCGGAGGCATCCTTCAGCACCACTTCCTTGCCGGACAGATCCCAGGCGCCGACCGCCTTCATCTCGTCGGTGGAGCAGCCGCGGGTGTTGGCGCGGTAGCCGCCGGTCCAGGTGGTGAGGTTCATGAACAGCTTGCAGCTCTCGCCGCCAGAATCGATCGTCCAGGCGCCGGCGAGATCCGGGCGCGAGATCGTCAGCGCGGCCTGCTCGGTCGAGCGCAGCTCGGCCGCAGCGGCCTCAGGGCTCACCGGCGTCTCGATCGGCGCGGGCGCCTCGGGCAGCGCGGGCGGCGGCAGCTGCATCGTCTGCACCGGCGTGGTCGGTGCCGGGGTCAGGGGCGGGATGCCCTGCGGCGCCGGTCCGGCCCCCCGGCCGCAGCCGGCGAGGGCCGCAACGACGATCAAACCGGCTGCTACGCGCGAAAAAGTCATGTCGAATCGCTCCTTGATGGGCGGATCTTTCCTGACGAGCGGTATAGGGCCGTTCACGCCGATCATGCAAACCCGGCCGATGCGCGGGCCGCCGCCCTGTGCGCGCCCGCATCCGGCACCCTGACCCTCGCGACCCGAGACCCCCGCCATCCGGCACGCCGAGACCTGCCCGGAACATGCCGCCCCGTCTGTCCGTTGACGCAGGTGACTTTGCGTCGGCCGGGCGGGGATGGCAACCCTTGGCGTCCGGCGGTTCCGCGTCTGGTGGTCACCCGTTCGCGTTCCCATCTGTCCACCGATCCGGAAATTCCGGGAGGCCGTCGGTCTCCGCCCCGCCTGCGCAGCCTTGCCAAGAACGACAGGAACACCTTCATGAGCGACCAACCCACCATTGCCCTTTCCGACGGCACCTCCATTCCGCAACTCGGCCTCGGCGTGTGGCAGACGCCCGAAGCGGAGACCGCCGACGTGGTGCGCACCGCGATCGAGACCGGCTACCGCCACATCGACACCGCCGCGATCTACGGCAACGAGGCGGGCGTCGGCGAGGGTATCCGCCAGAGCGGGATCGCCCGCGACGACATCTTCGTGACCACCAAGCTGTGGAACGACGCGCAGGGTTATGACTCCGCCCGCGCGGCCTTCGACGAAAGCCTGAAGAAGCTCGGCCTCGACCATGTCGACCTCTACCTCATCCACTGGCCTGCCCCGCGCAAGGATCTCTACGTCGACACCTGGAAGGCGCTGATCCGCCTCAAGGAAGAAGGCCGCGTCCGTTCGATCGGCGTCTCCAACTTCAATGCCGACCACCTCGGCCGGCTGTTCGAGGAAACCGGCGTCGCGCCGGTGATCAACCAGGTCGAGCTGCATCCGCGCTTCCAGCAGGCGGGCCTCCGGGCCGTGCATGTGGAGCACAAGATCGCCACCGAGGCCTGGAGCCCGCTCGGTCAGGGCACGCTGCTCTCCCACCCGGTGATCACCGCGATCGCGGAGAAGAACGCCAAGACGCCGGCGCAGGTGATCATCCGTTGGCATCTCGACAACGGGGTGATCACGATCCCCAAGTCCGTGCGCCCGTCGCGGATCCTGGAGAATTTCAGCGTCTTCGACTTCACCCTCGACCTCGACGACCGTCGCAAGATCGAGGCGCTCGACGACCGCGAGGGCCGGATCGGCCCGGAGCCCGAGACCGCACCCTTCTGACCGCGCACCGATCGGGCATGGGGCGTGGCGGCGCCGCCGCCGCTACGCTCTGTCGCATCGGCCGAAGGGACGACTTTGCGGGCGGCGGCGCCCGGGCTACCATGTGCAGTGCAACATGGCTTCCGCCCGGAGGCCGCGCCCTGCCCCGCGGAGCCTTGACCCCATGAACGCCGTCCGTCCCCGTCGCAGCGTCCTCTACATGCCGGGGTCCAATCCGCGCGCGCTGGACAAGGCCCGGACACTGCCCGCCGACGGGCTGATCCTCGACATGGAAGACGCCGTCGCGCCGGAGGCGAAGGCCGAGGCCCGGGTGCTCATCCGGCAGAAGCTCGGCGAAGGCGGCTACGGCCGGCGCGAGATCTTCATCCGGATCAACGGCCTTGGCACCGTCTGGGGCGCGGACGATCTCGCCGCCGCGGTCGCCGCCGGGCCGGACGCGATCCTCGTGCCCAAGGTGTCCAGCCCCGACGACCTCGACCGGGTGAGCGCGGCGATGGACCGGCTCGGCGCGCGGCCGGCGATGAGGATCTGGGCGATGATCGAGACGCCGCTCGCGATCCTGTCGATCCGCGAGATCGCGGCCTTTGCCACCCGCCCCGGCAGCCGGCTGGAGGGCTTCGTCCTCGGCCTCAACGATCTGGCGAAGGAGACCGGCGCCCAGTTCACCGGTGACCGGCTGCCGATGGTGCCGTGGATCCAGATCGCGCTCACCGCCGCCCGCGCCTACGGCCTTGCCATTCTCGACGGCGTCTACAACGACATCCACGACGACGAGGGCTATGCCGCCGAATGCCGGCAGGGCCGCGAATTCGGCCTCGACGGCAAGACCCTGATCCATCCGCGCCAGATCGACGTCGCCAACCGCGCCTTCGTGCCGAGCGTGGAGGAGATCGAATGGGCCAAGCGGGTGGTCGAGGTGTTCGCCCTGCCCGACTATGCCGGCAAGTCCGCCGTCAAGATCGAGGGCCGGATGGTGGAGCGGCTTCATGCCGACATGGCCGAGCGCACGCTGGCCCTCGCCGCCGCGATCCGGGAGGTCGAGGCGGCGGCGTGAAGGTGGTCAGCTCTCGGTCCGATCCACATTCATCCCTCTCGATCGTCACCTCGGCAAGCTGCGGCCTCCCGGTCTGACCTCCCCTCCCCCACCTCTCCATCGTCATCCCCGCATCAAGCGGGGATCCATCCCTCCCCGGGCGGATGGCCGGATGGGGTCACGGCATCTCGAAGGTTGCCTTCGGCCCGACAGCAGCGTTTTCCCTTGCCGACTGATGGGTCCCCGCTTGACGCGGGGATGACGGACACGAGGGGCGGTGCTTTCGCCGATTTCGTCGAGGGACAATCCGCCTGCATTTCGCCGAGCCGCAAGACGGCCTCGCGGGGACCGTCCCGATCACACCTTGATGCGCAGGCCCTTGGGATCATACAGCGGGCGCATGGCGAGAGTAGCCGCCACCGTCTCGCCGGCCACCACCAGTTCCCACGATCCGGCGCGCAGCCAGGCGTCGTCGACCCCGGTCTCGCGGCGGACATAGCCGTAGCCGATGTGGGTGCCGACGGTGTAGCCCCAGCCGCCGCTGGCCAGATAGCCGACCGCCTCGCCGTCGCGCAGGATCGTCTCGCGGCCGGTGAGCAGGAGGTCCGGGCGGGCAACCGTGAAGCCGCAGAGCCGGCGGGACAGCGGGGCGGCGGCGATCGCGAGCGAGGCCTCCCGGCCGAGGAAGTCGATGCCGGAGGCGAGCTTGACCGCCCAGCCGAGACCGGCCTCGAACGGGCTGTCGCGCGGGGTGATCTCGGCGCCCCAGGCGCGGTAGCCCTTTTCCAGCCGCAGCGATTCGATCGCCCGGTAGCCGGCAAGGCGGATGCCGAAGGGCGCGCCCGCCATCATCAGCGCGTCGAACACCGTGCCGGCATTGCCGGCCGGCACGTGCAGTTCCCAGCCGAGCTCGCCCACATAGGTGACGCGCAGCGCCCGCACCGCGCAGTCGGCGATCGAGATCAGCCGGGCCGTGCCGAAGGGGAAGACCGCGCTGGACAGATCGGCGGTGGTGACGGCCGAGAGCACGTCGCGGGCGCGCGGGCCCATCAGCGTCAGGGTGCTCCAGGCCTCGGTCACGTCCTCGACGGCGACGCCGCCGCCGGTCAGGTGTTCGCGGAGCCAGCCGCCGTCATGGGTGCGGAAGCCGGTGCCGGTGACCATGTAGAAGGTGTCGGCGGCCAGGCGGGCGACGGTGACGTCGGCCTCGATGCCGCCGCGCCCGTTGAGAAGCTGGGTGTAGACCAGTCCGCCCACCGGCCGGGCGATGCGGTTGGCGGCGAGCCATTCCAGCCGCTCGGCGGCGGACCGGCCCCAGATCTCGAACTTGGCGAAGGACGACTGGTCGAACAGGACGACGCCCTCGCGGCAGGCCGCGTGTTCGGCGCCGACCGCCTCGAACCAGTTGGCCTGCCCCTGCGAGGGCCGGTCCACCGGCTCGGCGCCGGGCGGGGCGAACCAGTTGGCCCGCTCCCAGCCGAGCTTGGAGCCGAACACGGCGCCGCGGGTCTTCAGCCGGCCGTAGAGCGGCGAGGTGAGCCGCGGCCGGGCGCTCTCGTATTCGAGCTGCGGCCAGGCGATCTCGTAATGCTTGCCGTAGGCCTCCAGCGTGCGCTCGCGCACGAAGTCGGCGTCATGAACGGCGGAAAAGCGCGCCGGATCGACCACCCAGAGGTCGAGCGGGGCGGCCTCGCGCATCACCCATTCGGCGAGCGCCCAGCCGGCGCCGCCGGCGCTGGCGATGCCGAAGGCGTTGAAGCCGCAGCGAGGTAGAAGTTGGCCAGCTCCGGCGCGCGGCCGAGGATGAAGTTGCCGTCGGGGGTGAAGCTCTCCGGCCCGTTGATCAGCTGCTTGACGCCGGCCGTCTCCAGCGCGGGCACCCGGGCAATCGCCTCGACCATGTGCTGCTCGAAGTGGTCCCAGTTTTCCGACAGGAGCTGGAACTCGAAGTCATTCGGCACCGTGCCGCCCGGAAACAGGATCGGGTCGGGCTCGTAGCCGCCCATGACGAGGCCGCCGACCTCTTCCTTGAAGTAGATCCGCCGGTCGGGATCGCGCAGGGTCGGCAGGTCGGCCGTCACCCCGGGGATCGCCTCGGTGACGATATACTGGTGCTGGACCGCGACGAGCGGCACGTTCACCCCGGCAAGCGCCCGACCTCGCCGGCCCACATGCCGGCGCAGTTGACCACCTTCTCGCAGGCGATGCGGCCGTGATCGGTGAGGACCGCAACGACACGGCCGTTCTCGATCTCGAAGCCGGTGACGGCGACGCCCTCCATCAGGCGGGCGCCGTGCATGCGCGCGCCCTTGGCCAGCGACTGGGTGATGTCGGAGGGGCTCGCCTGGCCGTCGGTCGGCAGGAAGGCGGCGCCCACCAGATCCGATGTGTCCATCAGCGGCCACAGCGCCTTCGCCTCGCCGGGCGACAGGAGATGCATCTCCAGGCCGAAGCTCTTCGCCGTGGTCGCCTGACGCCTGATCTCGATCCAGCGGTCCGCGTTGCAGGCGAGCCGGAGTCCGCCGTTGCGCTTCCAGCCGGTGGCCAGCCCGGTCTCGGCCTCCAGCCGGTCGTAGAGTTCGACCGAATGCTTGAGCAGCCGGGTGATCGAGGCGGAGGTGCGCAGCTGGCCGACGAGGCCGGCGGCGTGCCAGGTGGAGCCGCCGGTCAGGCGGCCCTTCTCGATCAGCAGCACGTCGGCCTTGTGGTCGCGGGCAAGGTGATAGGCGGTGGAGCAGCCGACGATGCCCCCGCCGATGACGACGACCTCGGCGGCGGCGGGAAGCGCGGAAGGGGTCATCGGCCATCGTCCTCGAAGGCTGCGAGCGCCGCCTCGAAGCGGGCGAGCGTCTCGGCGGAATAGGCGGCGTAATCGACGCCGGGTGCGGTCATGTGCAGTTCGCCGACCATGCTCCACATCGCCTCGCGCAGCAGCGAGGCGACCTTCATGGCGGCAAAGGCGCGCCGGATCGCGGGATCGGGCGCGTCGAACCAGGCGGCGAGCAGCGCCTCGTCCTCGCCCGGTTCGAGGCCCGCGTTGCCGGCGAGATTGGCAAGGTCGAACATCGCCGTGCCGAAGCCGCCGTATTCCCAGTCGATCAGCCAGAGCCGGCCGCCCGCCTCGAAGATGTTGGCGGGCAAGAGGTCGTGATGGCCGAAGGTGACGGGCAGCGGCACCTGCGCGGCCTCCAGCCGGCCGGCGAGATCGGTGAAGCGGGCGAGGTCCGCGGCGGGCCGGCCGTTGCCGGCGGCGATCGTCGCCGCATAGTCGCGCAGAACATGGAACACCCAGAAGCAGGGCGCCGGGCCGGTGAGGTGGCGGGCAAGGCCGCCGTGGACGCGGCGCAGGAGATCGACCACCCGCGGCCAGTCGGCCCGCACGTCGTCCGCCGTCAGGCTGCGCCCGTCGAGATGGGCGAACACCATCACCCCCGGCCCGGCATGGAGCAGCGCCGGCGAAACGCCGGCGCGTGGGCAGCGCGGGCGACGGCGGCCTCGCGCGCGCGGAACACGTGATGGAACGGCAGGTCGTCGCCGAGCCGGACCACATGGCGCGCCCCGCCCGCCGCAACGTGATAGTTGCGGTTGGACAGGCCGCCGGACAGCGGCTCGATGTCGACCGGCCCGGTCCACAACGGCAGGGCGCGGATCACGTCCTCGTCGGTCATGCCATGTCCCCGGACGGCCAGCTGAAACCGGAAATGCCCAATATTTGAAACGTGATGCCGCCAGACGGCAGCTCGCTCCGGAGGGATGTCCGACTATCGGCGGCAGGGTCCGGACCTGTCAAGCGGCAACACAGAATGCCACGTCGCAACTTGGCTTTCTGTGGCTTTTTACGGCGTCGAAGATGGCCGGTCAGCCGTAGGCGTGAAGCCCGGCGCCATGGGCCTTCAGCCAGGCGCGCGCCGTCTCGGTCTCGGGGCAGAGCGCGGTGCAATGGGCCCAGAAGCGCGGGCCGTGGTTCATCTCGGCAAGATGGGCGACCTCGTGGGCGGCGAGATAGTCGAGCACCAGCGGCGGGGCGAGGATCAGCCGCCAGGAGAAGGACAGCACGCCGAGCGAGGAGCAGGAGCCCCAGCGCGAGGTGGTGTCGCGCACGACGATCTTCTGCGGCGTCCGGCCAAGTGCCCTGGCATGGCGGGCGACCGCGGCCTCCAGATCGGCCCGCGCCGCCTTCCTGAGAAAATCCGCGACGCGCGGGGAAAAACGCTCCGGCGCGCCGGGCACCAGCAGGCGCGGCAGGGCGTCGTCCGCCTCCTCCGCCGGCTCCCCGGCCGGGTGAATGCGTACGAGGCCGCGCAGGGTGCCCGTGGCCGCGAGACGGTGGGGCACGCCGCGGATCGGCACCAGCGCACCGTCGGCGAAGGCGGTCGGCTGCGGGCGGGCGTCCAGCCGCGCGGCCAGCCAGTCCGCGTGGCGGCCGACGAAGGCGCAGGCGGCCTTGAGACTGCCGCCCTTCGGAATGGTCACCACCGGCTCGGTCCGCCCGTTCGCCAGACGCAGGGTGTAGCGCCGCGCGCGCGGGTTCCAGCGCAGCGCGACCTCGACCGGCCGGCCGGCGACGTCGACGGTCGTGCGGTCGGGCCGCGCGCGCGACGGGGGAGCGGGCCGTTCGGCCGGCGCCGGTCGGGGGTCAGGAGAGCAAAGGGGAATCGGAGGCGCATGGTGGAAATCTAGAGGATCCGGCGCGGGACGGGAAATGCGGATCGGGACAGGCAGCCCGGTGCCGGGCGGGTTTCTCCGGCCTGTCCGCTGTCAGCCGGCGGCGACCGCCTCGCGCACCCGCGGGGCGACCTCGGTGCCGAAGATCTCGATCGCCTCCATCAGCTTCTCGTGCGGCACGAGGCCGATCGCCATCTGCAGCAGGAAGCGGTCGTTGCGGAAGATCCGGTGGTGGGCGACGATCTTGTCGGCCAGCTCCTGCGGCCCGCCGAGGAAGATCGCCCCGTCCGGTCCGCGCGCGGCGTCGAAATGCGCGCGGGTCATCGGCGTGAAGCCGCGCTCGCGGCCGATCCGGTTCATCACCGCCGCCTGCGGCGCGTAGAAGGTCTCGGCGGCTTCGTCCGCCGTCGCGGCGACGAAGCGTGGACGTTGATCGAGGTCTTCAGCCTTGCCGGGTCGTGGCCGACGCGGCGGGCGGTCTCGCGGTAGAGGTCGAACAGCGGGGCAAAGCGGCGCGGCACGCCGCCGATGATGGCGAGCGCCAGCGGCAGGCCGTGATAGGCCGCCCGCGCCACCGAATTGGGCGTGCCGCCGACCGCGATCCACAGCGGCAGCGGGTCCTGCAGCGGGCGCGGATAGACCGCGAGATCGTCCAGCGGCGCGCGGGTCTCGCCCGCCCAGGTCACCCGCTCGCCGGCGCGCAGGGCCATCAGCAATTCGAGCTTTTCCTCGAACAGCCGGTCGTAGTCGTCGAGGTCGTAGCCGAACAGCGGGAAGGATTCGATGAAGGAGCCGCGGCCGGCCATGATCTCGGCGCGCCCGCCGGACAGCAGGTCGACGGTGGCGAACTGCTGGAACACCCGCACCGGGTCGTCGGAGCTCAGCACCGAGACCGCGCTGGTCAGCCGGATGGACTTAGTCTTCACCGCCGCGGCGGCGAGCAGCGTCGCCGGGCTGGAGGCCATGTAGTCGGGCCGGTGATGCTCGCCGAGGCCGAAGACGTCGAGGCCGACCGCATCGGCGAGCTCGATCTCGGCGATCAGCTCGCGGGTCCGGCGCGCGGCGGCCGCGCCCTTGTCGGCCGCGTCCGGATCGACGTCGGCGAAGGTGTAGAGCCCGAGTTCCATCATGGTCCTTCCTGAGTCCGGCCGGTGTCGCGTCCCGTCATCGCATAGACTCGAGGGCGGGGGATGCGGACGGCCCGTCATGCATCTTCGCGAAGAAATGCGGCTGCTCGTCAGGGGTCACAAAAAAAATGCGGGCGACCGCTTGGGTCGCCCGCACTCTGGAGGTCAGGAAGCCTCGGGTCTGGCGGGGGTGCCGCCTCGGCCGGTCGCCGCGTCCGTGAGGACGACGTGTCAGACCGGCTTCCGGCGCGCCATGAACCCGTCGAATTCTTCCTGATCCTTCGCGCGCCGAAGCTCGCGAAGGAACTCGTCGAATTCGCTGCGCATCTCGTCGATCTTGCGACGCTCTTCCTCGAGGCGCTTCAGTTCCTGGTCGCGATACGCGTCGAAGGCCACGTTGCCGGTGCGCGCGGTGCGCCCCGTGAACTCGAAGTCGCGGGCGACCTCGCTGGCCCGATTGCGCATCACGTTGAATTTGCCTCGCATCTGGTCACCCCAAAGTATATAGGCGAGCATCGCCAGTCCCAGTGGCCAGAAGGCCACGAAGCCAAGGACCATCAGGCCGATGGACATCGGGTTCCAGCCCGGTTTCAGCATGCACGTCTGGTTCATCTCCGCATCCTCTCCGCTTGCCAACAGATTTGGAGGTGGCCCCGCCCGGGGTGACTTTCAAGAAGCGCGCCAATGAATTTCGCAAGGCCTCGCAACCTTCCGCAACGGCAGGATGACTCGGGAATATGGCAAGACGCGGGAGGCGTCGGCGCGCTGCAATCCGGTCCGATCGCCGGACCCGGCGTCAGTGCGCCTCGTCCCAGTTGCCGGCGGCGCGGGCATCCACCTTCAGCGGCACCCTGAGCCGGACCGCCGGCTCGGCGGCGGCCTCCATCACCGACACGATCACCGGCAGGGCGGTAGCCGCCGCCCCCTCCTCGACCTCGAAGATCAGCTCGTCGTGGACCTGCAGCAGCATGTCGGCCGCGACCCCGGCGGCAGCCAGCGCCGGCTCCATGCGGATCATCGCCCGGCGGATCACGTCGGCGGCCGAGCCCTGGATCGGCGCGTTGATCGCCGCCCGCTCCATGAAGGCGCGCATCGACGGGTTGGGGCTGGTGATCTCGGGGTAATGGGCTCTGCGGCCGAAGATCGTCTCGACGTAGCCGTTGGCCCGCGCGAAGGCCTTGGTCGATTCCATGTAGTCGCGGATGCCGGGGAAGCGCTCGAAATAGCGCTTGATGTAGTCGCCGGCCTCCTGGCGCGGGATCGACAGCTGGTTGGCGAGGCCGAAGGCGGAGATGCCGTAGATGATGCCGAAGTTGATCGCCTTGGCGCGGCGGCGGACCATCGGGTCCATCCCCGCCACCGGCACGCCGAACATTTCCGAGGCGGTCATCGCGTGGATGTCGATGCCGTCCTCGAAGGCCTGCACCAGCTGCGGGATCTCGGCGACATGAGCAAGGATGCGCAGTTCGATCTGGCTGTAGTCGGCCGAGATCAACCGGCGGCCCTTCGGCGCCACGAAGGCGGTGCGGATCTTGCGCCCCTCCTCGGTGCGGACCGGGATGTTCTGCAGGTTCGGGTCGGACGACGACAGCCGGCCGGTGGTGGTGGAGGCCAGCGAATAGGACGTGTGAACCCGGTGGGTCTCGGGGTGGACGAAGCCGGGCAGCGCGTCGGTGTAGGTGGATTTCAGCTTGGCGAGCTGGCGCCAGTCGAGGATGCGCCGCGGCAGGTCGTGGCCCTGGACGGCAAGGTCTTCCAGCACGTCGCGCCGGTGCCCCAGGCGCCGGTCTTGGTCTTCTTGCCGCCCGGCAGGCCCATCCTGTCGAACAGGATCTCGCCGAGCTGCTTGGGCGAGCCGAGGTTGAACTTCTCGCCGGCGAGCTCGTGGATCTCGGCCTCCAGCGCGCCCATCGACTGCGCGAAATCGCCCGACAGCCGCGACAGGATCTGGCGGTCGACGCTGATGCCGCGCCGCTCCATCCGCACCAGCACCGGCAGCAGCGGGCGCTCCAGCGTCTCGTAGACGACGGTGAGCCGCTCGGCGGCGAGGCGCGGCTTCAGCACCCGCCACAACCGCAGCGTCACGTCGGCGTCCTCGGCGGCATAGGCGGTCGCGCGGTCGATGTCGACGAGGTCGAAGGTGACCAGGCTGCGCCCGGAGCCGGCCACGTCCTTGTAGGGGATCGGCGTGTGGCCGAGCCAGCGGCCGGACAGTTCGTCCATGCCCTGCCCGCCCTTGCCGGCGTCGAGCGCATAGGACAGCAGCATGGTGTCGTCATAGGGCGCGACGTCGATGCCGTGGCGGACCAGGATCAGGTGGTCGTATTTGAGATTGTGCGCGACCTTCAGGACGTCCGGCGCCTCGAACAGGACCTTGAGGCGCGACAGCGCGGCGTCCATCGGGATCTGCCCTTCCGCATGACCGCCGCCGAGCAGGTCGCCTGCGCCCGAGCGGTGACCGAGCGGGATGTAGCAGGCCATGCCCGGCGCGGTGGCGAGCGAGACGCCGACGAGATCGGCGCGCATGGCGTCGAGCGAGGTGGTCTCGGTGTCGACGGCAACAACGCCGGCCGCGAAGGCCTCGGCGATCCAGGCGTCGAGGCGGTCGAGGCTGCGCACGGTCTCGTAGGCGGCGACGTCGAAGGGGATCGCGGTGGCCTCGGCAAGGCGCGCAGCGGCAAGGGCCTGGGGCGTGAGGGCGCCGTCGCCGGCCGGAGCTGCCGGGGTGGCCGCAGCGGGCGCGGACCTCTCGGCGCGCGCGGGGCGGCAGAGGCTGGGACTGGGCTGGGGCTGGGGCTGGGGCTGACGACGCAATGTCCTCGAGCGCGGCCCCCTCCGCCGCTTCCGGCGGCCAGCCCTTCACCGGGATCTCGGCGGGGGCAACGTCGGCGATCGCCGTGCCCGTCGCCTCGCCGACCCGGCGGGTGAGCGTGCCGAATTCCATGCCCTTGAGGAAGGCGATCAGCTGCTCGCCCTTGAGGCCGCGCACGGCCAGGCCGTCGATCGGCATGTCGAGCGGGGTGTCGACGTCGAGCCGCACCAGCCGCTGCGAGACGCGGGCCTGCTCGGCGAAGGCGATCAGGTTCTCGCGGCGCTTGGCCTGCTTGATCTCGCCGGCCCGCGACAACAGGGTTTCGAGGTCGCCGTATTCGAGGATGAGCTGGGCCGCGGTCTTGACGCCGATGCCCGGCACGCCCGGCACGTTGTCGACGCTGTCGCCGGCGAGCGCCTGCACGTCGACCACCTTCTCCGGCGGCACGCCGAATTTCTCCACCACCTCGTCCGGGCCGAGCCGGCGGTCCTTCATGGTGTCGAGCAGGATCACGCCCGGGCCGACCAGCTGCATCAGGTCCTTGTCGGAGGAGACGATGGTGACGTCGGCGCCGGCCTCGCGGGCATGGCGGGTGTAGGTGGCGATCAGGTCGTCGGCCTCGAAGCCGGTCTTTTCCACGCAGGCGACGTTGAAGGCCTTCACCGCCTCGCGGATCAGCGCGAACTGCGGCACGAGATCGGCGGGGGGCGGCGGGCGCTGTGCCTTGTAGGCGGGGAAGAAGTCGCTGCGGAAGGTCGGGCCGGAGGCGTCGAGGATCACGGCGAGATGGGTCGGCCTGACGCCGGCCGCGGTGTCGTCGGCCTCGCGCAGCAGCTTCCAGACCATGTTGCAGAAGCCCGCGACCGCGCCGACCGGCAGCCCGTCGGACTTGCGCGTCAGGGGCGGCAGCGCGTGGTAGGCGCGGAAGATGTAGCCCGACCCGTCGATCAGGAACACGTGGTCGCCGGGGCGGACGGGGCGGTGATGGGCGGAATCGGCAGGGGCGTCGGACATGGCGCGGACTATATCACCGGCCGGTCGGCGAGCCACCGCTTTCGCCCGCGCCGGGAGCGCCTGTCCGCACGGCAGCGTGTCCGCAATGCAGACGGCGGGCGCCCGGCCCTCGCCGCGCACCCGCCTTCCTGTCTTCGTCCGCTTTACGAGAGCCTCACTCCGCCGGCTGCAGGCCGACCGGGCGCGGTTCCTTGGTCACCTTGCGCTCGACATGCGCCCATTCCGGCCGCTTGTAGAGGAAGCCGAAGCCGATGCGCTTGGCCACCCACCACATCGCGAAGGGCACGACCACGGCCGCGATCGTCACCAGCGCCGAGATGGTGCCGACGTCGGTGATCACGCCGCTGCGCAGCAGCACCAGCCGGGCCGCGCCCATCGGCAGGAAGAAGGAGAGGTAGACCACGATCGAGTTGGCGCCGACGAAGCGCAGCAGCTTCATCAGGTCGAGACTGTCGGCGAGCTTCGCACAGAGCACGGCGACGACGATGATGGCGCCGGCGCCGGCAAAGCCGAGCAGCAGCGAGACCACCGGCAGGGTCGCGAAGTTCTGGAAGAAGGGCTCGCCGTATCTGGTGGTGTCAAAGCCGTTGAACACCAGGAGAGCGTTCACCACACCCCAGACCGCCAGATAGCCGAGCGCGGCGACGGGCTTCTCGAAGGCCTTGCGGGCCAGCTGGAACACCAGCGGCGCGGCCCAGTATCCGGCGAAGAAGTAGACGAAGCGGGCGCCGAACTCGTTGATCGCGTACCAGCCGAGCACGTTGTCCTTCGTGACGCCGAAGTCGAGGTGCGACATCTCCAGCGCGGCGGCGACGGCGAAGATGATCACCGGCGGGACGCTGCGGGTGTAACGCACGACCATCGCGAAGAAGGGCAGGATCCAGATGAACCAGAGCGTGCCGAAGGGCTGGTAGAAGATCGCCGCGACATAGTTGAGGAGCGTGCCCTGCACGCCCTCCTCGGCCACGAAGCCGGGCGCCTTCACCGCGAACTGGATGCTCAGCCAGATCAGGTAGAAGTAGAAGAAGTGGATCACCCGGCGGTCGTAGAAGACGTCCGGCCGGCGATCGACGACGCGCGAGAGGAACAGGCCGGAGATCAGGAAGAAATCCGGCATGCGGAAGGGACGGGCGAAGTCGACGACCGTCCCCATCCAGCCATGTGCCTCGGCGAGGCGTTCGACGCCTTCGACGGAATGCATCATGACCACGAAGATGATGCAGATACCCTTGGCGTAGTCGACCCAGTCGACCCGGTCCGTGCGCGCATTTTGCATGGGGAACTCCCTCGGACGCAACAGCTACGGCCTCGTATGCCGCGTCATTTGACTAAAATTATCATTTGTTTTGCGCGAACAGGAGTCGGGAAATCGTTGATCTGAAAAAAGAGTTAACAAGCAACGTCACGATACTGAGGTTTTGCTTGGTAAACTGGTTAATGGACCGGAGAGGAATACTTCGACTTGCGGACCAGGTGCTGACGCCCCTGCAACGCAGAACGGGCGCCGCGGCTTTCGCCGGGCGCCCGCCAGGGCCTTCGGTGTCGGACGGCGCGTTCAGCGCGCCGCGGCGACCGTCTGTTCGGGCGGCGGAACGCGGTTCCACCAGCCGCCGCCGAGCGCCTGGAACAGGGCGGCGGTGTCGGCAAAGCGCGCGGCCTGGGCGCTCACGAGGTTGAGCCGCGCCGACTGGTAGGTCTGCTGGGCGGTAAGGAGGTTCAGGTAGGCGACAGCCCCGGCCTGGAACTGCTCGCGGGTCAGCTCGAGGCTGGCGGCGGCGGCATCGTGGGCGGCGAGCGAGGCGCGCAGGGCGTCGGCGTCCGACTGCAGCGCCCGGATCGCGTCGGCGACCTCCTGGAAGGCGGAGAGCACCGTGCTGCGATACTGGGCGGCCGCGGCCTCATAGGCCGCTTCCGCCGCCTTGCGCCGGTGGAACAGCGTGCCGCCGTCGAAGATCGGCTGGGTGAGGCCCGCGCCGATGCTCCACACGCCCCCGCTGTCGGTCAGGAGCTTGTTGAGCTTCTGCGAGGAGGCGCCGAGATCGGCGGTGATGCTGAACTGCGGCAGCTGGTTGGCGATCGCCACGCCGACCTCGGCGCTGGCCGCATGCAGGGTGGCCTCGGCGGCGCGCACGTCGGGCCGCTGGGCGACCAACTGCGAGGGCACGCTGAGCGGCAGGCGGCGCGGCAGCTTGAGGTCCGACAGGCGGAAGCTGGCGCCGATCTCGGCGTTGGGGAAGCGGCCGATCAGCACCGCGAGCTGGTTGCGCTGCTGGGCGAGCGCCTTTTCAAGCGGCGGCAGGGTGGCGCGGGTCTGGGCCAGCGTCGACTGCTGCGACAGCACGTCGGCGCGGGCACCGGCGCCGAGCCGCACCTGCTCCTCAAGGAGGTTGAGCGCGTCCTGCTGCGAGCGGAGAATCTCGTTGGTGGCCGAGATCTGCTCGCGCAGCGAGGCTTCCTGCACCGCGGCGGTGACGACGTTGGCCGTCAGCGCCAGATAGGTCGCCTCGAGCTGGTAGCGCTGGAACTCGGCCTGCGCCTCCAGCGACTCGATCGACCGGCGCGTGCCGCCGAAGACGTCGAGGGCGTAGGTGACGCTGACACCGGCGCTGAAGAGATTGTAGATCGACTTGCCGCTCGAATTGCTCTGGGTCTGCTGGCGCGAGGCATTGGTCGACCCGTCGACCGCGGGCAGGAGCGCGCCGCCGGCGGCAAGGGTGTTTTCCTGGGCCTGGCGCAGGGTCGCCTGGGCGGCGGCGACGTCCGGGCTGGCGGCCATTGCCGTCTCGACCAGCCGCGACAGCTTCTTGGAGCCGTACATCTCCCACCAGCGGCCCGGCACGTCCTGGCCGGAGACGAAGGCCTGGGCCGTGCCGCCCATGGTGGAGGCCGAGGCGGTGGACTTCGGGTTTCCGCCCTGGACGTAACCGGCGTCGGCGTCGAGCGCCGGACGGGCGAAATCGGGGCCGACCGAGCAGCCGGCGAGCAACAGGCCGAGGGCCGGAACGGCGATCGCGGCGACACGGCGGAGGCCGGACGGCCGCAACGGGCGGACCGAGGAAGAAGACATACCGGACAAGTTGACCCCCGTGAGGCTTACCAGACGACAGGACGGGCACAGGCGCACCGGATCGGCGACGCGCGCGTGCAATGCAGCATCCGTCGTGCTTGATTTTGGAAACTAAATGGTTTCCTAATTTCGTCAAGCAGCGGATTGTAAGCGGCTGTCACACGGTGTCGTGGCTGCCACGCGGGGCGACCGGCCGCCGGTCCCGCCCGGCGCGCGATCCCGTCATTCCCGCGCCTCTGGTGTAAGTCAAAGGCCGCGGTGGCGCGAGATCACAAATCGTTGATCCTCCGTGTCGGGCCCGGAATCGCGGTGAGCGCCTGTCGCTTTTCGTCCGCGGTGTGGCCCAACGGAAACAGGAGAGGCCCGATGACGACCCCCGGCCGTGGCCGTGGCCGCCCGCCCCGACTCAGCCCCGAGCAGCGCCACGACCTGATCCTCGGCGCGGCGGCCGACGTCTTCGCCGAGACCGGCTATGCCGCCGCCGCGATGGACGAGATCGCCCGCCGCGCCGGCATGTCGAAGAAGACGCTCTATGCGCTTTATGCCGGCAAGGAGGCGCTGTTTGCCGCCATGGTCGAGGCGCGCGTCGAGCGCCTGTTTTCCGCCGTTCCGGCCGATGCCTGCGCCGGCCCGCCGGCCGTGGCCCTCACCGGCCTGCTCGGCCGGCTGGCGGAGGCGATCTGCGACGGGCAGTCGCTGTGCCTCCTGCGGGTGGTGGTGGCGGAAACCGGCGCGCACCCCGAACTCGGCCGGATCTTCCTTGCGGCGGGGCCGACCCGGGTGCGCACCGCGGTGGCCGACTTCCTGCGCCGGCAGCAGGAGGCCGGGCTGCTGCGGCCGCACGATCCGGATCTGGTCGCCCGACTTCTGCTCGACATGGCGCTCGGCAACCCCTTGTTCCGCCTGCTCGACCCGGACGGGCAGACCAGCGCGGCCGCCGAGATCGCCCGGCGGATTCCCGCCACCGTCGAGATCTTCATCAGCGGCCTTGCAGCCTCTCCGCCGCCCACCGCGCCGCCCCTCGCGCCGGGCGCCGCCACCGGGACCGCTGGACCGGCGCCCGCCGATCGGCGATAGGTGGACGACCTTCACCTTCCCGAACGGGCCGAGCCGTCATGCTGGACCAGGAGCGCCCACCGACCGCCTTCGCCGGGCAGATTCCCGGCCTCGTCTGGATCTATCGCTTCGATGCCGACGGCACCGGACAGGCGCTCCACGACTGCCCGCCGGCGCAGGTGAGCGTGCCGGACGACGGCTTCCTCTGGCTGCATCTGTCGCTGGCCGACGCGCGGCTGCCGGCGTTCCTCGCCCGGCTGCCGCTGCCCGAGGCGGCGCTGACGACGCTGGTCTCGCGCGACCGCCACACCGGACTCCAGGCCGACGAGGGCGTCGTCCACGGCACCCTGCCCGATTTCGAGACCCGCTTCGACGCCCGCCGGACGAGGCGCCGACGATTGCCCGCTTCCACATGGCGCTCGGCGACCGGCTGGTGGTGACGACGCGGCACCAGCCGCTGCTGTCCTTTTCCATGGTGCGCGCCGACATCGACCGCGGCCGGCGCGTCGCCCGTCCCTCGGCCCTGTTCACCGCGCTGATGGACGCCTTCCAGCGGCGGGCCGAGCGGCTCAACGACCGGCTGACCAACGAGCTCGACCTGATCGAGGACCGGATCTTCGACGGCCGGGCCACCGAGGAAAACGGCGATCTCGGCGAGATCCGCCGCCAGATCCTGCTCGCCCACCGCAACCTGCGCTCCGCCTCGGCGCTGGTCGACCGTTTCGACGAGGAGGACGAGGCCGAGTTGCCGGAGGGCACGGCGGCGGCGGCCGCGCGGATCGGCCGGCAGATGCAGGCGCTCGACATCGACGTCTGCGCGCTGCAGGACCGGGCGCGGCTGATCCACGACGAGATCGATTCCCGGCGCGCGGCCGAGATGAACCGGCTGCTGTTCGTGCTGTCGCTGATGTCCTGCCTGCTGCTGCCGCCGACGCTGGTCACCGGCTTCTTCGGCATGAACACCGGCGGCATGCCGTTCGCCGAGATGGCCCACGGCACGCTCTATGCCGCCGCGCTGGGCGTCGGCGTCACCGGCGGCATCGCCTGGATGATGGCCCGCGCGGGGTGCTCGGATTCGGTCGCCGCAAGCGATGAGCCCGGGCCGGAACCGCAGCATGCCCGGACCAATCATTTCCGCCGCGGCGGAACAGACGGCCCGCGCCATGACAGACGGTCTCATCGACGCGGTGTGGTAAAAGCCCCTAAAGAGAGCCCCGAGTTTCACCCTGACGAGCCCGCCCTCGATGTCCGACACCGCCGCGCCGCGCACGCCGACGAGCACCGCCGTTCCTGTCGACCTCGTCGCCGCGGTGGTTGCCGCAAGCGAGACCGAGCCGCGCGTGCTGGTGGTGCGGCGCGGACCGCGCCCCGGCCTGCCCTCCGGGCCGCTGGAAACCGGGCACCGCACGCTCGACCAGGGCCTGCGCGGCTGGGTGGAGCGGCAGACCGACCAGCGGCTCGGCCATGTGGAGCAGCTCTACACCTTCGGCGACGTCGGCCGCCATGAGGAGCAGTCCGCCCGGGCGCTGTCGGTCGCCTATCTGGCGCTGGCGCGCGAGGCACGGCCGGCCGGCGAGGCCGATGCCGCCTGGCAGGACTGGTATCACTTCTTTCCCTGGGAGGACTGGCGCGACGGCCGGCCGCGGATCGCCGCCGAGCTCGAGGCCGGGCTCGACGCCTGGATCGAGGGCACGTCGTCGGCGAGCCTGCGCCGCAGCCGCCGCGAGCGGCGGATGCTGGTGTTTTCCGGCGACGGGGCGGGCTGGATCGACGACCGGGTGCTGGAGCGCTACGAACTGCTCTACGAGGCCGGTCTCGTCGAGGAAGGCCGGCGCGGGGCGGCCGCCAGCGGGGCGGCGATCGGCGATGTCGCCGCCGCCTTCACCGCCGGCACGGCCATGGCCTTCGACCATCGCCGCATCCTCGCCACCGCGATCGGCCGGCTGCGCAGCAAGATCAAGTACCGGCCGGTGGTGTTCGAGCTGATGCCGGAGAGCTTCACGCTGCTGCAGCTGCAGCGCACCGTGGAGGCGCTGTCCGGCGTGCGCCTGCACAAGCAGAATTTCCGCCGCCTCGTCGAAAGCCAGGGCCTGATCGAGGAAACCGGCCAGACCACGGCGGAAACCGGCGGCCGGCCGGCCCGGCTGGTCCGGTTCCGGCGCGAGGTGCTGCTGGAGCGCCCCGCGCCGGGCCTGCGCATGGCCGGGCTGCGACCCGGAGGATGAGGGAAGATCGGCGTCAGCCGATCGCCTGCCGCAGTCCCGGCAGCCGCGCGATCACCAGCACGTCGAGCGCCAGCACCGCGATCAGCGTGAGGCCCGTGAGCGGGAAGAGCATCGACACCGCCAGCATCAGCGCCATCGCGCCCTTCCACATCGGCAGGCTGTCGGGCACCGGCGGGGCGACGAGGCGGGCGACCCCCGCCGGCCGGCGCTTCCACCACATCACCAGGCCGCTCGCCGACAGGAACACCACCGACAGGCAGAAGACCGTGACCAGCGCCACGTTCCAGGCGCCAAGATCGCCCTCGTGGAAGGCGACGCCGACGGCCATCGCCCTGGCCGGAACTGCGTAGTCGCCGTAGCCGACATCCGCGAGCACCTTGCCGGTGAAACGGTCGAGATGGACGGTGCGGTCCGAGGTCGGGTCGGCGCTGTCGTTGCTCATCGAATCGCGCGAGATCGTCCAGACGCCGGTCTCGCCCGACGGCATGTTGACCTGCATCCGGCCGGCAAAGCCGCTCGCACGGGCAAAGTCGACCACCGCCTGCAGGTCGACCGGGACGCCGTCGGCGATGCCGGGCGCGCCCGCCTGCGACCCGGAGGCCGGCATCGGCGTCTGCTCGAGGCCCCAGGGCACCTGCTTGGTGCCGTGGTTCATCGCGGCGTGGGTGGCGTCCGACAGGGGCACGTTGTCCCACTTTTCCGCCGGAAAGGTGCTCCAGGCCTGGGTGAACTTCTCGCCCCACACGCCCGACCACGACAGGCCCGACAGCAGGAAGACGACGAGGATCGCCGACATCCACGCCCCGACCACGCCGTGCAGCGACTTCCACAGCGGCCGTCCGCGAGCCGCAAAGTCCGGCACCAGCATGCGCAAGACGCCGTGCCGGCCGCGCGGCCACCACAGATAGAGGCCGGTGACGACCAGCACGACGGCAAAGCCGGCGGCGATCTCGATCAGCCGGTCACCGAGGGTGCCGAGCATCAGCGTGCCATGGACGTCGGAGGCAAAGTCGTACCAGCCGCTGCGGCGGGGCCAGTCGCCGAGCACGGTCCCGGCATAGGGGTCGACGGCGACCATCACCGCCTCGCCGGCCCGGTCGATCTGGAAGATCGCGGCGCCCTCGGCCGCGCGCGGGGCGATGTAGCGCACGACTGGCGCCTGCGGGAAGGCGGTGGTCACCGCCTGCATCTGCGCGGACACCGCCAGCGGCGAGCCGGCAGCCGCGACGGTGAAGGCGTTTTCCCCGTCGCGGCCGTCCAGCACCGAGGTCCACAGCATGACGAGGCCGGTGAGGGCGAGGACGACGAGGAAGGGGACGACATAGAGCCCGGCGTAGAAGTGCCAGCGCCAGGCGGCAAAGTAGAACGGGCCGGTGGCGCCGCGCCGGACTGCGGAAGACGGGGACGCGGAAGGAGGAGGCGGAGGAATGGTGATGTCGGTCATGATCGAAAGCTCATGAAAAGGGCGCGAGACGGCGGCCGGCGCGGACGATGCGCCAGAGACACGGGCACCCGGTCAGCGGGCGCGGGCTCGCATGCGGAAGGGATCGCCGGCGGGCCGGCGAGGGGACATCGGGACGGATCGTGCGGCGCAGGTGGCGTCAGGTAGCGGTCGGCATGGCCGGACGTGTGCCGGTCAGGCCGATCGGCGGACGCAACCGCAGGTCCGGCTTCAGGGCGTGTGGGCGCCGTGGCCGGAATGGTCGCCATGGCCGGAGTGGTCGCCGTGGCCCGAATGGTCCAGCGGCGCCGCGTCGCCGGATGCACCGGCAGTTGCGCCGGCCGGGGCACGGGCGCCCATGGCCTCGACCTTCCATTCCACCTCGACGGTGCCGGCCTTCTCGAAGAGAAGCGTGCCCTTCACCTTCTCGTCCCGGGCGAGGCCCCGCCTGAGGCCGGTGAACATGATGTGGAAGGAGCCGGGCTTGAGTTCCGTCTCCGTGCCGGCGGGAAGCGCGAGGCCATCCGGCAGGTGGCGCATCTTCATGACGCCGTCGGTGGTCGACATCTCGTGGATCTCGACCTTGTCAGCGAACTCCGCGGTGCCGCCGACGAGGCGGTCCGGCGTGGATCCATGGTTCTTCACCACGAGAAAGCCGCCGGCGACCGCCGCGCCCGCGGGCGTCGCGCGGGTCCAGGGATGGGCGATCTCGAGATCGCCCGCCTTGTAGTCGTGGGCGGCGGCCGGCACGGCCAAGGGGGCAAGGGCGAGCAGGCCGCAGAACAGGGCGGCGCGCAGGCGAAAGGCGGCCGGCAGAGATGCGGCCTTGGCATGAAAGTGGGTCATTTGGGATCGTCCGTCCTGGCCGGAGGCCCCGGCCGTCTGGCGGCGGAGGTCCGGATGTCTGTCACCGAAAGCGAACCGCGCGTCCGCCGGTCCGCGTTGAGGCGGAAACCGGACGGCGGCGGCGTCAGGCAGACACGGACGGCGGGGCGCGCGAGCGGACCGGGCTGCGCTCGGGCGGCGCGCGCGGCAGGATCTCGTGGACGGCAAAGACGGCAAGGACCGCGGCCCGCCCACGCGGCAGCGCCGTGCGCACCGGGTCGGCGTTGCTGGCGGCGAGCGAGGGCGCCACGCAGAGAATGCAGCAGATGTCGCCCTGCTGGCTCGTTCCCGCAGGATCGGAGGGCGTGCCGGCGTCGCGCTGGCAGAGCACGCCGACGAGACTGCCCGCGCCGTGGACCGGCGAGACCGCATAGACCGGCAGCACCGACTGCAGCACGAGGACATAGGCGGCGATCATCGCCACCCAGATCCGGACTGCCTGCCGTGCGATGGTCCCGCCAGTCATGCGAAGCGACGTCCCGTTGTCATCCGCGTCCCAGAAAGACGCGGCCGGCGTGAGGCGCCGCCGCTGGTATCCGGGCGGCGCGAAGGTCCAACGCTCTAGCACGACGTCCGTCACCGGCCAAGCGGGGACGAGGACGAGCTGTCCGCGCGCTGCGCCCGCCGCGGTCATTCTTCCTTGACAGCCCCTTATGCTCAGACTAAGCATAAGAGCCGGCTTTGGTTCGGCTTCTTTTTGTCCCCCCTAATGCTCAGACTGAGCATATGAGGTTGCCATGCAGAATGCAGCGCTCCGGACCGCCGAATTTCCCCGCCCCGACCTCTATGCGCGGGTGCGTCACCATGTGACGCCGATGGAATGGCCGGCCATGGCCGAGGACATCGCGGCGATCGAACGGCTGAAGCGGACGCGCGGGGCGATCGTGCTCGCCCACAATTACCAGACGCCGGAAATCTTCCACACCGTCTCCGACATCGTCGGCGACAGCCTCGCGCTGGCGCGCGAGGCGGCGAAGACCGATGCCGACGTGATCGTGGTGGCCGGCGTGCATTTCATGGCCGAGACCGCCAAGCTGCTGAACCCTGACAAGACTGTGCTGATCCCCGATTCGCGCGCCGGCTGCTCGCTCGCCGAATCGATCACGCCCGCCGACGTGCGCGCCCTGCGGCTCGCCCATCCCGGCGTGCCGGTGATCACCTATGTGAACACCTCCGCGGCGCTCAAGGCCGAGACCGACATCTGCTGCACCTCCGGCAACGCGCTGAAGGTGGTGGAGTCGCTCGGCGTTCCGAAGGTGATCATGGTGCCCGACGAATATCTCGCGAGGAACATCGCGGCGCAGACCGACGTCGAGATCATCACCTGGGGCGGCCACTGCGAGGTGCACGAGCGCTTCTCGGTCGCCGACATCGCCGAGATCCGCGCCGCCTATGGCGACGTGACGGTGATCGCCCATCCCGAGTGCCCGCCGGAGGTGGTGGCCGCCTCGGACTTTGCCGGCTCGACCGCCGAGATGATCGGCTTCGTCGACACGCGCCGCCCGACCCGCGTCGCGCTCGTGACCGAATGCTCGATGGCCGACAATGTGGCCGTGCACTATCCCGAGGTCGACTTCGTGCGGCCCTGCAATCTCTGCCCGCACATGAAGCGCATCACGCTCAGCGGCATCCGCCGCGCGCTGGAAACCATGGGCGAGGAAGTGACGATCGACCCGGCGATCGCCGCTGCGGCGCGCCGCTCGGTCGAGCGCATGCTCGCGATCGGCTGACCGCCATGGCCGACATCCGCGCCCTTGATCGGGCCCTCGACCGGGCCCCAGACCGGGCGATCGTGGTCGGCGGCGGGGTCGCGGGCCTTGCCACGGCGCTCGCGCTCGCCCCCTTCCCCGTCCTCCTCCTCTGCGGCAGCCGCGGCGCGCGGGCACCGCCACCGCGCTCGCCCAGGGCGGGCTTGCCGCCGCGATCGGCGACGGCGACGCCCCGGCGCTCCACGCCGACGACACCGTCGCGCCGGCGCCGGCCTCACCGATCCTGCGATCGCCCGGCTCGTGGCCGAGGGCGCGCCGCGGGCGATCGACGATCTCGTCCGGCTCGGCACGCCGTTCGACCGCGACGGCGCCGGCCGCCTCGCGCTCGGCCTCGAGGCCGCCCATGGCCGCCCGCCGCATCGTCCATGCCGCCGGCGACGCCACCGGCGCAGCCGTGCTGGCGGCGCTTGCCAACGCCGTGGCCGCGACCCCGTCGATCGAGGTCCGCGAGGGCCTGCTGGTCGCCGGCCTGGTCGAGGCCGGCGGGCGGATCGCCGGGGTCCGGCTCGCCGACGGCACCGTGCTGTCCGCCCGGGCCGTGGTGCTCGCCACCGGCGGCATCGGCGGGCTCTACCGCTCGGCGACCAGCCCGCGCGGCGCCACCGGCCGCGGCCTTGCCATGGCGGCGCGGGCCGGGGCGGTGCTGCGCGACATGGAGTTCGTCCAGTTCCACCCGACCGCGATCGCGGTGGCCGGCGACCCGATGCCGCTCGCCACCGAAGCCCTGCGCGGCGCCGGGGCGATCCTCGTCGACGAGTCCGGCCGGCGGTTCATGGCCGACGTGCCGGGCGCGGAACTGGCCCCGCGCGACACCGTCGCCCGGGCGATCCACGCCGAGATCGGCGCCGGACGCCGGGTGTACCTCGACGCGCGGGCAAGCGTCGGCGCGGCCTTTCCGAGGCGCTTTCCGACCGTCGACCGCCTGTGCCGGGCCGCCGGCCTCGATCCGGTCAACGCCCCGATCCCGGTGCGCCCGGCCGCCCACTATCACATGGGCGGCGTGAAGGTGGACGGCAGCGGCCGGTCGAGCCTTGCCGGCCTCTATGCCGTCGGCGAGGTCGCGTCGACCGGGCTGCACGGCGCCAATCGGCTCGCCAGCAACTCGCTGATCGAGGGCCTCGTCTTTGCCCGGGCAATCGCCGAGGCGATCCTCGGCGACAGCGCGCCATCGCTCCGGCCGCGCACGGCCGCGATCGCGGAAGGCCGCGACATCGACGCCGGATTCGACCTGCGCGCGCTGATGGCGCCCGCGCCGGGGTGATCCGCGACGCGGCCGGCCTCGCGCAGGCGATCGACCGGCTCGCGCCGCTGGCCGCCGGCTCCGGCGCGCTGGCCGACGGGGCGCTGGTCGCGCTGTTCGTCGCCGTCGGCGCCCTCCTTCGCGAGGAAAGCCGCGGCGGCCATTTCCGCGCCGATCATCCGCAGGCGGCGGCGCTGGCCGTCCACGGCGAGCTCACCGCCGACCGCCTGTTCGACCTTGCCGGGCAGACGCCCGCCCCGCGAAGGAACCTTGCGTGACCACCACCGAGCTTCACCGCCTGCCCGCTCTCCTCGTCGAGCCGATCGTCCGTGCCGCCCTGCTGGAGGACCTCGGCCGGGCCGGGGACATCACCACCAACGCCGTGGTGCCGGCCAGTGCGCGGCTGTCGGTGGTCGCCGCCACGCGGCGGCCCGGGGTGGTGGCCGGCGTCGATGTCGCGGCGCTGGCCTTCCGGCTCGTCGATCCGGGGTTGACGATCGAGGTGCTGAAGCCCGACGGCACGGCGGTGATGCCGGGCGATGCGGTGCTCGCCGTGTCCGGTCCGGCGCGGCCGATCCTCACCGCCGAGCGGGTGGCGCTCAACTTCCTCTGCCGCCTGTCGGGGGTGGCCACGGCCACCGCCGGCCTCGTTGCCGCCGCGCAAGGCAACGGTCATGCCCGGATCACCTGCACGCGCAAGACGACGCCAGGCCTCCGGGCGCTGGAAAAATACGCCGTGCTGGCCGGCGGCGGGTCGAGCCATCGCTACGGCCTCGACGATGCGATCCTGATCAAGGACAACCACATCGCCGCGGCCGGCGGCATCCGCCCGGCGCTGGAGGCGGCGCGCGCCGCAGTCGGCCATCTGGTCAAGATCGAGGTGGAGGTCGACACGCTCGCCCAGCTCGAAGAGGCGCTCGCCATCGGCATGGACGCGGTGCTGCTCGACAACATGCCGCCCGAGATGCTGACGGCGGCCGTCGCCATGGTGGCGGGCCGGGCGATCACCGAGGCCTCCGGCACCGTGACGCTGGCCAGTGTGCCGGCGATTGCCGCCGCCGGCGTCGACGTCATCTCCTGCGGCTGGCTGACCCACAGCGCGCCGATCCTGGACTTCGGCCTCGACGCGGTGTGAGAGCGGGGATTTTGCTGGCGCGGCGGGTGGAATTGCGCAGGCCGCGCGGAATGCGGAAGGGCGGACTCGCCCCCCCTCGCCTCCGTCATCCCCGCGTCAAGCGGGGACCCATCGAGCGGCAAGGAAAACGGTGCGGTGGCAGCTGAAGCCAAGCTTCGACCCCCCGCCCGTGATCCCATCCGACCATCCGCCCGGAGAGGGATGGATCCCCGCTTGACGCGGGGATGACGGAGGCGAGAGGGGAGCAGGGATGACAATCGAGAGGTGGGAGCCGGGTAAAGACCACCGCCCGCTCTCCGCCCCTCGCCTCTGTCGTCCCCGCGCCACATGTTCTCTCAGCCCACCATCCTCACTCGATCGCCGCCTTCACCTTGTCCGCCACCTCCGGCGAGACCCAGGCCGTCCACACGTCCGGACTGGACTTCAGAAAATGCTTGGCCGCGGTCTCGCCGGTGGCCTGGTTGTCGGTCATCCAGGCGAGAAGCCTGTTGACGGTGGCGTTGTCCCAGGAGCGGCGGGTGAGGTAATCGTAGGCCGGGCCGCCGGCGTCGCGGAAGCGCTGCGTCACCACGGTGCGCACGTCGGAGGTGACCCAGGCGTTGGGCTTGGGGTCGGCGCAGCCGATCACCGTGGTGCAGCGGTCCCATTCGGCCTTGTCGAAGGTGACGCCCTCGCCCGGATCAAGCCGCACCATCTCGTATTTGCCGAGGATGGCGGTCGGCGACCAGTAATAGCCGAGCCAGGGTTCCTTGCGCTCGAAGGCGCGGGCAATCGAGCCGTCGAGACCGGCGGCCGAGCCGGTGTCGACGAGAACGAAACCCTTGTCCTCGCCGTCATAGGCGCGGAACAGGTTGCCGACGTTGGTCTCGCAGCCCCAGCCGGTCGGGCAGTTGTAGACCGCACCCTTGCCCGGGTCTTCCGGTGCCGGGAACAGCTCCGGCCGGGCGAGCGCATCGGGGATCGAGCGGATCTCCGGATGGGCCTCGGCGACATATTTCGGGATCCAGAAGCCCTCGGCCGCGCCGTCCGACAGCGTCGAGACTGCATAGAACAGCCGCCCCTCGGCGACCGCCGTGTCCAGCGCCTCGCGGTAGGAGTTGATCCAGCCCTCGGGCGCGACGTCCGGCTCGCCCTTCTCGATCATCGAGGTCAGCGTCGGCTGGGTGTCGCCGACGACGAGTTCCGCCGCACAGCCATAGCCTTCGGTGAGGATGAGGCTGTCGATCCAGGCCAGCACCTCGGCCGAGGGCCAGTTCATGTTGGCGATCGTCACCCGGCCGCAGTCGGCGGCGAGCGCGCCGGGCGCGGCGAGCATGGCCGCGGCAACCGCGGCCCCTGCGATGACTGTCTTCATGTCCGATCGTCTCCCAGCTGGATCTCGCCCCGACCCCGGCTCCGCATCTGGCCGTGGACCCGCCCATGACCTCGCGCCGCGGCACGTGAGCCTCGCATCCCGAGGAACATCGGGCGCGAGCGGGCAACGGCAAGCCATGGCGCGATGTTCCGGGCCCGAAAACTTTTCGGCCAGCGCCGGGGCGGCGTGCCCTATTCCGCCGCGCGGTCCTGATCCGCAGCCCATCCGGCGCCGTCCGGCCCGGGGCGGGCGCCGCCGAAGGCAAGCTCCGGCTCGGCCGCCTCGCGGCGGCGCAGGTCCGCCTCGCGTTCGGCGACATAGCCGCGGGTGATCGGCAGGATGTCGTTGCGCCGCGTCAGCTGGATCTGGAACACCACCACGTCCTCGTAGCGGAAGGCCGCCTCGGAGACGGCGAGGTAGAATTCCCACATCCGGCAGAAGCGTTCGTCGTAGAGCGCCTTGGCCTCGTCCCAGGCGGCCATGAAGCGCGTGCGCCAGCCTTGAGCGTCTCGGCGTAGTGCAGGCGCAGGATCTCGATGTCGGCGACGGCGAGGCCGGAGCGTTCGATCGCCGGCAGGATCTCCGACAGGGTCGGCAGGTGGCCGCCGGGGAAGATGTATTTCGTGATCCACGGATTGGTGAAATCCGGCACGCCGGTGCGGCCGATGGTGTGCAGCAGCATCACCCCGTCCTCGGCGAGCAGCCGGGCGCAGGCCTCGAAATAGGCGTCGTAGCTGGACGCGCCCACATGCTCGAACATGCCGACCGAGACGATGCGGTCGAAGCGGCCAGTGGTCTGGCGGAAGTCCTCCAGCGCGAAGGTGTCCGGATCGACGCCGCGCGCCGTGGCCCTGCGCCGCGCGGTGGCCAGCTGCTCTTCCGACAGGGTGATGCCGCGCATCGGGCCGGCGCCCGCGAAGGTCGCGAGATAGAGCAGCATGCCGCCCCAGCCGCAGCCGATGTCGAGCACGCTCATGCCCGGCTCGATCATCAGCTTGGCCGCCACATGCCGCTTCTTGGCAAGCTGGGCTTCCTCGAGGCTGGCGTCCGGCGTCTCGAAATAGGCGCAGGAATACTGGTGGTCGGCGTCGAGGAACAGATCGTAGAGCCGGCCGTCGAGATCATAGTGATGGGCGACGTTGCGCCGGGCCTTGGACACCGGATTGCTGGCGGCCAGCCGGCGGAAGGCGCGGCGCAGCACGGCAAGCGCGCGGCCCGGCATCAGCGCCCGGTCACCGCCGGTGGTCTCCAGGCAGAGCCGCAAGAGGTCGTCGAGGCTGCCGGCCTCGATCAGCAGCCGTCCGTCCATGTAGAGTTCGCCGAGCTTCAGCTCCGGGTCGCGGATCAGTTCGCGCACCGCGCCCGCATCGGCGAAGCGGACGGCGACCCGGGGCGAGCCGCCGTCGCCGAAGGTCTGGCGGCGGCCGACCGCGTCGATGACCTCCAGGGTTCCGGTGCGAATCACGGCGCGCAGCACGCGCCCGAGAAGATGATCGGCGATCATCGGCACTTCCTCTCGTCTCGCCGCGAGGGGGATCGGCAACGCCGTCCCGGTCGCAAGGGTCGATCCGGCAGGACCGGTTCCCGGTCAGGATACCTGATTATATCCACCGTGCACGCCCGCAGGCGCGCCCTCGCGATCGAAGGTTGCCGTCGCACCCGCCATCACCGGACCTCGGCCCCCCGGGGCTCCGGGTCAGACCAGCAGTTCGGCGAGATCGCCGTCGACCACCAGCCGGTCGACGATGCCGGTCGCGAGCATGGCGCGCACCGGCTCGGCCTTGATCCGCCCGGCGGCGAGCAGCACCACCTCGTGGCTCATCAGGTCGTCGAGGCTGACGGCGATGGTGCGGTTGTTGAGCTCGGTCGGCACGATCCGGCCCTTGGCATCGAAGAACTTGCCGGTGGAATCGACCACGGCGCCGGCCGCGGTCACGGAGGCGAATTCCTCGGCGGTGACGAGGCCGCTCGAATGCAGCGTCGAGCCCTCGCGGCATTCGCCGCAGCCGACGAAATAGACGGCCGCCGAGCGGGCGACCTCCAGCGTCTCGCGGACGATGCGCTGGCTCATGATGACGTCGACGTCGGCCTCGCTGTCGACGAGATAGGGCGCGGCGAGGAAATAGGCCTCGCCGCCGCAGCTTGCGGCCAGCTGGGTGCAGACGTCGAAGGGATTGGCCTTGGCCGTCCGGGTCAGCGAGCCGACCAGCGACACGTAGCGCACGTCCTTCTTGCGCACGCCGGACAGCGCCTCGGCCATGCGGGCGATGGTGCGACCAAGGCCGATGCCGATCGTCACCGGCCCGTCGACCTGCAGCTTGCGGGCGAGCAGCCCGGCCGCGGCGATGCCGACCGCGCGACGCGCGACCTCGGCTTCCGCATCGGTCGGCGCGGCGTCGAGATCGATGCCGAGCTTGGGCGTGACGATGCATTCGCGCAGGCCGTAGCCGGCGGTCAGCTTGTCGGCGGCCCGGAGCGTGGCGGTGGTGCCGTGTTCGATGGCGATGCGGACGATGCCGCGCTCGCGCGCCTCGGCCAGCATCCGCGTCACCCGGAAGCGCGAGATGCCCAGGGCGTTGCCGACCTCTTCCTGACTCTGCCCGCCGACGTAGTAGAGCCAGGCAGTGCGAACCAGAAGGTCGTCGTCCTTGGGAATTTCAAGCATGGGCGGTCGTCCGGAGGAGGGCCTGCATCAGGATGTCGGGATCGTGTTCGCACAATCGGACTTCCGATGCACGGATGCAACCGTTCCGGATGCGGGATGTCAAGGATTTCACAGCGATCGCGCCGGATCCGACGAAAAAGGCCGGGCCATTGCGGCCCGGCCCTTCCGTGGATCGATGCGCCGGCGATCAGCCCGCGTCGGCTTCGCCGCTCAGTTCCGTGCCGGTCGCCTGGTCGACGACCTTCATGGAGAGGCGGACCTTGCCGCGGTCGTCGAATCCCATGAGCTTGACCCAGACCTTGTCGCCTTCCTTGACCACGTCCTTGACGTTCGCGACCCGGTGCGGGGCGAGCTGGGAGACGTGGACGAGGCCGTCGCGGGTGCCGAAGAAGTTCACGAAGGCGCCGAAGTCGACGACCTTCACCACGGTGCCCTCGTAGATCGCGCCGACTTCCGGGTCGGCGGCGATGCCGCGGATCCAGTTGAGGGCGGCCTGGATGGCCTTGCCGTCCGAGGAGGCGATCTTGACGGTGCCGTCGTCCTCGATGTTGACCTTGGCGCCGGTCTTCTCGACGATCTCGCGGATCACCTTGCCGCCGGTGCCGATCACTTCACGGATCTTGTCGGTCGGGATCTTGATGACCTCGATGCGCGGGGCGTGTTCGCCCAGCGTGGCGCGGGCGCCGGTGAGGGCCTTCGACATCTCGTCGAGGATGTGCAGACGACCGCCCTTGGCCTGGTCGAGGGCGACCTTCATGATCTCCTCGGTGATGCCGGTGATCTTGATGTCCATCTGCAGCGAGGTGACGCCGCCGGCGGTGCCGGCCACCTTGAAGTCCATGTCGCCGAGGTGATCCTCGTCGCCGAGGATGTCGGAGAGCACCGCGAAGCGCTCGCCTTCCTTGATCAGGCCCATGGCGATGCCGGCCGTCGCGGCCTTCATCGGCACGCCCGCGTCCATCAGCGCCAGCGAGGCGCCGCAGACCGAGGCCATCGACGAGGAGCCGTTGGATTCGGTGATCTCGGAGACCACGCGGATCGTGTAGGGGAAGTCGTGCTTCTGCGGCAGCATCGGATGCACCGCGCGCCAGGCGAGCTTGCCGTGGCCGATCTCGCGCCGACCCGGCGACCCCATGCGACCCGTCTCGCCCACCGAATAGGGCGGGAAGTTGTAGTGCAGCATGAAGTTCTGCTTGTAGGTGCCTTCCAGCGCGTCGACGAACTGCTCGTCCTCGCCGGTGCCGAGCGTCGCGACCACGAGGGCCTGGGTCTCGCCGCGGGTGAACAGCGCCGAACCGTGGGCGCGCGGCAGGACGCCGACTTCGGCGACGATCGGGCGGACCGTGACGAGGTCACGGCCGTCGATGCGGCTGCCGGTGTCGAGGATGTTCCAGCGGACGATCTTGGCCTGCAGTTCCTTGAAGACGCCGGCGACGGCTTCCTTGGAGAAGCGCGGCTCCTCGCCTTCGGGGAACATGCCGGCCATGACCTTGGCCTTGGCGGCGCTGACGGCCTCGTAGCGGTCCTGCTTGACCGTGAGCTTGTAGGCGTCGCGCAGGTCCTGCTCGGCGATGGCGAGCACGGCCGACTCGATCTCGGACACGTCGGCCTGGGTGAAGTCGCGCGGCTCCTTGGCGGCGCGCTCGGCGAGGCGGATGATCGCGTCGATCACCGGCTGCATCTCGCGATGACCGAACATCACCGCGGCAAGCATGGTCTCCTCGTCGAGCTCCTGAGCCTCGGACTCGACCATCAGCACGGCGTCATGGGTGCCGGCGACGACGAGGTCGAGCTTGGAGTCGGCCATGCGGTCGACGGCCGGATTGAGGACGAACTCGCCGTCGAAGTAGCCGACGCGGGCGCGCCGATCGGGCCCATGAACGGCACGCCCGACAGGGTCAGGGCGGCGGAGGCGGCGACCAGCGCCAGCATGTCCGGCGCGCTCTCCATGTCGTGGGAGAGGACGGTGACGACCACCTGGGTGTCGCACTTGTAGCCATCGGGGAACAGCGGGCGGATCGGGCGGTCGATCAGGCGCGAGGTCAGGGTCTCGTGCTCGGACGGACGACCCTCGCGCTTGAAGAAGCCGCCGGGGATCTTGCCGGCCGCGAAGGCCTTTTCCTGGTAGTTGACGGTCAGGGGGAAGAAGTCCTGGCCGGGCTTGGGCTCCTTGGCGGAGACCACGGTGGCGAGCACGGAGGTGTCGCCGTAGGTGGCGAACACGGCGCCGTCGGCCTGGCGGGCGACACGGCCGGTCTCGAGCACGAGCGGACGCCCGCCCCATTCGATCTCGACGGTCTGGATGTCGAACATGTAGGTCTGCCTTTCTTGCGCGAAGCGGCAGAGCGCACGTCCCGAACACGCGGCGACACTCCTGTCGACCGCATCACACCGGGGGCCCATGGCCACGGGCAAGACGGCGGGAGGCTCCTTCGCCCTTGCGGCGGGAAGCGTCCGGCGATCCTGCCCCATGACCGCGATCGCTCTGCGGCCTCGTTGCACGGTCCGGCCCGTTTCTGCGGGCCGTCCTGCGGGGGTTTCAAAAAATCGAAGGGGCGGACTGGCATCCGCCCCGTTCGAAGGTATCGGTCAGCGGCGAAGGCCGAGACGACCGATCAGGTCCTGATAGCGGCCGGCATCCGACCGCTTGAGATAATCGAGGAGCTGACGGCGCTGGCTGACCAGCTTCAGGAGCCGCGGCGTGAGTGGTTGTCCTTGCCGTGGGTCTTGAAGTGGCCGGTGAGGTTGGAGATGCGCTCCGACAGGATCGCAACCTGAACTTCCGGCGAGCCGGTGTCGTTCGGCTTGGTCGCATATTCGAGAATCAGCGCGGACTTGCGCTCGGGCGTAATCGACATCGGGCATTCCTTTCCGTGGCGGCGCGGATCAGGTCCGCGCCAGGTTGAACACGCGCTTCGGGGAGAATGCGCCACGGTCGATGTCACCGAGGGCCACCAACTGGCCCCGGCACACGGCATAAGCCGGTCCATCGAACGTGGGAGCATCCCGTCCGCGCAGCAGAACCGGCTGACCATTCCGCAGCCTGTTCGCGTCCGCTTCGCTCATGGCCAGCGCCGGGATGTCGTCCAGCGCGGTCTCGACGGGGCGGATAAGTCTTGCAAGGTCGTCCTCGCGGGCGGGACTATGCCGCAAGGCCTCCAGCATTTCCAGCGAAATCATGTCGTCCTCGCCGAAGGGGCCGACGGCGAGGCGGCGCAGTTCGATGACATGGCCGCGGCAGCCGAGCTGGCGGCCCATGTCGCGGGCGAGCGAGCGGACATAGGTGCCCTTGCCGCATTCGGCCTCGAAGATCGCGGTGTCGGTGTCGGGACAGTCGACGAGATCGAGCGCATGGATCTCGATCGGACGGGCCTCGAGCTCCACCTCCTCCCCGGCGCGGGCGAGATCATAGGCGCGCTCGCCGTCGACCTTGATCGCCGAGAAGGCCGGCGGCACCTGCATGATCACGCCCTCGTAGTCGTCGAGCACGGCGTTGATCTCGTCCGGGGTCGGGCGGACGTCGGCGGTCGCGACCACCGGGCCCTCGGCGTCGTCGGTGGTCGTCTCCGCGCCCCAGCGCACGGTGAAGCGGTAGACCTTGGCCCCGTCCATGACGAAGGGCACGGTCTTGGTCGCCTCGCCCAGCGCGATCGGCAGCATGCCGGAGGCGAGCGGGTCGAGGGTGCCGGCGTGGCCGGCCTTGGAGGTGCCGACGAGGCGCTTGACCGCGCCGACGGCCTGGGTGGAGGTCATGCCGAACGGCTTGTCGAGCACGACCCAGCCGTGCACGTCGTTCTTCTTGGGTTTTTTCGCCATGGGGTCTTCGTCGTTCCGCGGCGGCGGGGATTCGGACCCGGCCGCTGCGCGCCATTTCATCAGGCTCGCGTCCTACAGAGGAACGCCGCTGCGCGCAACGAGGAATGTGGCGGGCGCCCGTCCGCAAGGCCGGGCCGAAACCCGGGCCTTGGGGGCCCGCCTCACACCCCGAGGAACAGTTCGCGGAAATTCTCCGCGCCGAGCAGGTCGCGGGCGGCGCAGGACATGCGGACGGTGCCGCCGTCCAGCACGTAGACCCAGTCGGCGAGCGCGAGGATCTGCTGCGGATTTTCCTCCACCACCCAGATCACCGTGGTGCCGGCGTCGTTGATCGCCTTGATGCCCTCGGCGACCTCCGTGGTCATGTGCGGCGACAGGCCGGAGGTCGGCTCGTCGAGGATGATCAGCTTCGGGTTGGAAATCAGCGCCGAGCCGATCGCCAGCATCTGCCGCTCGCCGCCAGACAGCGAGGCACCCTTCTGGCTGCGGCGCTGCCGGAGCCGCGGAAAGCGGGCGTAGATCGCCTCGATCGCCGCGCCGGCGGCGCCGCGAGGCAGGAGATTGCAGCTGAGTTCGAGATTTTCCTCGACGCTGAGCGCGCCGAACACGTTGCGGGTCTGCGGCACGTAGCCGACGCCGAGCGCGGCGATCGCCTGCGGTTCGAGGCCGTCGATCCGGGTGCCCTCGAAGCGGATCTCGCCGCCCATCACCTCGACGAGCCGCATGATCGCCTTGGTCAGCGTGGACTTGCCCGCGCCGTTCGGCCCGATGATCGCCACCATCGCGCCGGCGGCGACGTCGAGGCTGAGGCCGTGCAGCACCGGTAGCCGGCCATATCCGGCGACGAGGTCGCGGACCACGAGCTGTGCGGGGGCGCCGTTGTTGTCTGTCATGATGTGTCCACCTGTCCGGTGCGGGCGGGGGGAGAGCCCCCGCCCGGTCGCGCGGATGAGGCCCGGCCTCAGTTGGCGGGATAGGCGCTGGTGTCGATCGTCTTCAACGACACCCATTCGCCCTTGTCGTCGATCTGCAGCAGGCGGGTCGCCGGGACGGCGACGTTGCCGGTGTCGCTGAAGTCGAGCGGGCCGGAGGCGCCGTCGTAGTCGATGTCCTTGCCCTCGGCGAGCAGCTTCACGCCGTCGGCATAGGAGAACACCTTCTCGCCTTCCGGCCGGGAGACGTCGATCAGCTTGGAATCGATCGCCTCGCCGGTGGTGGCGCCCGCCGCCTGCATGGCGAGCGCGGCGAGGATCACCGCGTCATAGGTCTCGGCCTGGTAGAAGCCCGACTGCGGGGCCTCGCCGAAGCGCTTGGCGTAGGCCTCGGAGAACCGCGCCCAGCTCGGCGCGCCTTCCACCTGGCTCGACACCGGGTTGATCGCGCCCTTGACGATCTCGGCGCCGGCGGCCTGGACGAAGTCCTGGCTCTGCAGTTCGGCGGTGACCCAGTATTTCCAGTCGTAGCCGCGCTGGTAGGCCTGCTTGACGAAGTTGACGCCGGTGGTCTGGCCGGCGGCGACGAAGATCAGGCCGCCCGGCGTGGCGTCGGCCACTTCCTTGATCTCGTTGAGATAGTTCGACTGGCCCGGCGCCAGCGTCACGGTCTTGACGACCTTGCCGCCGAATTTCTCGTAGTTGCGCACGAAGGTGTTGGCAGCGCTGAGCGTGCCTTCGAGATTCTCCACGACCATGACGATCTCGGTCTGCTTCATCTCGTCGATGAGCAGCTTGGCGTGGACGACGCCGAGGAAGCTGTCGGAGGCGTTGGTGCGGTAGATGTAGTTGCCCTTGCCGCCGGCCTTGTCGAGGCCTTCGGTGCCGGCGGAGGTGGAGATGATCGGGGTCTTGGTGTCCTTGGCAAAGGACAGCAGCGCCATGATCGGATCGGATTCCGGGCCGATGATCGCGCTCACGCCGTCGACGCTGACGAGCTTCTGCGCGCCGCGCACGCCGCCCGCCGCCGTGGACGTGTTGTCCTCGGGGACGAGCACGACATTGTTGCCGAGCACGCCGCCGGCGGCGTTGATTTCCTCCACGGCGAGGATGGCGCCGTTGTTCAGCGCGCCGGCCCAGGGGGCCATGTCGCCGGTGAAGCCCACCATGAAGCCGAGCTTGACGTCCTCCGCTGCGGCGGGCCCGACGAGGCAGGCGACACTCACGGCGGCAAACAGGGCACTTTTCAGAGTCCTAGGCATGATTTCGGGTCCCCTCGTTGGATTTATTGCAGGTCGGTCTTCGCACTCTTCCCGATGTAGAGTTCGAGGACCTTCTGGTCCGCGATCACCTCGTCGGGGGTTCCTTCCGCAATGATGCGACCGTCCGCCATCGCGAAGATCCGGTCGCAGACGTTGCAGACGAATTTCAGGTTGTGATCGACGAGCAGGAAGCTCACGCCCTGGTCGCGCAGGGCACGAATGCGCGACGCAAGGCTCTCGATCAGCGCCGGATTGACGCCCGCGGCCGGCTCGTCGAGCATCAGCAGCACGGGCCCGGCCATCATCGCCCGGGCAAATTCCAGCATCTTGAGATCCGGGGCGCTGAGATCCTCGGCCCAGACGTCGCGCTTCTGGTAGAGGCCGAAGTCGGCGAGGATGGCCGAGGCCGCCTCCAGGGTCTCGGCCGGCACCCGCGCCGGCGAGAAGGGCGAGGACCGCCGGTCACGGTCGTGGCGGGAGAACACCAGCATGTTCTCCATCACCGTCATCCGCGGAAAGCCGACCGGGGTCTGGAAGGTGCGCAGGATGCCGAGCTTGGCGATCTCGCTCGGGTCCCTGGCGGTGATGTCGCGGTCCATGAAGCGGATGCTGCCGGCGTCGGCCTTGAGGAAGCCGCTGATCACGTTGAACAGCGTGGTCTTGCCGGCGCCGTTGGTGCCGATCAGGCCGGTGATGCTGCCGGGCTCGACCCGCAGCGACACGTCGTCCACCGCCTTGACGCCGCCGAAGGAGAGCTTGCAGGAGGAGACGTCAAGCATTGTGCGACACCATGGCCTTGGCGCCGGCCGGAGCCGCGCCGCCGAAGACGGTGGCGCGCTCGGGGAACAGGCCGTTGGGCCGCCAGCGGAGGATGAGGATGAGGGCGAGGCCGATCACGGCCGTGCGCAGCGAGGCGACGGTGGCGGCGGCCTCGCCGGAGACGGGAACGAAGCGCAGGATGTCGTGCAGCAGCACGAAGATGAAGCCGCCGACGAGGGCGCCGCGCAGGCTGCCGAGGCCGCCGATGATCACCGCCGTCCAGACGAAGAAGGTGACGTCGCTGGAATACTGGCCCGGGGTGACGATGGTGTTGTACCAGACGTAGAACACCCCCGCGAGACCGCTGATCGTGCCGGCCACCACATAGGCCTTGAGATTGTGCCGGCGCGGCGCGATGCCGGCGGTGATCGCCAGCGCCTCGTTCTCGCGCACGGCCTTGAGGCTGCGGCCGAAGGGCGAGATCACCATGTGGCGCGTCACGAGGAAGACGATGGCGAGACCCGCCACCAGCAGGGCCAGCAGCAGGAAGCCGTAGGCCGAGGGATCGACCGCCTCGCGCAGCGGCGGGCGCAGGCCGTAGATGCCGGCGACGCCGTTGGTCAGCCAGGCCTCGTTGACGAAGATCTGGCGGATCACCTCGGCGAAGGCGAGCGTGGTGATCAGGAAGTATTCCCGCTTGAGCCGCAGGGTCAGCGCGCCGATCAGCAGCGCGAACAGCGCCGCCGCGATCATCGCCGCCGCCATGCCGGCCCAGACCGGCGCCTCGAAGCCGAAGATGTAGGCCTGGTAGGAGGCGGCCGGCGGGGCCGTGACGATGACATAGGCATAGGCGCCGATGCCGAAGAAGGAGACGATGCCGAGATCCCAGAGGCCGCCGACCCCGGATTCCAGATTGAGCGCCACGCAGAGCATGGCGTAGATGGCGCCGAGGCTGACCATGCTGACGAGGAAAAGCAGAAGTCCGCTCATCTGTCCCGAACCCTTTTTCGCCGGATCCGGCGGCCTTGTCCCGGGTCAGGGAACTGTGCCGCGGTCCGAAGTCGTCTCGTTGTCCTGTGCCGGGCGGGGACCACGCGGCCACGCCCGGAGCGACCCGTCAGTGCGTGCGCGTCTTGCCGCCGCCCCACAGCGACTGCAGCCCGCCCGGCCGCACCAGCAGCACGGCGATGATCAGCGCGAAGGCGAGGCCCGTGCGGTAGCTCGACGACACGAACATCAGGCCGATCTCGATGCCGAAGGCGAGCACCACGGAGGCGAGCATCACGCCGTAGATGCTGCCGAGACCGCCGAGCACCGTGACGGCGAGGATCATGATGATCATCTGCCAGCCCATCTGGGTGTGCAGCGAGCCGACGATACCGAGGAACACGCCGGCGAGACCGGCCAGCGCGGTCGCCACGAACCAGACGATGTCGGACGTGCGGCGCGGGTCGAAGCCGCGCACCCGGGCGAGATCCTCGTTGTCGGCGACGGCGCGGATGCTCTTGCCGGCCCAGGTGTAGGTGAGGAACACGTGGACGCCGAGCGCCGAGACGATCGCCAGCAGCACGATGGCGAATTCGTAGGGCGTCATGAACGGCTGGCCGGCGATCTGCCAGGCGCGCATCGGCGGCAGGTCGAAGGCGAGCATGCGCTTGCCGGCCAGCGCCCCGACGATGCCGTAGATCACGTAAGCCGCGCCGACCGAGGTGAACAGCAGCACCAGGATGCCCTTGGACTTCACCGGCTTGAACAGGACCCGGTTGAGGATCACGCCGGTGAAGCCGCAGCCGATCGAGGCGAGGATCGCGGCGGCCCACAGCGGCAGGCCGAGGCCGTCGAGCCACAGCGCCAGATAGGCCCCCATCAGCAGCGCCTGGCCGTGGGCGATGTTGATGAAGCCTTCGGTCTTTAATGTCATTGAAAAGCCGATGGAGGACAGCAGCAGGATGCTGGCCGAGATTGTCCCGAAAATCAGGATGTCCATCGCACTCTCCGATCCGATGCGGGGCATTGCCTTGCCCTCTGTCCACCACAAGCTAGCCGCAGTTTTTAATCAGGTCAAAAGTATTTTGCGTCATTTTTCGTCTGGGCAAATATCTGCCGACGATTTGTGCAGTCTGCCAACGGGTGGAGCGGCGGCGTCTGCATCAGAGGGCAGTCGTGGCGACACCCTCGACCCCGGCCACGCCTTGACTCCGCTCAAAGATCCAGCGTGATCCGCGCGGTCCGGGCCCGCGAGCAGCAGATGACGATGCTGTTCTCCTTCTCGCCCGGCATCAGCACGGTGTCGCGGTGGTCCGGCGTGCCATCCAGGACGCGGGTGATGCAGGTGCGCAGGTGCCTTCCATGCAGCTGTAGTCGATGTCGAGACCGGCCCCGAGCAGGGCGTCGAGGATGGTCTGCCCCGCGGGTACCGCGATTTCCCGGCCGGTGCGGGCGAGCACGACGGTGAAACCCGCGTCGCTGTCGCGCGGGCCGGCGTCGGCGTTGGCAAAGCGCTCGAAATGCAGGCGCTCGCCGCGCGCGCCGGCCACCGCCGCGACCGCGGTCATCAGGCCTTCCGGACCGCAGCAGTAGACGTGGGCATGGTCCGGTGCCGCGCCGATGTGGCCGGCAAGATCGACGCCCGGGCCGCATCGCCCCCGTCATGGTGGACGATCACGGCATGGCCCGCGGCGGCGAGCGCCGCGAAGTCGGCGGCAAAGGCCGCGCTGTCCCGGTCGCGCGTGAGATAGACGACGGAAAAGGCACGTCCCGCGGCACCGAGTGACCGCGCCATCGCGAGAATGGGCGTCGCGCCGATGCCGCCGGCGATCAGAAGCGCCGGTTCGGCTCCGTCATGGAGGGGAAAATGATTGCGCGGCCTTGAGACGGCGATCTCGTCGCCGACATGAACGGCGCGGAACATCTCCGCCGACCCGCCCCGGCCCGGCTCCTCGCGCTGCACGGCGATGCAGTAGCGGTGGGTTTCGGCCGGGTCGTTGTGGAGCGAATACTGCCGCTCCAGGCCGGAGGGCAGGAAGACGGTGACGTGCGACCCGGCCGTGAAGCCGGGAAGCACGTCACCCCGCTGGCGCGGAACCAGTTCGAAGGTGCGGATGCGCGGGGTCAGTTCGGCGACGGCGCGCACCCGGAGGGTCAGTGTCTCGGTCATCCGCGTCGTCCCGCTTCTGAGGTCGGCGCCGCGCGCGCGTGCGCGTGTCAGGATCCAGATTTCAGGGCCCCTGTTTCAGGGAACGAAGGCCTCGGCCTTGTCGAGATCGCGCAGCATGCGCCGGTACTGCACCGCGCCCGCGTCGGGGAAGCGGATGTGCAGTTCCTCGCTGATCGACACCGGGATCTGCTCGGGCCGCTGGGTCTCGACGATCACCCGGTCCTGCTCCATCACCGTGTCGAAGCCGCCGGTGAACTGGGCGTCGGCCTTGTCCAGCGAGTGATTGCGGCCGACGAAGACGTAGATCCGGGTGAAGGTGTCGTCGATCGGCGCGGAGAGGAAGGACAGGCAGGTGATGTCGCCTGGCTTCGACTCCTCGTTGTCCGACCAGGTCTTCACATTGCCGACCTTCACCACGCTCTTGCGGTCGTGGACGATGAAGGGAAACTCGATGACATAGTCGCGCAGCAGGTGGCCGTCGTCATAGGCGTAGTTCAGCCCGCGCTCGGTCTTCGTCACCTCGTAGGGCTTGATCACTGGCCCGTCGGCAAGCTCGGTGTAGCCGAGATGGACGAAGTTGAAATGCGAGAAGTCCATGGCATTCTCGACGACGCGGCCGGCCGAGGCCTTCCAGTCGTAGGTGTTGACGAGGATCACCCGGTGGTCGGGCCGGTTCCAGGCATCGTCCGGCCATTCGGGGAAGGGCATCGCCGGCTCGGCGAGGCAGACCCAGACGAGACCATAGGCCTCGCGGGCCTTGTAGGCGATGGCGCGCGCCTTTTCCGGGATCGGCGCGCCGGGGGCGAGCGAGGGAATGTGCACGCAGGCGCCGGTCTTGTCATAGGCCCAGCGTGATAGGGGCAGACGATCCGGCCGTTCTCGGCGCGGCCACCCGCCGAGAAGGCGGCGCCGCGGTGGATGCAGAGATCCTTGAAGATCGCCACGCCCTCGTCGTCGCGAAAGGCGACGACCTGTTCGCCGAGCATGCGGAAAGCGGTCGGCACGCCGGTGACTTCTTCCGTACGGGCAATCGGGTGCCAGTAGTTGCGGAGCGAAAGTTTCGACATGCCGACCTCCAGTTTCTCGAGCGGGTGCGGTCCCGTATTTAATAAGCTCAACTTTTATTTTGATATATTCAAAATCATTTGGAGCTTCTTGTCAACGAGATGCGGCGTCACGGCACCAGCACGAGCTTGGAGCCCGGCGAGCGCATCTGCAGCTCGAAGGCGCTGGCGACGTCCGACAGCGGCATCGCCGTGAAGGTGGTGGCGAGCTCGCCGGCGAGCACATGGTCCTGCATGCGCGCAAAGGCCGCGGCGCGCGGGCCGTGGGCGACGCTGCCACCGGAAAAGCCGAGGATCGCGCTGCGCGGAAAGCGCATGAAGGCGGGATTGAGCACGAGTTCGGCCCCCGCGCTGTTGCCGATCTGGATCAGGCGGCCGCCGGCGGTGAGGCAGGACAGCGCGGCCTTGGCCGGCGGACCCCAGAGCGGATCGACGACGACGTCGAGCCGGCCGGCGCAGGCTTCGCGGATGCGGCCGGCAAGGTTGTCCTCGGACGAGAGATCGACCACCGCGTCGGCGCCGAGTTCCAGAGCGCGGGCCTGGCCTTCGGCCGAGCGGGCGGCGGCGACCACGCGGCCGGCGCCGAGCAGGCGGGCCGCCTGCAGCGCGACCACGCCGACGGCGCCGCTGGCGCCGAGCACCAGAACCGTCTCGCCGGCGACCAGCCGGGCGCTTTCGCTGAGGGCGAGCCAGCCGGTGAGGCCGGCGATGCCGAGCGCCAGCGCGGTGCCGTCGTCGATGTCATCGAGCAGCGGCATCAGCGCCCCGGTCGCGGCGAGGCTCATCTCGGCCATCGAGCCGAAGGGGGCGCGGCTGGCGGAGAAGTAGACGCGGCGGCCGTCGACGGTGCCGACGCCCTCGCGGCCGGGCACCGAGGGCAGCATCGGCGGGCCGATCCGGCCCGAGGCGAGCAGCACGTCGATCGGGTTGAGGCCGGCGGCGGTGACGGTGACGAGGCTTTCGCCCTCGCGCGCCACCGGCGCCTCGAAGCTGGCGTAGTCGGGGATACCGGGCGCGCTGAGAACCGCAGCCTTCATGATCAGGACCTTTCAAGGGGGGTAGCCGCGCCAATGCCGGGATTGGGGACCGGATGGTCGAGATTGGCGGCGGCGAGAAACAGGGCAAGCAGGGGATAGTAGCCGGCGATCGCGACCACATCGGTCGCGGCGCCCCGGCCGAGCGTGGTCGACAGATGGGCGAGCGCCGCGGCATCGGCGACGTTGCCGGCGATCGCCCGATGACAGAAGACGATGATCGCGGCGGCCGGATCAACGGGGTCGAGCGCGGCGACATCGCCGCTTCGGGCGGCCTCGATCACGGCGTCGCCGAGGCCTTCACGGCGGCCGATCGGCTCGTGATAGTCCCACTCGTAGCCGGAGCCGTAGGCAGCGGCGGCGGCGAGGATCGCCACCTCGCGCAGGTCCGCCGGCAGCGCGCCGGAAAAGCGGATCGCCGCGCCGACACCCTGGATCGCATCGGCGAGCACCGGGCTGTCGAGCATGGCGAGGAAGGGCCGGGGCACGTCGCCGCGCGGCCCGGAGGCGATGGCGTCGAAGACCGCCTTCTGGGCGGAGGTCATCGCATTCGGATCGCTGGCGCCGATCTGCACGTCTCGTCTCCTCGCCCCGCACTCGGGGAACTGGGTCTCACATCAAGGGAATTGTCATCCCCGCGAGCGAAGCGAGGGAAGGGGATCCAGAAGCTGGCCACCGAAGTCCGCGGCTGATTTCTGGATCCCCTTCCCTCCCCGAGCTGCGCTCGGCTCGCCGGGGATGACAACCGGAGGGTCAGAGGCATGGACCGCTGCCAACCACTCATCACTCCGGCCGTCATGGCAAAAACCCCGGCCGTCGCCGGCCGGGGTGTGGTCGTGCGTGCGGGACTCAGCGGCCGTCGGGGCCGCCGGAGATCATGCCGGACGCGATCTGGCGCGGGCCGAAGATCGCCTTGGCGACGTCACCGACCGCCTCGACATTTTCCTCGATGCCCTTGAAGCAGACGATGCGGCAGGGGCAGGCCTCGAGGCCTTCGTAGCGCCACGGGAAAGCACCGATCACCGCGCGCTGGTTGAGCATCAGCTCGATGTCGCCGCCGATGTTCTCGGCGTGGATCAGGCCCTCCTGGAAGGCCTGCGAGTGGAAGGGGAAGTAGTCTTCCACGACCTTGCGGCCCGAACGCTTGTGCGTGTAGCTGTTCTTGCCGAAGAACTCGTCGCAGGTCATGCCGACCTTTTCCTCGAACTGCTTGGCAAGGTCGGGGCGCATGCGGCGAATGGTGGTGTTCATGGCATGGTCGCCCGAACCGGCGTCGATACCGAACCACTTGATCTTCTTCTTCAGCATCCAGTCGAGCAGTTCCTGCTTGCCGCCCGGGTGCATGCAGAAATACTTGACGAGATCCTGCTCCGGCTTGCCTTCCCAGTAGCGGTGCCAGCCGGTGTGGATGATCAGGATGTCGCCGTCCTTCACCTCGACCGGCGCGCTCTCGATCATCTCCGGGGTGATGACCGCCCAGTCGTCCATGTGCTCGGAGACGTCGACCACGGCACCCGGGCCGACGAGGAAGTCCATCGGGTAGGAGGCCATGTCGCCCATGCCGTCGGTGCCGTGCATGGCGCCGTCGATGTGGGTGCCGACATGCAGGGCCGAATCGATGCGCTGGGCGACGATGTGGATCGTCTGCAGGTTCTGCGCATAATACATCTTGTTGCCGGCGTAGCCGACCCAGCCCGGGGTGTGGACGTTCATCAGGTGAGTGAGATCAACGATCTGCATCTGAAATGACTTTCTTCAGGGGTTGAACGGCGGGCGCCGCAAACGCGGCGCCGGGAGATCGGGTGCGCGCGTCAGCGCGAGGACGACTGCGGCTTCACCAGGTTGCGGATCCAGCCCTTGAGCGCGAGCAGCAGCAGGCGGAAGCCGCCGAGCGGCTTGGTCTCGGCGGGCGGCGCGGCAACCGGCGCAGCCGGCGTTGCCACCGACCCGTCCGCGGTTGCCGCCACCGGGGCAGCGGCCTGGAGCCGGGTCTCGACGTTGCGCACGAAGTCGGCGACGAGGATGTTGGCGATCTCGGCGATGATGCCGGTGCGGCCGAACTGGGCGATGGTGCCCGACAGCTGGATGTCGGACTCGACGCCGACCTTCGTCGTCGCCCCATCCGGCACGACCGTGCAGGTCATCGTCATCTTGCCGCGGCTGTTGCCCTTGCGGTCGACGCCCTTGCCGTCGAGCGCGATGGTCCGCGCCGTCTCGTCATAGACGACCTGGGCTTCGCCCTCGAAGCTTGCCTGGAACGGGCCGACCTTGCTCGTCACCTTGCCGGTGTGGCCGCCGCCCTCCTTCGGCCCGAGATATTCGGCGCCGGGCAGGCATTCGGCGAGCGCGGGAATGTCGTGGAAGAAGGCCCAGACCTCGTCGACCGGCCGGTTGATGGTGAAGTCCTGCTGGAGTTTCATGCGGTCTGTCCTTGTTCCGGTCTGGCCTTGTTCCGGGCTGGGCGACGTCACCAGGCGGTGCCGTCGACGGTGATCGCGTAGACGTCGGTGCGCCGGTCCTCGCGCGGGCGGACCAGTTCGGACCGCACCTGCGCGGCCTTTGCTGCCGACGGATCGATCGCCGCAAGCGCGATGCCCTCGCGGTCGGGATCGAGGGGACCGGCGAGCACCGTGCCCCACGGATCGACGATCAGCGAGGAGCCGAGAAAGCGCACGTCGTCGCGCCGGCCCGGCTGGGAGGCGCAGCAGATGAACACCTGGCTGAGATTGGCCTGCAGGATCGCCCCGCGCGCCTGGCCGATGTAGCCCATGGCGTCGAAGGGATCGGCATCGAAGCCGCCGACCCAGGCGGTGGGCACCGCGATGATCGACGCGCCCTTGAGGGCGAGCGCCCGCACCACCTCGACGAAGCGCAGGTCGTAGCAGACGCAGATGCCGACCTTGCCGAACGGCAGGTCGGCGACCGGCAGACCGAGATCGCCGGGCGTGAACACGTGCTTTTCCCGGTCGAACAGATGCAGCTTGCGGTAATGGCCGACGAGACCGTCCGGTCCGACCAGCATCGCTGCATTGTAGAGGCGGCCGTCGGCGCGCTCGCAGAAGCCGCCGGCGATGTGGATGCCGAGGCGCGCGGCGGCGGCCTGCCAGGCTTGAAGCGTCGGCCCGTCCACGGGCTCGGCGCAGGCCTCCAGTCCGTCGCGGTCGATGCCGTAGCCGGAGATGGAGAGTTCCGGGAGGATCACCAGCTTCGCGCCGGCCGCCGCGGCCTGGTCGATCAGGTCGAGCGTCCGCGCCCGGTTCTCGTCCGGCCGGTAGAGCGCGCTCTGGAACTGGACGGCGGCGACGCCAAGGCTCATTTCGGCGGTTCCGCGTCGGCCGGCAACGCCTTGACCGCCTTGAGCAGCGGCACGTCGGCCGGGGCCGGGCCGCCGACGCTGACGATGCCGGTGCCGCGGTTGGCCTTGACCGCGTGCTTGACCCCGACCGGCACGTGCACGACGCAGCCGGCGCGGAACGGCACCTCGATGTCATTGGTGAAGTCGCAGATCGTGCCCTCGCCCTCGAGGATGAAGATGGTATCCTCGGACAGCGAATGGATATGGGGCACGTTCTCCTCGCCCGGCTCGAGCCGGACATAGTTCATGTTGGCGTTCCAGGCACCGACGCCCGGCCACACCACGAAGCGGGCATCCTTCGAGATCAGCGGCAGGCGCAGGGTCGGGTGGTCGCGGTGGAAGATCCGGATCGCCATCAGAGTGCGCCTTCCAGGGCAGCGATGCCGGCGTAGAACGCGGCATCGGGCGGACAGGGGCCGCCGAGGATCTCGATCCTGGCATCGGTCTCGATGCGGTAGCTGTCGCCGGCATCGATGTGAACCATCGTGCCCTCGACGAGTTCGGACGTTCCGTCACCGCCGAGATCGACGATGCGGCCGGTTCCGGATATCACGTAGTAGACACAGTCCGACGCATGGCTCAGGGGAATGGTTGAGCCGCCTTCGGTAAGTGAGATAAGCTGAAAACTCCGGAACCTGGCACCGTTACCGGGCCAGAGCACCACACGCCCGCGGCCGTTTCTTTCGATGATCGGAATTTCCGGACAGTCAGACGAGGTGTCGATGACACGCACCACATTCGCGGAAGAGGTCATATCTGGCGCTCATTTTGTTTGTCATTGAACGGATTTTAATTTAGTCAAAAAACAAGGTCAACACCATGGTTGATCCGGAACGCCGGAAAATACACGTCAAGCTCGGCCGAGCTGACGGCGACGAAGGGACTTCGCAGATGGACATGCCTTCGGAAGGCGGGCTCGACTCGGTGGCCGACGCGACGGCCAGCGCGCTGGCGGCGATCGGCAACCGGATTCGCGAGGCCCGGCTCGGCCGCGGCATGACCCTGCAGGCGATCGCGCAGGTGTCGGGCGTCAGCCCGTCGATGCTGAGCCTCGTCGAGCGCGGCCGCGCCTCGCCCTCGATCGGCTCGCTGATCGTGATCGCCAATGCGCTCGGCATCACCATGTCGGAGCTGGTGGCGACCCCGGAGGTGCGGGAAGACCGGCTGGTGGTCCATTCCGAGGATGCCCCGATCGTCGAGACCGCCAAGCATGTGGTGCGGCGGATGCTGCGCGAGGACCGCGAGCGCGGCGTCTCGGTTGCGCTCAACGAATACGAGGCCCACACCGGCAGCGCCGAGCGGCCGATCTCCCACGAGGGCTTCGAATACGGCTTCATCCTCGAGGGCCAGCTGACCGTCGAGGTCGACGGCATCAGCCACCAGCTCAAGGCCGGCGACCTGATCGCCTATGACTCGCGGCGGCAGCACAAGATCTGGAACCACGGCGGCGGCAAGGTCCGCACCCTGTGGTTCAACCTCGACCGCGGCTGAGGCGCCGGAAACATCCGGCCGGTCGCGGCCAGGCCGCGCCGCGCTCACCGGAGCCCCGCGACAAGGGCATGCAGCCGCGACGGCGAGACCGGCAGGCGGGTGACGAGACCCGGGCTCTGCAGCGCATCGTCGATTGCCGCGGCGATCGCCGCGCCGACGGCCGTGATCCCGCCCTCGCCCGCGCCCTTTACTCCCAGCGGATTCTGCGGGCTCGGCGCGTCCTCGCGCACGAAGGCCTCCACCGGCGGCATCTCGTGGCAGGTCGGCATCAGATAGTCGGCGAGGCTGGCCGCGAGCGGCTGGCCGCCCTCGTCGTAGACGAATTCCTCCAGCAGCGCGCCGCCGATGCCCTGGGCGCAGGCGCCGACGATCTGCCCCTCGACCAGCATCGGATTGACCGCGCGGCCGACATCGCAGGCGACCACGTAGCGCTCGACCGTCACGCCGCCGGTCTCGCGGTCGACCCGCACCTGCGCGACATGGATGCCGTAGGGATAGTTCATGTGGTCGGCGGCGAACTCGCCCTCGCCGGTGAGCCCCGGTCCGCCGAGATGCCGGGCGACGTCGGCGAGCGACGCCGAGGCGCCCGAGGCGGAAACGAAGGAACCCTTCTCGAAAATGAGACCGGCGGGATCGGCCTGCAGCAGGGCGGCAGCGGCGGGACGCGCCCGCGCCAGAACATCCTCGCTGGCGATCTTCACCGCCGAGCCGGTCATCACCGTGACCCGCGAGGCGAAGGCGCCAAGACCGTATTCGATCCGGTCGGTCTGGCCGTGGATCACCCGCATCCGCTCGGGCGCGATGCCGAGGGTTTCGGAGGCGATCTGCGCCAGCACGGTTTCCACCCCCTGCCCGATCGACGCGACGCCGGTGACGATCTCGACGCTGCCGTCGGGAGCAATCGCGATGCGGGCGAGATCCTTCGGGCCAAGGCCGCTCTTTTCCACGAAGAAGGCAAGGCCGAGCCCCACCGCCTCGCCGGCGTTGCGCCGGGCGGCGACATCGATCCGCGCCTGCGCATGGCCGACATGGGCGAGCGTGCGGTCGAGCAGGTCGTGGTAGAGGCCGGAATCGTAGACCACGTGGGTGCCGAGCGTGTCGAGGCCGCGGTGGAACGGCATCGCCTCGGCCGGAACGAGATTGACGCGGCGGACCTCGACCGGATCGAGGCCGAGTTCGGCGGCGATGCGATCGACCAGTCGCTCGCGGGCAAACGTCGACTCGTAGCGGCCCGGCGCGCGGTAGGTGCCCGACGGCGTCTTGTTGGTCAGCCGGATGTGGCCGGCGACCCGGTAGGCCGGGATCACGTAGGGGCCGGGCAGCAGGCCGGCGGCGAGATCGGTGACCGTGCCGCCGTGGGTGCGCACATAGGCGCCCTGGTCGGTGGTGAACTCGGCGTCGAGGCCGAGGATGTAGCCGCGCGAATCGACCGCGGCGCGCAGGCGGTAGACCTGGTCGCGGGAATGGTTGGCCGCGAGCAGATGCTCCTTGCGGTCCTCCACCCATTTCACCGGCACGCCGAGGCGCAGGGCGGCGGCGCAGACCAGCACGTCTTCGGGATAGAGCTCGCCGCGGATGCCGAAGCCGCCGCCGACATGGCCTTCCGACAATTGCAGCCGCGCGGGATCGCGGCCCAGCATGCGGGCGATGGCGTCGCGGTTGTAGTGGGGCACCTTGCGGCGCCATACATGGTGAGGACGTCGCGCGCGGCGTCAAAGACGGCGAGCGCGCCGCGGGTTTCCATCGGCACGCCGCTGTGGCGACCGATCTTGACCTCGAGTTCGATCACCCGGTGGGCGTCGGCAAAGGCGGCGTCGAGGTCGCCGTAGCCCTTGCGCACCACAGCCGGCTCGCTGAGGAAGCCCGGCATCGTGTCCGGCTTGAAGGCCGAGGGGGCGGCCAGCGGATCGAGCACGGCATCGAGCTCGTCGACATCGCAGAAGACCAGATCGGCGGCATCCTCGGCCACATAGGGATCGACCGCGAACACCACGGCCACCGGCTCGCCCACATAGCGCACGTAGTCACGGGCCAGCACATGCTGGCGATAGGGCGCGAGACCCTCGATCCGGGTCATGCGGAAGTCGATCGGCGGCAGGTCGTCGACGTCGGCGATGGTCCAGACGGCGAGCACGCCGGGCAGCGCGACCGCGTCGTCGATCTCCACGGCGAGGATGCGGCCGAAGGCGACGGGCGAGCGCACGACGCGCATGTGCACCTGGCCCGGCGCATTGAAATCGGCGGCAAAGCAGCCCTGCCCACGCAGGAGCGGCCCGTCCTCGAGCCGCTTCACCGACATGCCGATGCCGCTCATGCCCGTGTCTCTCATGAACGTGTCGCCTGCGGGGCCGGGCCCGCCTTCATCACCTCGGCGGCAAGGCGCACGGCCTTGACGATGTTCTGGTAGCCGGTGCAGCGGCAGAGGTTGGAGGAGAGCACGTCGCGGATCTCCTCGTCGGTCATGTCGGGGTTTTCCTCCAGCGCGCCGGCCGCCAGCATCAGGAAGCCGGGGGTGCAGAAGCCGCATTGCAGGCCGTGGTTTTCCCAGAAGGCCTGCTGCAGCGGATGCAGCCTGTCGCCATCGGCGAGACCCTCGACGGTGCGCACCGAGGCGCCGTTCGCCTGGACGCCGAACATCAGGCAGGAGCGCACCGGCTTGCCGTCGACCAGCACGGTGCAGGCGCCGCAGACCCCGTGTTCGCAGCCGAGATGGGTGCCGGTGAGCCGCAGGTCGTCGCGCAGCATGTCGGCGAGGCTGCGGCGCGGTTCGACCTCGGCGGTCATCGCGGTGCCGTTGACGGTCAGGGTGATCTTGATCTTGTCAGACATCGGCCGGAGCCCTCGTGTTCCTGATCGCCATGTTCCTGATCGCGAGGCGGATCTTCTGCGGGGTCGCCGGCATCTCGTCGATCTCGACGCCGAAGGGGGCGAGCGCGTCGGCAACCGCGTTGAGCACCGCGGCCGGGGCGCCGATGGTGCCGCCCTCGCCCACGCCCTTGGCCTTGGTCACGCTCTCCGGCGAGATCGTCTCCATGTGGAGGATCTCCAGATCCGGCACTTCGAGCGCGGTCGGCGGCAGGTAGTCGGCGAGCGAGGTGGTGAGGAGGTTGCCGTCCTCGTCGTAGATCAGCTCCTCGTAGAGCGCGTTGCCGATGCCCTGGGCCACGCCGCCGGCGATCTGGCCGTCGACGATCATCGGGTTGATCAGCACGCCGGCGTCCTCGACGACGACGAAGCGGAGGATCTTCACGCCGCCGGTCTCGATGTCGACCTCGACCTCGCAGATGTGGCAGGCGTTGGAGAAGGTGCCGCCCGGATCGTAGAAGCCGCTGGTGCGGATGCCGGCCTCCAGGCCGAAGCGCTGGCTCTGGTGATGGGCGGCGCGGGCAAGATCGGGGATCGGGGTGGCCTTGTTGGTGCCGGGCACCCGGGCATAGCCCTCGTCCAGCACCACCGCGCCGACCTCGACCTCCATCATCTTCGCGGCGATCGCCTTCAGCTTATCCGCGGCCGCCTCGGCCGCGAATTTGGTGGCGCCGCCGGCGATCACCATCGACCGGCTGGCGAACGTGCCCCAGCCATAGGGCGTCGCGTCGGTGTCGCCGGCGATCACCCGCACCCGGTCCGGCACGACGCCGATCTCGTCGGCGACGAGCTGGGCGAGCGCGGTCTTGAGACCCTGGCCATGGGGCGAGGAGCCGATGCGGACCTCGACGTTGCCGGACGGGTCCATGGCCAGATCGACGCTTTCATAGCCCGGCACGATGCCCATGCCGCGCTGGGCATAGACCGGCGTGCCGTAGCCGGTGCGCTCGGAAAACACCGAGACGCCGAGGCCGAGATAGCGGCCCTCGGTGCGGGCCCTGGCCTGCCGGGCGCGAAAGGCCGGCACGTCCACATGGGCGACGGCGGCCTCCATCGCCTGCAGGTAGGAGCCCTCGTCGTAGACGACCCCGGTCGGCGAGCGATGGGGAAAGCTGGTGATCAGGTTGCGGCGGCGGATCTCGACCGCGTCGAGGCCGAGGGCTTTCGCCGCCTTCTCCATCAGCCGTTCCATGGTGAAGGTCAGCATCGGCCGGGCGACGCCGCGGTAGGGCGCCATCATGCAGGTGTTGGTGGTGACGCCGCGCGAGCGGCCCCGGTATTCCGGCACGACATAGGGGCCGGGCAGCTCGCCGAAGGCCATCAGCGGCTCCACGCCGCAGGTGACCGGATAGCAGGAAAAGGCGCCGACGTTGGACTTCAGGTTGGCATCGAGCGCCAGCAGCCGTCCCTCGGCCGAGAAGGCGCCGCGCACGAAAAAGGCCTGGTCGCGGCTGTGGGCGGAGGCAAGGAAATTCTCGCGGCGGTCCTCGATCCACGCCACCTTGGTGCGCAGCTTGCGGGCCAGCCAGACGAGGACGACATATTCGGGAAACAGCGACATCTTCTGGCCGAAGCCGCCGCCGACATCCGGCGCGATCACGCGCAGGTCGGATTCGGCCATGCCGACCACGTCGGCCAAGCCGGTGCGCAGCATGTGCGGCATCTGCACCGAGGCGACCAGCGTGACGCGGCCGGTGGCCCGGTCGTAGCTCGCGACCCCGCCGCGGGTCTCCATCGGCACCGCCGACTGGCGGCGCGAGCGCAGATCGAGCTCGATGACAACCGCGGCCTGCGCGACTGCCTCGTCGAACCCCTTGGTCTTCAGATTGCCCTCGACCAGCACGTTTTCCGGGGCTTCCGGATGCACGGCCCGGGCACCTTCGGCCAGCGCCGCGTCGAAGGTCAGGATCGGGTCCTGCGGCTCGATGTCGATGAACACCTGCTCGGCGAGATCTTCCGCCTCGGCGGCGGTGCGGGCGACCGCGACGGCGACGGCCTGGCCCGGAAACACGACCCGTCCGGCAGCGAGCGCGGGCTGGCCGACGGCCCGGTAATCGGGCCGGTTCAGCACCGGGCGGATCACGCCGACGCCGTGGAGATCAGCGGCGGTGAACACCTGGCCGCCACCGGGCGCGATCTCCGGCAGCTCGATGCCGAGGATCTCGCCGGCCGCGAGCGGGCTGCGCGCGAAGGCGACATGCAGCGCGCCGTCGGCATGGTCGGCGACATAGGTGCCGTGACCCTTGAGCAGGCTCGGGTCTTCCAGACGTGGCAGGGAGCGGCCGATCCAGGTCATGCCGCGGCCTCCGCCAGCGCGCGGCGGATCACGGTGCCGAGGAGATCGCGGCGATAGTCGGCGCCGGCGTGGATGTCCTCGCTGACATCGATGCTGTCCTGCGCCATCGCGGCCGCAGCGGCGAAGGTTTCGGCATGTGCCGGCTGGCCGACGAGGAAGGCCTCGGTCTTGGCGAGCCGCAGCGCCCGGTCGGCGACGCCGCCGACGCCGAGGCGCGCCTCGCGGATCGTGCCGCCCTCGATGCGCAGGGCGGTGAGCGCCATGGCGAGGGCAAAATCGCCTTTGCGGCGGGAGAATTCGTAAAAGCCCGTGCCCCAGCCGGCGCCGAGCGGCGGCAGGTCGATGCGCACGAGGATCTCGGACGGCTGGAGCGCGGTGGTGAAGGTGCCGCGGAAGAAGTCGGCCGCGGCAACCTCGCGCGTGCCGGTCAGGCTGGCGATGTGCAGGGTTGCGCCGAGCGTGGCCGTGACGAGGCACCATTCGGAGGCCGGATCGGCGTGGGAGAGACTGCCGCCGAAGGTGCCGCGCTGGCGGATCGGATAGTGGGCGATGTTGCGCACCACCTTGGCGAGGAGATCGGCGAGCGGGCCGGAAAACGGCGGGGTGTGGAAGGCCGCATGGCGGGTGAGCGCGCCGATCGAGATGCCGCGCGCGCTGTCGCCGGAGATGCCGGAAAGGCCCGCGACACCGTTGATGTCGACGAGGGTCCCGGGCCGGGCCAGCCGAAAGTTCATCGCCGGCACGAGGCTCTGGCCGCCGGCCAGAATCTTGCCGTCGTCCCCGATCCGGTCGATCATCTCCAGCGCTTCGGCAAGCGTGGTCGGGGCGAGATAGGCGAAGGCGGCTGGTTTCATGGCGGACCTGATCGCTGAGCTTTTGGCAACGGAGGAGGCGGCTGGCGCCCCTTCGATGCGGCAGACTACGCCTTCCGCACCGGCCCGTCGATTTACTCAGATTAAATAGTGGTCCGCGATTTTGATCAACATGAAAAATACGTGCAGTCTGCACACAAAATGAACAGAGGAAATTTGGGGGCGGTCTCGAGGCCAATCGACCGTGGGAACGGCCGTCAGTGTGTTGTGTCAGCCGACCCGTTCGGGCGCAATCCGGTGGCAATGCCCGATGATCCTCAAGCCGGTGTCTCGACGCTCCAGCGGAAATTGGCCCTTCATCACCAGCGCAGCGATGGCACGATCGACCTGCTGAGCACCGCATCTGCCGTGATACCGGTCGTCTATCGGCACGTCTGGTCCGAGAAGGAGATTGCGTTTGCGGGGCTCCGTCGGAACGACATCGGGAAATTCCATCCATTCGATCGAGCCAAGCGCAAACGGGCCAAATTCGAGGGAGTCCAGAAAGCCGCGTGGGGGATGGAGATCGGCGGCCGATGGCGTTGCCATGAGAACCGGCACCGGCCAGTCGATCCATTTGACGATGCAGGCTGGCAGGTTCAGCTCGCTCTCATGGAGAAGCGTGAGCAGCTTTCGCCACTTGCTGTCCGACATCAGGGACGCCTGAAATTCGCGGCGAAACAGACGTCGCGTCCGCCGCTGGCTTTGCGCAGGCTCTAGCAAGATCTGGCGGCGCCGCCGCGTCGTCGTCATGACGCCTCGTCTGCAAAGATCCATGATCGCTTGAGATCATCATGGATCCGACCGGCGAGGCAAGGGCGGCCGCGCCCTCGCCTGGTGGCGGCTTCGTTGATCCTCAGCCGGCGAAAATGGAGAGAGGCGGAGAATCCGCGCGAACCCGCCCCTCATGCCTCGTCGTCGTCGCGCTTCAGATCCCGGGCCACTTCCGGCGAGCGCAGCAGGGCGTCGATCCGGGCGGTCTCGTCGAAGCGGGTGTCGTAGCGGAAGCGGAGCTCGGGGGCGAAACGGAGGTTGACCTTGTGCGCCACCTGGCCGCGCAACCACTTGGCGTGGCGGGAAAGCGCCTTCACGGCGTCGCTGGCGTCGCCGCCGGTGGTGAGCGTCACGAAGATGGTGGCGTGCTGGAGGTCGGGCGACATGCGCACCTCCGGCACGGTGATCATCATCGCCTCCAGCTCCGGATCGGCGATCTCGCTGCGGGCGAGGATTTCCGCGATCACGTGGCGGATCAGTTCGCCGACGCGCAGCTGGCGCTGGGAGGGCAGCCCCGAAGCGGGGCCGGAATTCTTTCGGGCCATGGGTCTCGTTCCGGACGGTCTTCACAATGCAATCGAGGCCGTGCGGGGGTCCGCACGGCCTCGAGGAGGGACGGTCAAGGCCGCGATCACAGCGTCCGCGCGATTTCCTCGACGCGGAAGCATTCGATGACGTCGCCGGCGCGCATGTCCTGGTAGTTCTCGAAGTTCATGCCGCACTCCTGGCCGGCGTGAACTTCCTTCACGTCGTCCTTGAAGCGCTTGAGCGTGCCGAGCTTGCCCTCGTGGATCACGACGTTGTCGCGGATCAGGCGCACCTGCGCACCGCGCTCCACCGAACCCTCGATGACGCGGCAACCGGCGACCTTGCCAACCTTGGTGATGTTGAAGATCTCGAGGATCTCCGCATTGCCGAGGAAGGTCTCGCGACGTTCCGGAGAGAGCATGCCGCTCATCGCCGCCTTCACGTCATCCACGAGGTTGTAGATGATGTTGTAGTAGCGGATCTCGGTGCCGTTGCGCTCGGCCGCCATCCGCGCCTGTGCATTGGCACGGACGTTGAAGCCGATGATCGCGCCTCGGAGGCCTCGGCCAGCGTGATGTCGGACTCGGTGATGCCGCCGACGCCGCCATGGATGACGCGGGCCATGACCTCGTCGTTGCCGAGCTTCTCCAGCGCGCCGACGATCGCCTCCAGCGAGCCCTGCACGTCGGTCTTGATGACGAGCGGGAACTCCTTGTGGCCAGCGGCCTGAAGCTTCGACATCATCTGCTCGAGCGAGCCGCGCAGACCGGCGACGCTCTTGTGCATCGTGTCGCGCTTCTGGCGCTCGCGATACTCGGTGATCTCGCGGGCACGGGCCTCGTTCTCGACCACGGCGACGCGGTCGCCGGCATCGGGCGTGCCCTGGAAGCCGAGCACCTCGACCGGCATCGACGGACCGGCCGCGCCGACATTGGCGCCCTTGTCGTCGAGCAGGGCGCGAACGCGGCCCCATTCGGAGCCGGCGACGAGGATGTCGCCGACCTTGAGCGTGCCGCGCTGGACCAGAACCGAGGCGACCGGGCCGCGGCCCTTGTCGAGCCGCGCCTCGATGACGATGCCCTCGGCGGCGCGGTCCGGATTGGCCTTGAGCTCGAGCACTTCCGACTGCAGCAGGATGCCTTCCAGCAGCTTGTCGAGATTGAGCTTCTTGAGCGCCGAGACCTCGACCTCGAGCGTGTCGCCGCCCATCGATTCCACCACGACGTCGTGGCGGAGCAGTTCGGTGCGCACGCGCTCCGGCTTGGCGGTCGGCTTGTCGATCTTGTTGATCGCCACGATCATCGGCACGCCCGCCGCCTTGGCGTGGGCGATTGCCTCGATCGTCTGCGGCATCACGCCGTCGTCGGCCGCCACCACGAGGATGACGATGTCGGTGGCCTTGGCGCCGCGGGCGCGCATCGCCGTGAAGGCGGCGTGACCGGGGGTGTCGATGAAGGTGATCTTCTGACCGCCCTGCTCGACCTGGTAGGCGCCGATATGCTGGGTGATGCCGCCGGCCTCGCCGGAGACCACGTTGGCGTGACGCAGGGCGTCGAGCAGCGAGGTCTTGCCGTGGTCGACGTGGCCCATGACGGTCACGATCGGCGGACGCGGCGTGGTGTCGTCGTCGTGATCCGGCTCGGCGTAGAGACCTTCCTCGACATCCGAATCCGACACGCGCTTGACCGTGTGGCCCATCTCGGTGGCGATGATCTCGGCCGTGTCGGCGTCGATCACGTCGTTGATCTTGAGCATCTGCCCCTGCTTCATCAGCAGCTTGATCACGTCGACGGACCGCTCGGCCATGCGGTTGGCGAGTTCCTGGATGGTGATCGCCTCGGGCAGGATCACCTCGCGCAGGACCTTCTCGCGCGGGCCGCTCTGGTGGCCGCGCTTTTCCTTCTCGCGGCGGCGGCGCAGGGCGGCGAGCGAACGGCCGCGCGTGGCTTCCTCATCCTCCCCGCCGGTGGCGGTGGTGATGGTGAGGCGACCCTTGCGGCGATCGTCGGCGCCGCGCTTGGGCGCGGGCTTGACCTCGGCCGGACGGGCCTTGCGGGCGGCGGCGCCACCCGGACGGTTGGCGCCGTCTTCCTCGTCCTCGGTCTCGGTGCCGGGCTTGACCCGCACGGCGTCCAGGCGAACCGGCGTCTCGGCGACGTCCGGCGTGGCCG
>NZ_MCRJ01000005.1 GCF_001720135.1 Methylobrevis pamukkalensis
GAGGGACAGGGAGAGGGGGAACCTTGCGGCAGGCCGCAGCCTCGCGAAACTTCCCCCCCCCCTCACTTCGCCTTGTCGCCATCCGTCACGCCGGTCTCCCAGCCGAGGATCGCGCGCTTGCGCGTCAGGCCCCAGTGGTAGCCGCAGAGATCACCCGTGCGGCCGAGCACGCGGTGGCAGGGCACGACGAAGGACAGCGGATTTCGGCCGACCGCCGAGCCCACGGCCCGGGCCGCCGCCGGCTTGCCGATGTGGCGGGCGATGTCGGAATAGGTGGTCGCCTTGCCGAGCGGAATGCGCAGCAGCGTCTCCCACACCCGCACCTCGAAGTCGGTGCCGATGAACACCACCCGCAGCGGCCGGTCCTTCGCCCAGGCATGGGGATCGAAGATGCGCGCCACATAGGGCGCGGTCAGCACCGGATCTTCCACATAGGCCGCCGCCGGCCAGCGCTGCCGCATGTCGGCGAGCGCGGCCGCCTCCTCGCCCGCGTCGGCGAAGGCAAGGCCGGCGAGGCCCCGCTCGGTCGCCATCAGCAGCACCGAGCCGAAGGGCGACGGGTGGAAACCGTAGGAGATCGTGACGCCGGCGCCGCGCGCCTTGTAGGCCCCCGGCGACATCGCCTCGTGGGTGACGAACAGGTCGTGCAGCCGGCCGGGGCCGGAAAGACCCACCTCCAGCGCGGTGTCGAGGATGCTGGCCGACTGGTCGAGCAGGCGCCGGGCGTGGTCGAGGGTCAGCGCCTGCAGGAACGCCTTGGGGCTGAGCCCGGCCCATCGGGTGAACACCTTGTGGAGATGGGCCGCCGGCGCGCCGACCGCCGCGGCGATCGTCTCCAGCTCGGGCTGGCCCTGCCAGTTCTCGTTCAGCCAGCGGATCGTGTCGCGCACCAGCCGGTAGTCGTCGGCGGCAATCAGCAGCTCGCGGGGCGTTCCGGCATTCATCAGGAGGCCGCTCGTCTTGGGCAGGATCAGGTCGGGTGCACCGGCAGAAGCGCCCACGGGGCGCAGCAGGTCGGGCTCGATGCGAAGGGGCAGGGCAGCGGCGTCCATGGGGCTCTCCTCTCGGTCTGGCGAGGATAGCCGCGGCAGGCGAAACCGCCACCCGATTTCCGATGCGGTGCGTTTGGGACCTTCCTCTGTTGTGGAGCGGCTTGAAAAGGTCAGCGACGCACGGTCCCGAGTGCCCGTCCGAACGCCTCCGCAAAGCTCTCGCGGTCGTCGGGGTTGAGGAAGGCGCCGATCTCGAGGCCTTGGCCGTGGGAGATCACATCGAGCCGCTTCAGACCCTCGTCCTCCAGCCGCAGCATGTCGAGCCGCACCCAGTAGGGATTGAAGCGATAGACCTGTTCGTCGCCGCGGCGGCCGACGCGGCGGATGAGGAGTTCGGTCGGCGACAGGCGGATTTCCTCATACTGGCGGGCGTCGGCAAAATTGCGCCGGAAGGCGAACCAGAGGATGGCCACGTCGAGGCCGAAGAAGCCCGCGATCGGCCAGGCGCCCTTCACCACCGAGAACAGGCCGAGCGCGAAGCTGACCGCGCCCACGGCCGCCATCAGCGCCAGAAACCCCTGCGGGCTCAGCGAGCGGTGCGGCGTCAGCCGGGCCGCGAAAAAGATGTCGACAGGATCGGACGCCGCGCCGCCGGGACTGGGTGTTTCCATGGCACTTGAGTATAGAGGGGGGATGAGCGACGAAAAGCGCCCGCCAGGTAAAAAATCGCCCCCCGCCAAGGCCGCCATCGCCCGCAAACCGGCGCGCGCCCGCCGGGCGAAGGGGCCCGTCTACAGCCCGGCCGAGGTGGCGGCGATCTTCGAGCGGTTCCGGCAGGCCGATCCCGAGCCGAAGGGCGAGCTGGAACACGTCAACGCCTTCACCCTGCTGGTGGCCGTGGTGCTCTCCGCGCAGGCGACGGACGCGGGCGTCAACAAGGCGACGCGGGCGCTGTTTGCCGCGGCCGACACGCCGGAGAAGATGGTCGCGCTCGGCGAGGACGCCGTCCGCGAGCATATCAAGACCATCGGGCTCTTCCGCAACAAGGCGAAGAATGTCATCGCCCTCTCCGAGATGCTGGTCCGCGAGCACGGCGGCGAGGTGCCGCGCGCACGCGATGCGCTGGAGGCGCTGCCCGGCGTCGGCCGCAAGACCGCCAACGTCGTGCTCAACATCGCTTTCGGCGAGCCGACCTTCGCGGTCGACACCCACATCTTCCGGATCGGCAACCGGCTCGTCCTTGCGCCCGGCAAGACACCGCTGGAGGTGGAAACCGCCTTCCTGCGGATCATTCCGGCCGGCTACCTCCAGCATGCCCATCACTGGCTGATCCTGCACGGGCGCTATGTCTGCAAGGCGCGCCGGCCCGAATGCGAGCACTGTCTGATCGCCGACCTGTGCAAGAGCCCGGAGAAGACTGTTCCCGCCGGCTGAAACGACGCGCCCGGGGCGAGGCGTCTGGCGTCGGCACACGCCAAGGATGAAGTGCGTGCGTATCTGATCACATTGAAGTTACTGCAACTTCTTCGCAAGAAATCGTGGCTACGGTCCGGGCTCGCCTCCGGGGAAAGCTGCGATGTTGCGTGTCCTGTCCTGCCTTGTGATCAACCACGATCTCCGGCTTGTCATCCTTGCAGGCCTTGTCTGCTTCATCAGCAGCTTTGCCGCCGTCAGCTTTCTCAACCGCGCGATGCGCGCCACCGGCGGCGCCAAGGCGCTGTGGATCGCGAGCGGCGGCGTCTGCGGCGGCTTCGGAATCTGGGCGACGCATTTCATCGCCATGCTGGCCTATCGCCCGGGCTTCGATCTCGGCTTCGAGCTCAATCTCACGGTCCTGTCGCTCGCCGCCGCGATCCTGATGGTCTCGGTCGGCCTCGGCGCGGCCGCGATGGTGCGCGACGGACAGGTGGCGATCCTCGGCGGCGCCATCGCCGGCCTCGGCATCGCGCTCATGCATTTCCTCGGCATGCGCGCGGTGATGATCCCCGCCGACATCACCTGGCAGACCGATCTGGTCGTCGCCTCCATCGTGCTCGGCATGCTGCTGGACGGCGCGGCCTTCTACGTGGTCAGCCGCCGCGAGCGGATGCGCGAGACGCTTCTGGGCGCCGGCCTGCTGACCCTCGGCATCGTCTGCCTGCATTTCACGGCGATGGGCGCGGTGGTCGTCCATCCCGACCCGACCCGGGCGACCATGGAGCTCGGCATCTCGTCGTCGATGCTGGCGCTGGTGATCGCCGCCGCCGCGCTGCTGATCCTCGTCTTCTGCCTCGGCGTGGCGATCGTCGGCCGGCGGGCCCAGGACCGGGCCGACGAGAAGGACCTCAACTTTCGCCTGCTGGTGGAGGGCATGACCGACTACGCGCTCTATCTCCTGGACGAGACGGGCCATATCACCAACTGGAACGCCGGCGCCGAGCGCACCAAGGGCTATCGTCCGGAGGAGGCGATCGGCCGGCATTTCGGCATGTTCTACACCGAGGCGGACCGGCAGGCCGGACTGCCGCAGCGCGCGCTGCAAACGGCCCTTGCGGAGGGCAAGTTCGAGTCCGAGGGCATCCGGGTTCGCAAGGACGGCAGCACCTTCTGGGCGCATGTGGTGATCGACCCGATCCGGCGCCCCGACGGCAGCCTGCTCGGCTTTGCCAAGATCACCCGCGACATCTCCCGCAAGAAGGCCGATGCCGACGCGGTCGCCGAGGCGCGCCGCAATCTCGACGTCGCCCTTGGCAACATGTCCCAGGGGCTTTGCCTGTTCGATGCCGATGAGCGGCTGGTGCTGTGGAACCCGCGTTTCGAGGAGGTGTTCGGCCTGCCTGCCGACGCGGTCGAACGCGGCCTGACGATGGCCGACCTGGTCATGCGGGTCGGCGCGGTCCTTCCCGGCCAGCCCGATACGCCGGAGGCTGCCCTCGAGGCCTACGAGCGGCACCGCCGGGTCATCCGCGCCGGTGGCGGCGCCATGATCGAGACCCTGCCCGATGGCAGCATCCTGTCGATCGTTCACACCGTGCATTCGGGCGGCGGCTTCGTCTCCACCTTCGAGGACATCACCGAGCGCAGCCGCAGCGAGGCGCGCATCGTGCACATGGCCCGTCACGACGGCCTGACCGGCCTGCCCAACCGCGACCATTTCAACGAACGGCTCGACGACGAGCTGGAGGCAGCGGCCCGGCTCGGCCTGCGTGTTGCCGTGGTCGGCATCGATCTCAACGACTTCAAGGAAATCAACGACCAGCGCGGTCACGCCACCGGCGACGAGGTGCTGAAGATCGTCGCGGCGCGTCTGGCGGGCGATCTGCAGGAGGGCGAGTTCGTGGCCCGTTTCGGCGGCGACGAATTCGTCGCGCTCAAGCGCTTTTCCCACGACGAGGACCTGCACGGCTTCCTCGCCCGACTGGAGGTCTCGCTCTGCACCCGGATCGAGATCGACGGCTTCGAGATCGTCTCGGGGGCAAGCGCCGGCGTCGCCGTCTATCCCGAGGATGCCGTCGGCCGCGATCAGCTCGTCAACAACGCCGACCTTGCGATGTACCGCGCCAAGGCCACCATCGGCCGCTTCGTCTGCTTCTACGAGGCCCGCATGGACGAGGCCGCGCGTCATCGCCGCGCCCTCGCCCGCGATCTGTGGAAGGCCATCGAACTCGGCCAGTTCGGCCTGTTCTACCAGATCCAGAAGTCGGTCGGGACCGGCGAGACCACCGGCTACGAGGTGCTTCTGCGCTGGCGCCATCCCGAACGCGGGATGGTGTCGCCGGCCGAGTTCATTCCGATCGCCGAGGAATGCGGCGCGATCGTTCCGCTCGGCGAATGGGTGCTGCGCGAGGCGTGCCGGCAGGCCGCGTCCTGGGCGCAGCCCTGGCGCATCGCGGTCAACCTGTCGCCGGTGCAGCTCGGCCATGCCGATCTCGTCGCCGTCGTGCACGGCATCCTGGTCGAGACCGGCCTGCAGCCGGCGCGTCTGGAACTGGAGATCACCGAATCGGCGATCATCGGCGACAAGGTCCGCGCGCTCCACATCCTGCGCCAGATCAAGGCGCTCGGCGTCACCATCGCCATCGACGACTTCGGCACCGGCTATTCCTCGCTGGACACCCTGCGCTCCTTCCCCTTCGACAAGATCAAGCTCGACCGCAGCTTCATGACCGAGATCGAGACCAACCGGCAGTCGAAGGCGATCATCCGCGCGATCCTCGCGCTCGGCCGCAGCCTCGAGGTTCCGGTGCTGGCCGAGGGCGTCGAGACCCGGTCGCAGCTCGACCTCCTTCGCCATGAGGGCTGCGACGAGGCGCAGGGCTATCTGCTCGGTCGCCCGGCGCCGCTCGAGTGCAGCGGACCGGCGGCAGAGCCCGCCGACCTGCCGATCGTCGCCATCGCGGTCTGAACCCGGCATCGCCGGGCCGCGACATCTGGGGATGACGTGCCCCGCCCGGCCGGGGCGGCGTGATCGCCCGTCGTGAAGCTGCTAGGCTTTGCGCCCCATGAGCACCACGCCTTTCCGCCTTCTCCCGCGCCGGCGATCCGCCCGATGACGCGCCCGTTCGTTCCCGATGCGGATGCCGGGGCCGGCGACGCGCCGCTGGTCGTGCCCGGGACCGCCGCGATGCCCGAGGCTGTCGATCCCGGCCGGATCACGCCGGTCATGGAGCAGTTCATCGAGATCAAGGCCGCCAATCCGGACAGCCTGCTGTTCTTCCGGATGGGCGACTTCTACGAGATGTTCTTCGACGACGCGGAGGTGGCCAGCCGCGCACTCGGCATCACGCTGACGAAGCGCGGCAAGCATCTCGGCCAGGACATCCCGATGTGCGGCGTGCCGGTCCATGCCGCCGACGACTATCTCCAGCGCCTGATCATGCTCGGCCACCGCGTTGCCGTCTGCGAACAGACCGAGGATCCGGCGGAGGCGCGCAAGCGCGGCTCCAAGTCCGTGGTCCGCCGCGACGTCGTGCGCCTCGTCACCCCCGGCACCATCACCGAGGACACGCTGCTCGACGCCCGGCGGGCGAATTTCCTCGCCGCCGTCGCCCGGGCCAAGGGCGGGGCCGAGGGCGGCGACGACCGTTTCGCGCTCGCCTGGGTTGACATGTCGACCGGCGTGTTCCGGGTGTCGGAGGTCGAGGGCGACGCGCTCTCGTCGGCGATCGCCCGCATCGAGCCGCGCGAGCTGCTGGTGCCGGACGTGCTGTTTTCCGAGGACGGCCTCCGGGCGATCTGGCGCCAGTCGGGCGCGGCCGCAGTCCCCGTGCCGCGGGCCTTCTTCGACGGGGCCACTGCCGCGACCCGGGTCGCGGCCTTCTACGGCGTTGCCAGCCTCGACGCCTACGGCCAGTTCTCCCGCCTCGAACTGCAGGCGGCCGCCGCCGTGGTCGGCTATCTCGACCGCACCCAGATCGGCCAGCGTCCGCCGCTCGATCCGCCGCGGCGCGAGGGCTCGGGCGGCACCATGGCGATCGATGCCGCCACCCGTGCCAATCTCGAACTGGTCCGTACCCTCGGCGGCGACCGGCGCGGCAGCCTTTTGTCCGCCATCGACCGAACGGTGACCGGCGCCGGGGCGCGTCTCCTTGCCGAGCGGCTCGCCGCCCCGCTGACCGATCCCGAGGAGATCCGCCGCCGCCAGGACGCGGTGGCGCTGTTTCTGGGTGACGCGACCCTGCGCGCCGACATCGCCCGCCGCCTTGCCGCCGTGCCGGACATGGCCCGCGCGCTCTCCCGCCTCGTGCTTGGCCGCGGCGGCCCGCGCGACCTGATGGCAGTGGCCGGCGGGCTGTCGGCGGCCGCCGGCATCTTCGGGCGCCTCGTCGAGATCGCCGATCCGGGGGCGGAGGTGGCTGCCGCCCTCGCCAGCCTTGCCGCGGCGCCGCACGATCTCGGCGCCGAACTCGTCGCCGCCCTCGACGACGAGCTGCCGCTGCTGAAACGCGACGGTGGCTTCGTGCGGGCCGGCTGCCGGGCCGATCTCGACGAGTCCCGCGCGCTGCGCGACGAGAGCCGCAAGGTGATCGCCTCGCTGCAGCAGGGCTATGTCGAGAAGACCGACATCCGTGCCCTCAAGATCCGCCACAACAACGTGCTCGGCTATTTCGTCGAGGTCGGCCCGAACCATGCGCCGGCGCTGCTGGCTCCGCCGCTGTCGGCGCTGTTCATCCACCGCCAGACGCTCGCCAACGCCGTGCGCTTCTCCACCTTCGAACTCGGCGAACTGGAGGGCCGGATCGCGCGGGCCGGGGAGCAGTCGCTCGCCATCGAGCTGGAGGTGTTCGACCGGCTGCTGGCGAAGGTGATCGCCGCCGGCGACGCGATCAAGCGCGCCGCCGCGGCGCTGGCCGTGCTCGACGTCGCCGCCGCGCTGGCGACGCTGGCCGATGCCGCCGGCCATGTGCGCCCGAAGGTCGACGCCAGCCTGGCCTTCCGCATCGAGGGCGGCCGGCATCCGGTGGTGGAAAAGGTGCTGGCCGAGGAGGGACAGGCCTTCGTGCCGAACGATGCCGATCTCGGTCCAGAGCAGGGTGTCGGCGAGGGCGGGCGGATCTGGCTGGTCACCGGCCCCAACATGGCCGGCAAGTCGACCTTCCTGCGCCAGAATGCGCTGATCGCCGTCATGGCGCAGATGGGTGCCTTCGTGCCGGCGGCTTTCGCCCATATCGGCGTCGTCGACCGCCTGTTCAGCCGTGTCGGCGCGGCCGACGATCTTGCCCGGGGTCGTTCCACCTTCATGGTCGAGATGATCGAGACCGCGGCGATCCTCAACCAGGCCGGGCCGCGCGCTCTCGTCATCCTCGACGAGATCGGCCGCGGCACCGCCACCTTCGACGGCCTGTCGATTGCCTGGGCCACCATCGAGCACCTGCATGCGGTGAACCGCGCGCGGGCGCTGTTTGCCACCCACTATCATGAGCTGACGGCGCTGTCGGAGCGGCTGGAGCGGGTGATGAACGCCACCGTCAAGGTGCGCGAATGGAAGGGCGACGTCGTCTTCCTGCACGAGATCGTGCCGGGTGCCGCCGACCGCTCCTATGGCATCCAGGTGGCCAAACTCGCCGGCCTGCCGGCGGCGGTGGTCGAGCGGGCAAGGGCGGTTCTCACCGAACTGGAAAAATCCGGCGGCCACGCGCCCGCGTCGCTGATCGATGACCTGCCGCTGTTCACGGCGGCCCGGCGGCGGGTCGCGCCGGTGGAGGCGGAGGCGGTGCCGCGCCTGTTCGAACTGCTCGACGCCATCAACCCGGACGATCTCACCCCGCGCGCCGCGCTGGAGGCGCTCTATGCGCTGAAGGCCGAGCGGATAAAGTCGGGGTCCTGACAGGCCGACAGCGAAACGCCGCCGCGGAAGGATGTCCACGGCGGCGCAAGGCGTCGATTCCGATGTCGGGCCTGTGCCCGAGGGGCATGATCCGGTCAGTTGACGACCTGGATCACCGTCCGGGTCTGCGGGTCGACGATGACGCGCTGGTTGTTGACCACCGTGTAGACATACTGCGGCTGGTCGGGAATCGGATACAGCACCACGTTCTGCGGCAGCGGCTGGCCGACGGCCACCGGCTCGGTGACCATCACGGTCGGCTGTTCCTGCTGCACGACATACTGCTGGACGGGCTCGGGCGGGGCGACGATCGTGCCGACGGCGGCACCGACCACGCCGCCGACGGCGGCGCCCACCGGGCCACCGACGATCGCTCCGGTCACCGCGCCGCCCGCGGCGCCGTTGACGGTGCCTTCCTGCGCATTGGCAGCGGTCATGCTGGCGGTCGCGAGAAAGCCGGTGGCAAGAATGGCAACAACAGTGCGTTTCATCTTGAGAACTCCTTGTCTCATGAACGATGAGAGAAGAATGTTCTTCAGGAGGACTTGTTCCTTCTGCCCCGATATGGCCTGATTGCCGTGGCGATTTTGGGGTTTTTGACGCGGAAACGGAAACAATACATCGAAATCGGGGGCAACGGGACCGCCGGGCTGCCCGATCGGCAGGTCGCCGGTCGATCCGCGGCAGGGCAGGGGGCCGGACGCTCCGGCGCTGGACCTTCCCGCCGGGACGCCCTATAACCCGCGGCGGCGGTACGACGACGTTAATGGTTGGTTGCTATACCGTTCGACCGGGACCTTTCCGGCGGTTTTCCCACGAAGGCCTTGAGAGGACTGCTCCCGACCCTTCGTTTCTCCGGACTGGCGGCGGGCCGCGCCGCGAACCTGGGCCGCCGATGTCAAGAACCGCCGATTCCGAGAGCCTCTTCGATGAAACCGCCGTCCGTGCCGAGATCGACGCGGCCTGGGCGGGCACCGCGACGCCGGACAAGGCCCGTGCGCAGGTGCTGGCGATCCTGAAGCGGGTCAATGCCGAGGCGCGCGAGGAAGCGCGGCGCCGGCTGGCGGTCGACCGCAAGGGCAACGACTGCGCCCGCCGCCTGTCGCATCTCACCGACCGGCTGATCCGGATCATCTACGATTTCGCCGCCCAGAAGATCTACAAGGTCGACAATCCCTCGTCCGGCGAGCACATGTCGGTGATCGCGGTCGGCGGCTATGGCCGCGGCCTGCTGGCGCCGGGCTCCGACATCGATCTCCTGTTCCTGCTGCCCTACAAGCAGACCCCGTGGGGCGAGAGCGTCGTCGAGTTCATCCTCTACATGCTGTGGGATCTCGGCCTGAAGGTCGGCCATTCGACCCGGCGGGTGGACGAGTGCATCCGCCTGTCGAAGGAGGACATGACGATCCGCACCTCGATCCTTGAGGCGCGGCGGATCTTCGGTCACGAGGGCCTGTTCTCCGAGCTCGTCCGCCGCTTCAAGCAGGAGGTGGTGGCCGGCAGCGCCCAGGAATTCATCCAGGCCAAGCTCACCGAGCGCGACGAGCGCCACAAGCGGCAGGGTCAGTCCCGCTATCTGGTCGAGCCGAACGTCAAGGAGAGCAAAGGCGGCCTGCGCGACCTGCACACCCTGTTCTGGATCGCCAAATATTTCTACGAGGTCGACAGCGGCGAGGAACTGGTCGGGCACGGCGTGTTCTCGCGCGCCGAATACACCCGCCTGCGCAAGTGCGACGACTTCCTGTGGGCGGTGCGCTGCAATCTCCACTTCGTCACGCGCAAGGCCGAGGACCGGCTGACCTTCGACGTCCAGCGCGAGATCGCCCGCCTGCTCGGCTATCAGGAGCGCTCCGGCCTCACCGACGTCGAGCGCTTCATGAAGCACTATTTCCTCGTCGCCAAGGACATCGGCGACCTGACGCGGATCTTCTGCTCGGCGCTGGAGGTGCGGCAGGCGAAGTCCGAGCCGATGCTCGACCGCGTGCTCGGCCGCCTGTCGATCAAGCGCAAGAAGAAGATGAGCCCGGTCGGCGACGGCTTCCTCGTCGAGAACAACCGCCTGCTCTATGCCGATGATCGCGTCTTCGATCGCGATCCGGTCAATCTCCTGCGCGTGTTCCACATCTCCGACGCGCGCGATCTCGCCTTCCATCCCGAGACGCTCAAGCTGATCACCCGCTCGCTGCGGCTGGTCGGCGCGGAACTGCGCGAGAACGAGGAGGCGAACCGCCTGTTCCTCGAGATCCTCACCTCGCCGCGCCGGCCCGAGAGCGTGCTGCGGGTGATGAACGAGGTCGGCCTGCTCGGCCGTTTCGTGCCGGAGTTCGGCAAGGTCGTGGCGATGATGCAGTTCAACATGTACCACCACTACACGGTGGACGAGCACACGCTGCGCTGCATCGGCATCCTGTCGGACCTGGAAAACGGCCGCGAGGAACAGCGGCATCCGCTGGCGACCGAGGTGCTGCGCGCCGGCGCGGTCAACCGCAAGGTGCTGTATTTCGCACTGTTCCTGCACGACATCGCCAAGGGCCGCCCGGAGGACCATTCGGTCGCCGGCGCCCGTATTGCCCGCCGGCTCGGCCCGCGCTTCGGCTTCTCGGCCGCCGAGACCGAGCTGATCGCCTGGCTGGTCGAGCAGCATCTCACCATGTCGATGACCGCCCAGTCGCGCGATCTCGCCGACCGCAAGACGATCCGCGATTTTGCCAGCGTGGTGCAGACCATCGAGCGGCTGAAGCTGCTGGTGATCCTCACCATCGCCGACATCCGCGGCGTCGGCCCGGGGGTGTGGACCGGCTGGAAGGGCCAGCTGCTGCGCACGCTCTACTACGAGACCGAGCCCTATCTCCTCGGCGGCCACTCGCAGATCTCGCGCGAGCGCCGGGTGGAAAGCGCGCGGCAGGAGCTGCGCGGCGCCCTGTCCGACTGGAGCGAGGCCGAGCGCGACCGCTACGTCGCCCGCCATTATCCGCCCTACATGCTGCGGGTCGACCTCGAAGCCAAGCTCGCCCACGCCGCGCTGATCCGCAAGGTCGACCAGGAGGGACGGCGGCTGGCCACGGGCTACGCGCTGCGCGCCTTCGAGGGCGTGACCGAGGTGACCGTGGTCGCGCCCGACCATCCGCGCCTGCTGTCGACGATCGCCGGCGCCTGCACGGTGGCCGGCGGCAACATCGTCGACGCCCAGATCTTCACCACCACCGACGGCATGGCGCTCGACACCATCGTCGTCTCGCGGGAACTCGCCGATGATGCCGACGAGATGCGCCGCGCCGGCCGCATCACGGCGCTGATCGAGGCGACGCTGGAGGGCCGCGAGCAGCTGCCGGAGATCGTCGCCCGCAAGGTCGCCGGCCGCCGGTCGACCAAGGCCTTCGCGCTCGAGACCCAGGTGACGCTCGACAACACCCTGTCGGAGTATTTCTCGGTGATCGAGGTGTCCGGCCTCGACCGGCCGGGCCTCCTCTACGATCTCACCGGCGCGATCTCGGACCTCAACCTCAACATCGCCTCGGCCCATATCGCCACCTTCGGCGAGCGGGCGGTGGACGTCTTCTACGTGACCGACCTGATGGGCCACAAGATCCTCTCCACCAGCCGCCACGGCACGATCCGCCGCCGCCTGACCCAGGCCTTCGACGGCACCCGCGCCGGCGAGGCAAAGCCGGCGAAGAAGGCCGTGGCGTGAGCGGCGCGGTCTTGTCCTCGATCTCGGGCAGGACTGAGTCGGGGCCGAGTCTGCCGCCTTTACCCCCCTCCCTGTCCCTCCCCCACAAGGGGGGAGGGGACGCAGGACGCGCCGCCTTCTGCCGATCGGACTTTCGCCGCGACGCACGGTCGATGGGACGCACCTCCTCGCGCCCATCGTCCCCTCCTCCCCTGTGGGGGAGAGACAGGGAGAGGGGTGAGCGGCCCGGCACCGCCCCGGCCACGGACCCGAGACGGGCAACCCCGGAGCGCCCCGCGCCATGAACCTCCTGAAGAACTTTGCCACCGTCGGCGTCGCCACGCTGGTCTCGCGGGTGCTGGGCTTTGCCCGTGACGTGTTCATGGCGACGATGATCGGCTCGGGCCCGATCGCCGACGCCTTCTTCGTCGCCTTCCGCCTGCCCAACCTGTTCCGCCGCCTGTTCGCCGAAGGCGCCTTCAACGCCGCCTTCGTGCCGCTGTTCGCCCGCGCGGTCGAGGAGGGCGGCGCGCCGCGCGCCCGCGCCTTTGCCGAGGAAATCCTCGCGGCGCTGCTGTTCACGCTGATCCTCGTCACCGCGCTGGCCGAACTGGCGATGCCGGTGCTGGTCTACGCGCTGGCGCCCGGCTTTGCCGACGATCCGGCCAAGTTCGGCCTGTCGGTGGACATGACGCGGATCATGTTTCCCTATCTTCTCTGCATGTCGCTGACGGCGATGGCCTCCGGCATGCTGAACTCCATGGGCCGCTTCGCGCTCGCCGGCTTCGTGCCGTCGCTGCTCAATGTCGTGCTGGTCGGCGCGCTTGCCTGGATCTGGCTGGACGGAACGGCGGGCACCGCCGAGGCGGCCTTCGTGCTGTCCTGGGCCGTCTGTGCCGCCGGCTTCATCCAGCTCGGCGCGCTGGTGATCGGCCTTCGGGCGATCGGCTTCTCCCTGCGCCCGCGCCGGCCGCGGATGACGCCGGGGGTCAAGCGACTGCTCGTCCTCGGCGTGCCCGGCGTGATTGCCGGCGGCATCACCCAGATCAACATCGTCGTCGGCACCATCATCGCCTCCACGCAGGCGAGCGCCGTCAGCTATCTCTACTACGCAGACCGGCTCTACCAGCTGCCGCTCGGCGTCGTCGGCGTGGCGATCGGCGTCGTGCTCCTGCCCGACATCACCCGCCAGCTGCGCTCGGCAACCCCCGAGACCGCGATCCACACCCAGAACCGGGCGCTGGAATTCTCCATGGCGCTGACCCTGCCGGCGGCCGTCGCGCTGATGGTGGTGCCGGTCGAGGTCATCCGCGTCCTGTTCGAGCGCGGCGCCTTCACCGCGGCCGACAGCGCCGCCACCGGCGCGGCGCTCGCCGCCTATGCGGCAGGCCTGCCGGCCTTCGTCGCGATCAAGGTGTTCCAGCCCGGCTATTTCGCCCGCGAGGACACGAAGACCCCGACGATCCACGCCGGCATCTCGATGGTGGTCAACGTCGGCCTCGCGCTGGCGCTGTTCCCGGCCTTCGCCCATGTGGGCATCGCGGCCGCCACCTCGGTGGCGCCTGGGTCAACGCGCTGCTGCTCGCCGCCGGTCTGCTGCGGCGCGGCCAGATCGCCCCGGACCGCCTGCTGATGAAGCGCCTGCCGCTGCTGCTGCTCGCCAGCCTGCTGATGGGGGCGGGGCTCTGGTTCGGCGCCGGCCTGCTGGCGCCGTGGCTGACGCCCTCGGCCGGGCTGCTGGCCTCCGCCGCCGCGCTGCTGGCGCTGGTCACGGGGGGCATGCTGCTGTTCGCCGTCTTCGCTGCCCTTACCGGGGCGATCGACTTCCGGCGCTACGGCGGCATGGTCCTCGCGCGCGCCGCCCGGCGAAAAACCCCCGGCGGGCCTTGATCCGGCTCCCGTGTATCGCCATAACCGGCCGACTTTCCGCCCCGCTTCCCAAGGGTCCGCACATGGCCTTCAAGCCTCTGGTCTTTTCCGGCGTCCAGCCACCGGCAACCTGCACCTCGGCAACTATCTCGGGGCGATCAAGCGCTTCGTCGAGATGCAGGCGACCCATGACTGCATCTACTGCGTGGTGGACCTGCACGCGATCACGGTCTGGCAGGACCCGAACGTGCTGAAGACCCAGATCCGCGAGGTCACGGCCGCGTTTCTCGCCGCCGGCATCGATCCGGCGGCGCATATCGTCTTCAACCAGAGCCAGGTCTCGGCCCATGCGGAACTTGCGTGGATCTTCAACTGCGTGGCGCGGATGGGCTGGCTCAACCGCATGACCCAGTTCAAGGAAAAGGCCGGCAAGGACCGCGAGAACGCCTCGGTCGGCCTGTTCTCCTATCCCAACCTGATGTCGGCCGACATCCTCGCCTATCGCGCCACCCATGTGCCGGTCGGCGAGGACCAGAAGCAGCATCTGGAACTGGCCCGCGACACGGCGGCGAAGTTCAACCACGACTTTGCCGCGCGCATTGCCGAGCTCGGCCTTGGCGAAGGCGACGATGGCTTCTTCCCGCAGCCCGAACCGCTGATCCAGGGTCCGGCGACGCGGGTGATGAGCCTGCGCGACGGCGCCAAGAAGATGTCGAAGTCGGACCCGTCCGACAATTCGCGCATCAACCTCACCGACGACGCCGACACGATCAGCCAGAAGATCCGCCGGGCCAAGACCGATTCCGAGCCGCTGCCCTCCGAGATCGAGGGCCTGAAGGCGCGGCCCGAGGCGGACAACCTCGTCGGCATCTATGCCGCGCTCGCCGGCCGGACCAAGGCCGAGGTGCTGAGCGAATTCGGCGGCGCACTGTTCTCGGCCTTCAAGCCGGCGCTCGCCGATCTTGCGGTCGAGAGCCTTGCCCCGGTCGCCGGCCGCATGCGCGACCTTCTCGCCGATCCCGCCCACATCGACGCGGTGCTGGCCGACGGGTCGGCGCGCGCCCGCGCCATCGCCCTGCCGGTGCTCGACAACGTCAAGGACATCGTCGGCCTGCTCCGCAGCGCGCGGTGACACGCAGGTGTGAGCGCCTGCGGCGTTTCACGGGTTGCCGGATCGGCGGCCCGGTGGCAGCATGCCGGCCATGGTGACGAGACGCCTCTCGCGCGAAGAGGGCCACAAGCGCAAGTTCCTGACCGTGATCGACGGCTCGCCCGAATGCGGACGGGCCGTGGCCTACGCGGCTGGCCGCGCGGCCCGCAGCAACGGCGTGGTCGTGCTGCTGTTCGTGATCGAGCCCGGCGAGTTCCAGCACTGGCTCGGCGTCGAGGAGATCATGCGCGCCGAGGCCCGCGAGGAGGCCGAGGCGCGGCTGGCGACCTATGCCGAGGAGGCGCGCCTGCGCTTCGGGGTCGACCCGGAATGCGTGATCCGCGAGGGCCGACTCGCCGAGGAGATCAACGCGGTGATCGACGGCGACGGCGACATCGCGATTCTCGTGCTGGCCGCCTCCACCGAGACCGACGGTCCCGGGCCGCTGATTTCCTCGCTCGCCGGCAAGAGTGGCACCACCTTCCACATCCCGGTGACGATCATTCCCGGCACCATGTCGGACGACGACATTCTCGGTGTGACCTGACATCGGCCCGGAGAAGGGCCGTTCGCCGCTGAATTGCGCGGCATTTCGTTCGTCCCCTCTGCGTGACCGTCACTGCGGCCCGGTCCCGCCGGAGCGGGCGCGGGAGAATCCTCGATTTCCGACTTGATCCGCACGGCCCGCAGGTCCAAGTATAGATTATAGGAATTCCAAGGAGCGGCGGACCTTCCGCCGGAGACAACATGTTCATTCAGACCGAAGCGACGCCGAACCCCGCGACGCTCAAGTTCCTGCCGGGCAAGGTGGTATGGGCCGACGGCCCGCTCGAATACACCACCCAGGAGGCGGCCTCGCGCTCGCCGCTGGCCCAGGCCATCTTCGCCGTGCCCGGCGTCACCTCCGTGTTCTTCGGCTACGACTTCGTGACCGTGACCAAGGACGACAGCGACTGGGCGCACCTGAAGCCGGCGATTCTCGGTGCGATCATGGAGCATTTCGTCTCCGGCCTGCCCGTGGTGCTGGCCGACGAGCCGGTGGTCGCCAGCGCCGAGGACTTCGACGAGGCCGACGCCGAGACGGTCGCCACCATCAAGGAACTGCTGGAGACGCGCGTGCGCCCGGCGGTGGCCCAGGATGGCGGCGACATCACCTTCCGTTCGTTCAAGGACGGCATCGTCTACCTCAACATGCGCGGCGCCTGCGCCGGCTGCCCGTCGTCGACCGCCACCCTGCGCCACGGCATCCAGAATCTGCTGCGCCATTTCCTGCCGGAAGTGGAAGAGGTCCGCGCCGTCAGCTGAGCCGGACGGTTTGTATCTCTGGCGATACCAGATCGATCACGACATCGTGTTTGTCTCGCCTTCAGTGAACAATGTGTCAGCCCCGCGGTAGCTCGTCTTCCGCGGGGCTTTCGTTATCTATGCTGCGTTGCATGAGCGCCGCATGGTGCCATGCACCGGATGCCCGGCTGGCGCCTCTCTGCGCGCCGCCGGAGAGCGTTCCGGGTTTGAATTCCGGCGTGACCGTCCGCAGACCGGACGGCGTATCGCCGGCAGCATGGAGATTTCCGATGGACGCCCTTGTCGCCCGAACCCGCCCCGCGCTCGATGCCGGCGCGCTCGACGTGCTCTTCCGCGAAGCCCGCACCCACAACGCCTGGCTGGACAAGCCGGTCGCCCGCGAGACGCTGGAGGACGCCGCCCGCCTCGCCGGCTTCGGGCCGACCGCCGTCAACGCGCTGCCCGGCCGTTTCGTCTTCGTGACGACGAAGGCGGCGAAGGAAAAGCTGCGGCCGCTGCTCTCGCCCGGCAACGTCGACAAGACCATGTCGGCGCCGGTGACGGTGATCGCCGCCTATGACATGGAATTCTACGAGAAGCTGCCGAAGACCTTCCCCCACGCCGACGCCCGGTCGTGGTTCGCCGGCACGCCGGAGGCCAACATCCGCAACACGGCGCACTATTCGGCCGCGCTGCAGACCGGCTACCTCATCCTCGCCGCCCGCGCGCTCGGCCTCGACGCCGGCCCGATGGCGGGCTTCGACGCGGCCAAGGTCGACGAGGCCTTCCTGTCCGGCACCAGCTGGAAGTCGTCGCTGCTGATCAACCTCGGCTACGGCGACCATGGCAAGCTGCACCCCCGCAGCCCGCGCCTCGACCTCGAGGAATTCGTGCAGTTCGTGTGAGTTGGCGGTCTGGGGTGACATGAGCGGGTGCTGAGCTTGTGGCTCCACCCCTCACCCTGGCCCCGCCGGCCTCGGGTCACCTGCCCCTCGGCGTTCGACCTTCGGTCTCACCCCCCGAGGGGAGAGGGGACGATGAAGGCGAGGGTTTTGTCCCTCGCAGGTCTGTCGCCGAAACGAGACGTCGCTTTTCGACAAGCGTTTGAATCCGGCGTGCCCTCTCCCCGTCGGGGAGAGGGACAGGGTGAGGGGGCGCCGCACGGCACGACCTCTCGAAAATCCGCAAACCCCCTCAGAGATCCTTCTTCCGCGCCGTCGTCGCGAATTCCTCTTCCTGGGCCTTCGACGGCAACTCCCCGGTGGCGACCGCGTGGCGGACCACCCTCGCCATCAGGCTGAGGCCGAGCGGGGCCAGAGCCCGTTCCCAGAGCTCGCGGGCGGTTTCGCCCGTCTTGACGAAGCACCAGTCCTGCATGGCGATCGCGCCGGCGTCCATCCGTTCGGCAAGGTGATAGATCGTGCCGCCGGCAATGGCGTCGCCGGACTTGATCGTCCATTCCACCGCCGCGATGCCGCGGTGGCGCGGCAGCAGCGACGGATGGTAGCCGATGCCGCCGAGGCGGGATCTCGCCAGCGCCTCCGCCGTCACGCGGGCGTGGCTGTGGGCGGTGACGATCAGGTCGGTGCCGTCGGGAATCATCTCGGCCGGCACTTCCATCGGGTCGGCCTGAACGGAGACCGGCAGTCCGGCGTCCGTCGCGGCGGCGGCGAGACGGTCCTCCGCGTCGGGGACGACGACGCTGAGGATCTCCACCCCCGGCTCGGCCCGGAGCACCTCAAGGGCGGTGGCACCGAAATAGCGGGACCCGACGATGGTGATCTTCATGCTCTCTCCTGGCGTCTCTTGGCCTCCGCACGGGTGGCGGAGTGTCTTCGCCGGAGCCTAGCCGAGGCGGTCCGCCCGGTAAACCGGCGGCAGACTACGGACCTGCCGGCTTGCACTTTGGTCGGACCCGGAGGGGCGCAGACCCGCGCCGGCGCTATATCGTCTTCGTCATAGCGACGCGTCGCCATCGTCGCCGGGGCCACCTGTCGGCAACTCCGCGGCAAGGGCGTCGAGATGCTGGCGCGTCAGGTCGCCGGCGGCCCGTTCGATCGCCCGGTAGCGGGCGACGACCACGAGGCCGGCCGGGGTCAGGCTTGCGCCGCCGCCGCGCCGCCCGCCGACCTTGGAATCGACGAGTGGCTTTCCGAACAAGGCGTTGATCTCCTCCACCAGCTGCCAGGCCCGCCGATAGGACATGTCCATCGCCCGTCCGGCGGCCGAGATCGAGCCATGGGCGGCGATCGCTTCCATCAGCGCGATCTTGCCGGGACCGAGCCGGCGCCCGGGGGCAAGTTCGATCCGCAGATGCAGGCGAGGGGTATCCGGCGCGGCGCTCAGCGGGGCCTCCTGGGCAGAGCGGACAGGCAGGCGGCGGCCGCGGGACGATCCGCCGCTCCCTACCAAGGTCCAATGGTCATACGCGATGTCTCGAATTGAATACAGCGCCAGTCACCCAGGGAACAGCCACCCGGGGACGGCCACCAGAGAGGGTCGCGCCATCAACGACGCGCCGCCAGGGACGAGGAGGAGCACGCCATGCTGCACCAGGAGATCGAGAAGCTGAAGGCCCGTGAGTCTGGCGCACGCGCTACGACAACTTCATCGGCGGACAGTGGGTCGCCCCGCTCGACGGCGAGTATTTCGACAACGTCAGCCCGGTGACGGGCAAGACGGTCTGCGAGGTCGCCCGATCGAAGGCCGCCGACATCGAGCTCGCCCTCGACGCCGCCCACAAGGCGAAGGACGCCTGGGGCCGCACCTCGCCGGCCGAACGGGCGCTGATGCTCAACCGCATCGCCGACCGGATCGAGGAGAATCTCGCGATCATCGCCATGGCCGAGACCATCGACAACGGCAAGCCGATCCGCGAGACCACGGCCGCCGACATGCCGCTGACCGTCGATCACTTCCGCTATTTCGCCGGCTGCATCCGCGCCCAGGAAGGCTCCGTCGGCGAGATCGACCACGACACGGTCGCCTATCACTTCCACGAGCCTCTCGGCGTGGTCGGCCAGATCATCCCGTGGAACTTCCCGATCCTGATGGCCGCCTGGAAGCTCGCGCCTGCGCTCGCCGCCGGCAACTGCGTGGTGCTGAAGCCGGCGAGCAGACGCCGATGGGCATCATGGTGCTCGTCGACCTGATCAAGGACATCCTGCCGCCGGGCGTGCTCAACGTGGTCAACGGCTTCGGCATCGAGGCCGGCAAGCCGCTCGCCACCAACAAGCGCATCGCCAAGATCGCCTTCACCGGCGAGACCTCCACCGGCCGGCTGATCATGCAGTATGCCGCCGAGAACATCATTCCCGTGACGCTGGAGCTCGGCGGCAAGTCGCCGAACATCTTCTTTGCCGACGTGATGGCCGACGACGACGACTTCTTCGACAAGTCGCTGGAGGCTTTGCCATGTTCGCCCTCAACCAGGGCGAGGTGTGCACCTGCCCCAGCCGCGCGCTGGTGCAGAAGTCGATCTACGACCGCTTCATGGAAAAGGCGATCGACCGCGTCGAGAAGATCCGCCAGGGCCATCCGCTCGACCCCTCGACCATGATCGGCGCGCAGGCCTCGATCGACCAGCTCGAGAAGATCCTCTCCTACATCGAGATCGGCAAGGCCGAGGGCGCCAAGGTGCTGACCGGCGGCAGCCGCACGGTCCTGCCGGGCGAGCTGGAAGGCGGCTACTACGTCAAGCCGACCGTTCTGGAAGGCCACAACCGCATGCGGGTGTTCCAGGAGGAGATCTTCGGCCCGGTGGTGTCCGTCACCACCTTCGAGACCGAGGACGAGGCGCTGGCGATCGCCAACGACACGCTCTACGGCCTCGGCGCCGGCGTGTGGACCCGCGACGGCAGCCGCGCCTACCGCTTCGGCCGGGCGATCCAGGCCGGCCGCGTCTGGACCAACTGCTACCACGCCTACCCGGCCCACGCGGCCTTCGGCGGCTACAAGCAGTCGGGCATCGGCCGCGAGAACCACAAGATGATGCTCGACCACTACCAGCAGACCAAGAACCTGCTGGTGAGCTACAGCCCGAAGGCGCTGGGCTTCTTCTGAGCGGGGCGGGGGGAGCGGCGCTTCAGGGCGTGGCTCCCCCCTCTCCCTGTCCCTCCCCCTCCAGGGGGGAGGGGACGATGAAGGAGAGGCTGCGCATCTCTCCGACGTATCGCCGAAACGATCATCTGCTTCTTGTCCGGCCCATCCTCCTGCGTCCCCTCCCCCATGGAGGGGGAGGGACAGGGAGGGGGGAGCCACGGGCGCGGACGCCGTTGCCCGCCCCTCACTGAAAACCGAGGAATCCCCCATGACCCCCCGCGTCGTCGCCACCGAGGCCGCCGTCGCCCTCGTCGAGCGGCTGAAGGCAAGGCACGGCCCGCTGATGTTCCACCAGTCGGGCGGCTGCTGCGACGGGTCGGCGCCGATGTGCTATGCGGCCGGCGAGTTCCGCACCGGCGGCAGCGATGTGCATCTTGGCGACATCGCCGGCTGTCCGTTCTGGATGGGCGCGGCCCAGTTCGACTACTGGAAGCACACCCAGCTGATCATCGACGTGACCCCGGGGCGCGGCGCCGGCTTCTCGCTGGAGGCGCCCGAAGGCGTGCGCTTCCTCACCCGCAGCCGGCTCTTCACCGACGAGGAGGGTGCGGAACTGGCCGCCGCGCCGCCCGCCTCCGGCGGCTGACGCCGGCCTTCCAGGGGGGCATTCCCGGGGCCATTCCCCGGGGGCAGGGTCCGGGTCCGTAGTCGTCCCCATGGGAGCGCGCGGAGGATTGCATGGCGCGGAGCCGCGCCTTGGCCTAGGTTCAGGGAACAACGGGTGCCTCGCGGGCAGAGACCGGCGCCGGCCCCGGCGGGAGACTGCCCATGTCCGATTCGTCCCACTCGCCCTCGCCATCGGGGGAAACGACCACCTTCCTGATCGTCGACGATCACCCGCTGTTCCGCGAGGCGCTGCAGAGCGTGATCCGCTGCGACTTCCCGTCGGCCACGATCGCCGAGGCGGGTTCGATCGATCTTGCCTGCGCGAAGCTCGGCGACGGTCTCGACGTCGATCTCGCCCTCGTCGACCTGTCGATGCCCGACACCCACGGCTTCGACGGCCTGCTGCGCCTGCGCACCGCCTTTCCGCGCCTGCCGCTGGCGGTGGTCTCGGCGATGGAGGATCCGCGGATCGTCCGCGAGGCGCTGTCCTACGGCATCGCCGGCTTCATCCCGAAATCCTCACGCCGCGAGGAACTGGCCCGCGCCATCGGCGACATCATGTCCGGCCTCGTCTACGTGCCGGCCGGCACCGAGACGGCCGGCGAGCCGGCGGACCGGGCGCGCGCGGACATCGTCGCCCGCATGAAGACCCTCACCCCGCAGCAGATCCGCGTGCTGCAGATGCTGCGGCAGGGGCTGCTCAACAAGCAGATCGCCTACGAGCTCACCGTTGGCGAGACCACGGTCAAGGCCCACGTTTCGGAGATCCTGCGCAAGCTCGGCGTCTACAGCCGCACCCAGGCGGTGATCGAGGCCGGCAAGATCGATTTTGCGGAGGTTCTCGCCGAAGAGGCGAAGAACTGAAGACGGAGGATCGCCGGGTCATTGCCCTCCCGGACGTTCAGAACTCCACTTCCAGCTCGACGATCTCGTCGGGCTCGGCGAGCGCGCCCTCGGTCCATTCCTCCATCAGCGGCCAGGCGAAGATCCGCTCGCAATAGGCGGCAAGCTCCGGGTCGAGGTCCACCGCATAGGTGCGAAAGCGGGTGCAGACCGGCGCATACATCGCGTCCGCCATCGACAGCTCGCCGAACAGATAGGGGCCGCCGTAGGTCGCGAGGCATTCGCGCCAGATCGCCTTGACGCGCTCCACATCCGGCCGGGCGCCGGAGAAGATCTTGAACGCCTTGTGGCGGGCCTTGAGGTTCATCGGCAGCGCCGAGCGCAGGTTGGCAAAGCCGGCGTGGATCTCGCCGCAGATCGCCCGGCAATGGGCGCGCGCCGCCCGGTCCTTCGGCAGAAGGCCGGATTTCGGGGCGATCTCGGCGAGATATTCGGCGATCGCCCAGGTGTCCCAGACGGTGACGCTGTTGTGGGTCAGCCGCGGCACCAGCACCGAGGGCGAGAGCAGCAGCAGCTCCTGCCGGGCGTCGGGGGCGTCGAGGTCGATCGGGGCGACGTCGAAGTCGAGCCCCGCCATGCGGCACAGCAGCCAGCCGCGCAGCGACCAGGAGGAATAGTTCTTCGAGGAAATGGTCAGTGTTGCCCGTGCCATCGCGCGTCAGCCCTTCCGCGTTTCGATGCGTCCTTCGATCCTCTCGCACTGCGGCAGGAATTGCACTAGCTTTTACGCGAGGCGGCAAGGCGACCACAGGGCGGGCCCGGGGATGCTCTACGAGACCTACCAGTTCCATGACGATCTGATGCTGCCGCTCCGGCTGTTCGCCCGCACCTTCGGCGGCCTGATGCAGGCTCCGTCCTTCGGCGGATCGATGCCGCTGACGCGCCGCTGGCAGGCGGCGCTGGAGATGATCTCCCGCTTCGAGCTGACCCACACGCGGCCGTCCTTCGACATCGCCAAGGTGGCCGTCGGCAACCGCGAAGTCGACGTCACCACCGAGGTCGTGCTCGACCTGCCCTTCGGCAAGCTGCTGCGCTTTGCCAAGGACATCGACAGCCCGCAGCCGAAGCTGCTGGTGGTCGCCCCGCTGTCCGGCCATTTCGCCACGCTGCTCCGCGGCACCGTGGAGACGCTGTCGCGCGACCACGACGTCTACATCACCGACTGGGCCAACGCCCGCGACGTGCCGCTCGCCGCCGGCCCGTTCGGCGTCGACGACTATGTCGCCTACATCATCCGCTTTCTGGAAGAGATCGGCCCCGGCGCCCACGCGCTCGCCGTCTGCCAGCCCTGCGTCCAGACGCTCGCGGCCGTGGCGGTGATGTCGGAGGACCGCAATCCGGCCACCCCGCGCTCGATGACGCTGATGGCCGGCCCGGTCGATCCGCGCGAGAGCCCGACCGCGGTCAACGAGTTCGCGGTGGCCAAATCCCTCGAATGGTTCCAGACCTCGGTGATCGGCAAGGTGCCGGGCCGCTATGCGGGCGCCGGGCGCAAGGTCTATCCGGGCTTCCTCCAGCTCGTCGCCTTCATCGCCATGAACATGGACCGCCACCGCACCGCCCACGAGAAGCTCTATCGCCACCTCTCGCGCGGCGAGGCGGCCGAGGCCGAGAAGATCAAGACCTTCTACGACGAGTATTTCGCGGTGCTCGACCTCACCGAGGAATTCTACCTCGAGACCATCGACCGCGTGTTCCACAAGGCGGAACTCGCCACCGGCGAGTTCACCTTCCGCGGCCGCAAGGTGGACCCCGCCGCGATCCGCAACACCGCCCTGCTCACCGTGGAAGGCGGGCGCGACGACATCTGCGCCCTCGGCCAGACCTCTGCCGCCCACGACCTCTGCCGCTCGCTCCGCCCCCACCTGAAGCGCCACCACCTCCAGGCCAACGTCGGCCACTACGGCGTGTTCAACGGCCGGAAATGGGAGCGGGAGATCTACCCGGTGGTGCGGAACATGGTTTTGGCGATGGAGTGATTTGGAGGGGGCGTGGCGACTGCGGAACCAGCCCCCTCATCCGGCCCTGCGGGCCACCTTCTCCCCCAGGGGGAGAAGGGTAATCCGGGGCGTCATCCGTGCCCCGGTGACGTGTGCACCGTATTGGGGACTCGCCGCTTGTTGCCCTTCTCCCCATCGGGGAGAAGGTGGCCCGAAGGGCCGGATGAGGGGCCCGGGCGCCGGCCAAACCCCGCAAACCCCACCCATCTCACCCCAGCATGTGCGCGAGCAACGCCCGCAATTCCGCCGGGCGGACCGGCTTGTGCAGCAGTTCGGCCTCGGCCTCGCGCACCGCTGCGGCCACCTCGAGGCTGTGGTCGGCGGTGACGACGATCGCCGGCACCGGGCGGCCGGCGAGCTGGCGGAGGTCGGCGATGGCGTCGAGGCCGGTGCGGCCGTCGTCGAGGTGATAATCGGCGAGGATCACGTCGGTGCCGCCGGCAACGCGGGCAAGGGCGATCGCCTCGGCGGGCGAGCGGGCGGCGGTGACCGTGCAGGACCAGCGCCGGAGCAGGGCGGTGGAGGCGGCAAGGATCGCCGCGTCGTTGTCGATCACCATCACCCGCGCCCCGTCGAGGCCGAAGGCCGGCGGACGATCGCGCGCGCGCGTCCGCTTTCGGCGGCCACGGGCTCGGTCAGCGGCAGGCGGATGCGGAAGCGCGTGCCGTGGCCGACCACGGAGCGGAAGGCGACGCCGTGGTCGAGGGCGGCGGCCATGCGCCGCACGATGGCAAGCCCGAGGCCGAGGCCGGCGGCATCTCCGGTGGCGCTGCCGGCGCCGCGGCGGAATTCCTCGAACACGCTGGCATGCTCGGCCTCCGGAATGCCGATGCCGGTGTCGGCCACCTCGACGTCGATCATCCCGGGCCCTGCATGGCGCACGCCGACGATGACGCCGCCGGCCCGGGTGTAGCGCAGGGCATTGGAGATGAGATTCTGCAGGATCCGCCGCAGCATCACCGGATCGGACAGGACGGCCAGCTGCGTCGGCCGGATGCGGAAGGCGAGGTTCTTCTGCGCGGCGATGCGCTGGAAGTCGGAGGCGAGCGCCGCGAAGACGTCCGCCAGCGGCACCGTCTTCACCTCCGGCCGGGTGACACCGGCGTCGAGTTTCGAGATGTCGAGCAGGGTCTTCAGCAGGTCCTCGATCGACGTCAGCGCCCGGTCCACCTGGTCGGCGACGGCCTCGGCCTCCGGGCTGGTCTGCATCTCGATCAGCGCCGAGGTGGACAGCCGCGCCGCCGACAGCGGCTGCAGCAGGTCGTGGCTGGCGGCGGCCAGAAAGCGGGTCTTGTAGGCGTTGGCCTGCTCGGCCTGTTCCTTGGCCAGCCGCAGCGCCTCGTTGGTCGCCTCCAGCCGGTGCAGCACGGCGGTCAGTTCCTCGGTGCGGGACTTGACCTGCAGTTCGAGGCTGATCGCGGTCTGGAACAGCGAATAGGCGTTGCCGTGGACATCCATCGACCGCTCGACCCGGTCCATCAGCGCGGCGTTGATCCGCTCCAGCTTGTGGACGCGGCGGATCAGCGCCGCCTCGGCGTCGTCGATCTCGGTCACGCTCTCGGGCGGGCGCACCACGGGCGGGCGCGGCCGGACCAGGAAGTCCCGGTCGTCGGGCACCGCTCAGCCCTTCCCGCTGCCGAGGGCGACGCCGGTGAAGGTCTGGTTGAGATGCATCGTCCGATACTGCTCGCCGTAGGTGTTGAAGCCGTAGACGTGGTGGCGACGGTAGAGCGCGGCGACGTCCTGCAGCACCTGGCGGTTCTGCGCGTCGAGCCGCCGCAGGATGCAGTCGAAGCCGAGCACGAAATCGACGCTGCCGAGCTCCGCTTCGATCTGCTCGAAGGCGCGGCTCGTGCTCGCCACGAGGTCCACGGGCTTAGCTAGCGTCAGCACGACGCCGTCGTCTATTGCACAAAAGAAGGTGAGCGAGCCGTCGGGATTGGTGTTGCGCAGCGAGCGGCAGAAATACTCGCCGCCGACCCGCACCACCATCGGATGCGAGGCAAAGCCGAAGGGGGTGAGCGTCGCCGGGTCGAGGCCGACCACGTCGGCATATTCGAAGGCCGCCACCTCGGCGTTGAGCTCGTGGACGATGCGCCGCTCCGGTTCGGAGCGGGTCACCACCAGCTTGGTGGCGGTCGGCTCGAAATTCTCGGTCTTGAACACCCGGAACGGATGCTCGGTGTGGACGAGGATCAGCAGCGCGGCGTCCCGGTGCACCGTTCCCTCGTGCAGCAGCGTGGTGCCGTGGAAGGTCAGGTCGTCGCCGGCCGAGCCGCCGACCAGCGGGATCTCGCCGAGCGCCCAGTCGATCGCCGAGACCACGGCCTCCTCGCGGTTGCACAGGCCGTCGATGAAGCTCAGCGCAAAGGTCCGGCCGATCGCCGCGTCCGGGCGGCGACGGACGAGGCTGGCGCGCAGCTGCGCCACCGCCGCCGAGCCCTGGTCGACGCCGAGCCGGCTCACCGCCTCGATCACCGTGGAGACGATGGTGAAGCCCGCCCGCGGGAAGGCGATCGCCACGGCGCCGTGGTCGCTGATGCCGAGGTCGGAAATCTCGCCGGCGCTGGAGCAGCCGGCGATGCGCACGTCCGGCAGCCGGGCGGCAAGGGCCGTGCAGAAGGCCTCGGGGTCGAGGCGCGGCGAGAAGAACACCAGCAGGAATTCGGTGTCCGCCGGATCGATCGCGGCGGCGATCGCGCTCACGGCCTCGTCGGTCGTGGCGTCGGCGATGGCGGCCGTGCGGATGCCGCAGGCAAATGTGTCCCGGATCGGACGGTCGTCCACGCGGCTTGTCCTCCCATTGCGGCGCGGCCGGATCGCGGGTTGCCCGGCCTTCGCTGCCAATCCTTTCACTGCCAGACCCATGCCCGGTCGGCATCCTTTCCCTTTGCCGGCACTATGCCGGCTCGTGGCCACCGCCGGCAAGAGCGGCAAAACGCGTGGCCTGCGCTTGGCAAGCCCTGCGAAAGTACTATGGCCGCGTCCCGGCCGCGATCCCTATCGTTCGCAGTTGACGGTTGCGCCGACGCTTGAAACATTCCAGAGAAGAAGCACCTCGCACGAAGGTGCCGCGAAGGGAGGAGCCTGCTCATGGACATGACGGGAGAATACCGGATCCCGGCATCCCGCGATGCCGTCTGGGCGGCGCTCAACGATCCGGACACCCTCAAGGCCTGCATTCCCGGCTGCGAGAGCCTCGAGCGCGACGGGGAGGCCCTGGTCGCCGCGGTCGTTGCCAAGATCGGCCCGGTCAAGGCCAAGTTCGCCGGCAAGGTCACCTTCGAGGACGTCGATCCGCCGAACGGCTACACGATCTCCGGTGAAGGCAGCGGTGGCGTGGCCGGCTTTGCCAAGGGCGGGGCCGCCGTGCGGCTTGCCGAGGATGGCGCGGACACGATCCTCACCTACACCGCCAAGGCGCAGGTCGGCGGCAAGCTCGCCCAGCTCGGCTCGCGGCTGATCGACAGCACCGCCCGCAAGATGGCGGACGATTTCTTCGGCGCCTTTTCGGCCAAGGTCGGCGGCGATGCGGCGGTTGCCGCCGAGGCTGCTCCGATCGCGGCCGCCCCGGTCTCGGCCGATCCGGTGATGGCAACTCCGGTGACGGGCGTGCCGGTCACCCCCGCCGACGAGACGCCGGTGGAACATGCGATCCATGTGGTCGCCGACGCCGAGAAGCGCGCCGAGGAGGCGGTCGAGACCGCCGCCATCAGGTCCGGACCTGCGGGTCCGATGATGTGGGGCCTGATCGCCCTCGGCGTCGTGGTCGTGCTGCTGCTCGTGACCCAGCTCTGACATCCGGTTCGCTGTGCGGGGCGTCCGGAATGTGCGTGATACATAAAACGATTTAGATCCATGCCGGCCCGCAGGCGGCCCGCATGGAGACGAGGCCGGAAGCGGCGGAAAGCCGCTCCGGGCGAGGCGTGGACAACATCCATCCGAAGGGGAGAAGGCCATGGTATCGGTTTCCTTGACAGTGAACGGCAAGGCGGTGACGCGGGAGGTCGAGGACCGGACGCTGCTCGTCGGCTTCCTGCGCGAGACGCTCGGCCTCACCGGCACCCATGTCGGCTGCGACACCTCGCAGTGCGGCGCCTGCGTCGTCCATGTCGACGGCGTCGCCGTGAAGTCCTGCACCATGCTCGCCGCGCAGGCGGACGGCTGCGCGGTGCTGACGATCGAGGGCCTTGCCCAGGGCGACCAGTTGCACCCGGTGCAGGCGGCCTTCCGCGAGCATCACGGCCTGCAGTGCGGCTTCTGCACCCCCGGCATGATCATGGCGGCGGTGGACATCATCCGCCGCCACGGCCCGGGCATCGACGAGACGACGATCCGTCACGAGCTGGAAGGCAACATCTGCCGCTGCACCGGCTACCACAACATCGTCAAGGCGGTGAAGGCCGCGGCCGAACAGTCCGGCGGCATGGCCGAGGCGGCCGAATAAGCGACGGACGTCCCCATCACGGGTCTTTGGGAGGAGATCATGGGAGTTGAAGGCATCGGCGCGCGCGTGCTTCGCAAGGAGGACAAGCGCTTCATCACCGGCAAGGGTCGCTACACCGACGACATCGAGCTGAAGGACACCACCTACGCCGCCTTCGTGCGCTCGCCGCACGCGCATGCGCGCATCGTGTCGATCGACATCTCGGAAGCAAAAGCCGCGCCCGGCGTGGTCGACGTGCTGACCGGCGCCGATCTCGCCGGCGACCGCATCGGCGGCCTGATCTGCGGCTGGATGATCCATTCCACCGACGGCTCGCCGATGAAGGCCGGCGCGCATCCGGCCATCGCCCACGACATCGTCCGCCATGTCGGCGACCAGGTCGCCGTGGTCATCGCCGAGACCCGGGCCCAGGCCCGCGACGCCGCCGAACTCGTGGCCGTCGACTACGAGATCCTGCCCGCCGTCGTCGATCCGGCCAAGGCCCAGGACGCCGGCGCCCCGCAGATCCATCCGGAAGCCGAGGGCAACCTGATCTACGACTGGAGCATCGGCGACAAGGCGGCGACCGACGCGGCCTTCGCGGCGGCTGCACGCGTCGTGGCGATGGACGTCGTCAACAACCGGCTGGTGGCCAACCCGATGGAGCCGCGCGTCGCGATCGGCTCCTACGATTCGGCCGAGGAGCACTACACGCTCTACAACACCTCGCAGAACCCCCATGTCGCCCGGCTCGTGCTGTCGGCCTTCGTCGGCATCGCGCCCGAGCACAAGCTGCGCGTGGTCGCCCCGGATGTGGGCGGCGGCTTCGGCTCCAAGATCTTCATCTACCCGGAAGAGACCGTCTGCCTCTGGGCGTCGAAGAAGATCGGCGGCCGGCCGGTGAAGTGGACGTCCGACCGCGCCGAGGCCTTCCTGACGGACTGCCACGGCCGCGACCACGTCACCCATGCGGAGATGGCCTTCGACGCCGACAACCGCATCACCGGCTTTCGCGTGCACACGATCGCCAACCTCGGCGCCTACATGTCGACCTTCTCGTCGTCGGTGCCGACCTATCTCTACGCGACGCTGCTCTCCGGCCAGTATGCGATCCCGGCGATCCACGCCGAGGTCGAGGCGGTCTACACCAACACGGTGCCGGTCGACGCCTATCGCGGCGCCGGCCGTCCGGAGGCGACCTATCTGGTCGAGCGGATGATGGAGACCGCCGCGCGCGAGCTCGGCGAGGACCCGGCGGAACTGCGGCGCAAGAACTTCATCCGCTCGTTCCCGCACCAGACGCCGGTCATCATGTGCTACGACGCCGGCGACTACGACAAGACCATGGCGACGGCGCTCGCCGCGGCCGACTATGCCGGTTTCCCGGCGCGCAAGGCCGAGGCCAGGGCGCGCGGCAAGCTGCGCGGCATCGGCCTCTCCTGCTACATCGAGGCCTGCGGCATCGCCCCGTCCCAGGCGGTCGGCTCGCTCGGCTGCGGCGTCGGCCTGTGGGAATCGGCCGAGGTGCGGGTGAACCCGGTCGGTACCATCGAGGTGCTCACCGGCTCGCACAGCCACGGCCAGGGCCACGAGACCACCTTCGCCCAGCTCGTCAGCGAGCGGCTCGGCGTCGGCGTCGACACGGTGCAGATCGTCCACGGCGACACCGACAAGGTGCAGTTCGGCATGGGCACCTACGGCTCGCGCTCCGGCGCGGTCGCATGTCGGCGATTGCCAAGGCGATCGACAAGGTCGAGGTCAAGGTCCGCAAGATCGCGGCCCACCTGATGGAGGCCGCCGAGGGCGACATCGTCATCGAGGGCGGCGAGGTGAAGGTGGCGGGCACGGACAAGACCATGCCCTTCGCCCACGTGGCGCTGGCCGCCTACACCGGCCACAACCTGCCGGGCGGCATGGAACCGGGCCTGAAGGAAAGCGCCTTCTACGACCCGACCAACTTCACCTTCCCCGCCGGCACCTATGTCTGCGAGGTCGAGGTCGATCCGGAGACCGGCAAGACCACGATCGAGCGCTTCGTCGCGGCCGACGACTTCGGCAACATCATCAACCCGATGATCGTCGAGGGCCAGGTCCACGGCGGGCTGGCGCAGGGCATCGGCCAAGCGCTGCTGGAAGGCGTCTCCTACGACCAGGAGAGCGGCCAGCTGCTCACCGGCTCCTACATGGACTACTGCATGCCGCGCGCCGACGACGTGCCCTCCTACGAGATCTTCCACGAGTGCACGCCGTGTCCGGGCAATCCGCTCGGCATGAAGGGCTGCGGCGAGGCCGGCGCCATCGGCTCGCCGCCGGCGGTGATCAACGCCATCACCGACGCCATCGGCGTGCGCGACATCGCCATGCCGGCGACTCCGGCGAGGGTGTGGCACGCCCTGCAGGGCGCGGCCGCCTGAGACCCGAGGCGGCCGGGAGATCGGCCGCCCGGCGATGCGAGGCGCAGACCCTTCTCCCCTCGGGAGAAGGTGCCCCGAAGGGGCGGATGAGGGGGCTGCGGCGCTGGTGCTCTCCCCCTCGTCCAGCCTCTGGCCCTCTCTCCCGCGAGGCGAGAAGGGTTCCGCCGCTGCCGCCGTCGCCGACCATGCCATGCACACCATCATCCCATGGGGAGACCGCCATGTATGAAACCAGCTACAAGCGCCCGGCCAGCCTCGCCGAGGCCGCGGCGATCATCGCCGCCGATGACGAGGCCAAGTTCCTTGCCGGGGGGCAGACCCTGCTCCCGACCATGAAGCAGCGGCTCGCCGCGCCGTCGCAACTGGTCGACATCGCCCGCCTTGCCGAGCTCAAGGGCATCTCGGTGTCGTCCGAGGCGGTGACCATCGGCGCGGCCATGACCCATTATTCCATCGCCTCGTCGCCCGAGGTGCAGGGCGCGATCCCGACGCTGGCCAAGCTCGCCTCCGGCATCGGCGACCCGCAGGTGCGCCATCGCGGCACGCTCGGCGGTTCGCTCGCCAACAACGATCCGTCCGCCGACTATCCGGCCGCCGTGCTGGCGCTTGGCGCGACGCTGGTGACCGACCGGCGCGAGATCGCGGCGGACGACTATTTCCAGGGCATGTTCACGACCGCGCTGGAAGAGGGCGAGATCCTCGTCCGCGTCGTCTTCCCGATTCCGCGCAAGGCCGGCTATTCCAAGTTCCTCAACCCGGCCTCGCGCTACGCCATGGCCGGCGTCTTCGTGGCGACGCTGGCGGACGGCGCGGTACGTGTCGCCGTCACCGGTGCCGGCCAGGGCGGCGTGTTCCGCGCGACCGCGATGGAGGAGGCGCTGGGCGACAACTGGAGCGCGGACGCCGTCGCCGGCATCAAGGTCGACCCCAGCGACATGCTCTCCGACATCCACGGCGACGCCGCCTACCGGGCAAACCTCGTCAGCGTGATGGCCAAGCGCGCGGTTGTCGCGGCAGCGGGGTGAGGTGAAGGGGGGAGGGGCGGCCCGTTATGCCGCTTCCCCCTCTCCCTGTCCCTCCCCCTCCAGGGGGGAGGGGACGCAAGGAGATGGCGCTTTCGCCCCTCCAGCGTCTCGGTTCGGCGCGACGTTCATAAGGGACGGCATCCTCCCCTTCCTCGTCCCCTCCCCCCTGGAGGGGGAGGGACAGGGAGAGGGGGAGCCACACGCACGACGCCAGACGTAGCCAGATCATCACCCCATCCATCCCCCGCCCACATTCTCACCCTGCCGAAAACATGGGCTGGACCGTCGCCGCCCGTGCCTGTAATTTTTGTTACAACGATCCCGCCGGCCCGCATCGGCCGTGCAGAGCGATCGACCGATCGGGAGGACGCTGACCATCGAGATGACCGGCCGCCGGCCGGTCCGCGCCCTTTCGACCGACGAGCCTCAACGATGACCTACCGCAGCAGCGCCGGCCGCCAGACCTGGGTGTTCTCCGACCTGCGGGAGCTGATGGCCAAGGCGACGCCGCCGCGCTCGGGCGACATGCTGGCCGGCATTGCCGCCGGGTCGGCCGAGGAGAATGTCGCCGCGAAGATGTGCCTTGCCGACGTGCCGCTGAAGGCCTTCCTCACCGAGGCGCTGGTGCCTTACGAGACCGACGAGGTCACGCGCCTCATCATCGACAGCCACGACGACCGCGCCTTTGCGCCGGTGTCGCATCTGACGGTCGGCGCCTTCCGCGACTTTCTCCTCTCGGAGACCACGACCACCGAAGTGCTGACGGCGCTCGGCCCGGGGCTCACGCCGGAAATGGTCGCCGCCGTCTCCAAGCTGATGCGCAACCAGGATCTGATCCTGGTGGCGAAGAAGTGCCGGATCGTGACGCGGTTCCGCAACACCATCGGCCTGCCCGGCACCATGGCGGTGCGGCTGCAGCCCAACCACCCGACCGACGACCGCGCCGGGGTTGCCGCCTCCGTGGTCGACGGGCTGATGTATGGCTGCGGCGACGCGGTGATCGGCATCAACCCGGCCTCCGATTCGGTGGAGACCATGGGCGACCTCGCCCGCCTGTTCGACGAGATCATCGGCCGCTTCGACATCCCGACCCAGTCCTGCGTGCTCACCCATGTCACCACCTCGGTCAGGCTGATCGAGAAGGGCGCGCCGATCGATCTCGTGTTCCAGTCGATCGCCGGCACCGAGGGCGCCAACCGCTCCTTCGGCATCGATCTCGCCGTCTTGAAGGAGGGCCGCGAGGCGGCGCTGTCGCTCAAACGCGGCACGCTCGGCGACAACGTGATGTATTTCGAGACGGGGCAGGGCTCGGCGCTGTCGGCCAATGCCCATCATGGCGTCGACCAGCAGACGCTGGAGGCGCGGGCCTATGCGGTGGCGCGGGCCTACGCGCCGCTGCTGGTCAACACGGTGGTCGGCTTCATCGGCCCCGAATATCTCTACGACGGCAAGCAGATCATCCGCGCCGGGCTGGAGGACCACTTCTGCGGCAAGCTGCTCGGCCTGCCGATCGGCTGCGACGTCTGCTACACCAACCACGCCGAGGCCGACCAGGACGACATGGACACGCTGCTGACCCTGCTCGCGGCGGCCGGCGTCACCTTCGTGATCGGCGTGCCGGGCGCCGACGACGTGATGCTGAACTACCAGTCGACCTCGTTCCACGACCAGCTCTACGTGCGCGAGGTGATGGGGCTGAAACGGGCGCCGGAGTTCGAGGAGTGGCTGTTCCGCTCGGGTCTCTCCACCCGCGACGGCCGGATCCGCGCCCGGCCCTCGCAGCTCTCCCTCCTCTCCGCGCCGATGGACCTTGCCGGATGACCGACCTCGACGCGACCCCAGCTCTCGATGAGACGCCAATTCTCGACGCGACGACTGACCTTGACGCCGTCTGGCGCCGCCTTGCCAGCCTCACCCCCGCCCGCATCGGCCTTGGCCGTTCCGGCGCCGGCCTGCCGACCGCCGAGGTGCTGCGCTTCTCGCTGGCCCATGCCCAGGCGCGCGACGCGGTGCTGACGCCCTTCGACGCGAAGGCCTTCGTCGCCGAACTGACCGCGCTCGGCCTGCCGTCGGTGGAGGTGTCGAGCGCCGCGCCGGTGCGCGACGTCTACCTGCGCCGCCCCGATCTCGGCCGCCGGCTCGACGAGACGGGCGCGGCCCGGCTCGACGCGCGGCCGGAAAAGGGCGCCGATCTCGCGGTGGTCGTTGCCGACGGCCTGTCGTCGACGGCGATCGCCGCCAACGCCGCCGCCTTCCTCGCCGAACTGCTGCCACGCCTCGGCCGGCTCGGCCTGTCGCTGGCGCCCGTGGTGGTGGCGAGCGGCGGCCGGGTTGCCCTCGGCGACGAGGTGGGCGAGCGCCTCGCCGCGAAGATGGTGCTGGTGCTGATCGGCGAGCGGCCGGGCCTGTCCTCGCCAGACAGCCTCGGCGCTATCTCACCTATGGCCCGAAGGTCGGGCGCAGCGATGCGGAGCGCAACTGCATCTCCAACATCCGCAACGGCGGCCTCGCGCCCGCCGCCGCCGCCTTCAAGCTCGCCTGGCTGATCGAGGCGGCCTTCGCCCGGCGCCTGACCGGGGTGGATCTCAAGGACGAGAGCCCGGCGATGCTCGGGGTCGAGGCGCGGACGCTTCTCGCCGGTGACGAGGGCGTCCCCTCGTGATCGGAGATCCGCTCTCAGGCGCGCCGGAGGGCGGCCTCGATCTCGCCGACGCTGCGATCGACCAGATCCTTGGCAAGGTCCCCCACCACCCGTGACGCCAGCACGCCATGGAAATGCCGCCGCAACTCGCCGAGGGTTCTCGGATCGGCGATCACGAACAGCCGCTCGATGTGGCCGCCGAGCGCCTGCCGGTTGAGATGGTCGGCGGCGGCGGCGGCAAAACCGTCCTCGCCAAGCCTAGCGTCGTCGGGATTGGCCGACGAACTTCTGTGGCGGGCGCCCGATCCCCGCGTGTCGCCCTCGATCTGCGGAACCTCCAGCGGCTCCAGGTCGATGTCCGGCTCGTGTGCCCTGTTGCGGAAGAGAAGCAGCGTCCGGCCGTCCGCCACTGCCACCGTCGTCCCGTTCGGCAGGATCATGGTCCGTCCTCCTTTTCTGACCGACACATCCTGCGGCCTTCGGGAGGGCGGCGCCTTGATCCCTGTCAAGCCTGGCGCCCGGCAGGGGTCACGATCGGTCGGGGAGGGGCACGCCGGCGCTCACGCCCTCAGCGCCACCAGCGCCTCCTCCGTCATCGCCACAAGCTCGGCCTCGCCCAACAGGCCGGCGCCTTCGTCGCGGTAGGAGATCCGGCCGTCGAGGACTTCGCCCTGCCAGGTCATCTCGATGCGGCGGCGTTCCGGGGTCGCCATGAACTGGCGCAGGAAGCGGTTGACCTCGGACAGGAGGCGGGCCGAGGCCGGGTCGCGGCGACGGCGACCGTGTAGTAGTAGGGCCGCTCGGAGAGATTGCCGGGCACCACCTCGAAGCGGCCGCGCCAGCGGCTTTCCGGATGGGTCGCCGCCCAGTGGAAGATCGGCCGGTCGACCATGAAGGCGTCGACGAGGCCGTCGGCGAGCGCGTCGTGGATGCGGCCCTGATCGTTGAAGGCAATGAGATTGCCGAGCCGCACCCGGCCGCCGGGCCTGGCCGAATTCTCGCTCCAGCGCAGGCCGAGCTTTTCCAGCACCACCACCGCGCCCGGATCGTTGATGATGCCCACCGTCTTGCCGGCAAGATCGCGCGGCGAGGTCAGCCACGTGTCGCCCGGGCGGCGATACATGGCAAACGGCAGCCATGTGTAGGTCTCCGAATAGGCGATCTCGTGATAGCCCGGATCCGGCGGCAGCGCGCTCCACACCAGATCGGCCGGCGCCTCGCCGGGCTTGCGGCCGGTGTGGAGCAGCTGGGTCAGTTCGCTCCACGGATGCTCGACGAACTCGCAGGCGACCCCGAGGAAGGCGGCAAAGGCCCGCGCATAGTCGGCATCGAGCCCCATCAGCGGTCCGCCGGGTGTCTTGCGGAAAGAGAGGCCCACGAACTGCGGCTCGACCGCGACCCGCAGCCGCCCGCGCCGGCGGATGTCGTCCAGGCGATCGAAACCCGCGCCGAGGGGAATGGCTGCCCGCCGTGCCACCGTCTCCAGAGCACCCGACAGTTGCTGCGGCCCGGTGTCCAGCGCCTCGTCCAGCGCCTCGCGCAGGGCGCGGCTGTGGTCGGTGCCCCAGCCGATCCGGTCCTCGATCTGGGCAGCGGAGGTGGCGCTCGCCGTCAGCATCTCGTCGAGCACCGCCTGGTAGCGGTCGATCTCGGCGATCTTGCCGCGAACGGTCTCCATGGTGGCGGCAAGCCCGGTGAAGTCGGCGTCGATCTCTTCGCCGAAGGCGTCCATCTGCAGGCGCAGGGCGTCCTGGGTGCGCGACAGCGCGTCGACGATGCCGGAAAAGTCGAGGCTCTTCGCCGTCTCGTTGGCGTTGGTCATCGTCCGGTCGGCAAGCCGGCCGACCTCGTGGGCGACGACCGCAAAGCCCCGCCCGGCCTCGCCGGCCCGCGCCGCCTCGATCCGGGCGTGAGCGACAGGATCCGCGTTTCCTGGGCAATCGCCATGATCGACTTCAGCACGTCGCGGGCGGTGCCGGCGGTGGCCTCGATCTCGGCCTTCAGCGCGTCGAGCGAGGCGCGGGTCATGTCGTCGATGCCGGCGATCCGCGTGCGGGTCTCGGCCGTGATCCGCGTCATCTCGCGGCCCGAGCGGTCGAGGTCGGCCATGGTCGCCGAGAACTCCTCGCAGAGCAGGCCCGACCGGCCCTTGATCTCGGCGAGCGAGCGGCGGAGATCGGTGAAATTGCGCAGCGCGAAGACACCGAGGTCGACGGACTGTTTCACGAGGCGCGAGACATCGCGCACGAAAGGCAACGGGGAGAACTGCATCGGGGCCTCGGCCGTCGTCAGGAGAACGGATCACCGGAACTGATGCGACGACTTTCCGGCTGTGCCGGTAAACAGAGGGTGAGCAACCCAAAGTAAGGGAACTAAACGATTTGATGACCGATCCGGCCCGGTTCGACGGCCGATCGTCTGGCCGCATTTTCGGCAATCGATTGAAATTTCATCAATTGCGCCGGATCGGACGAGGGCGGCCGCCCATGCCGGTCATATGCAGGCTGCAACCATCGGCAGTCCCGGCGGGTGGCCCGGTCCTGGCGGGCTCAGACGTGCTGGCCGCCGTTGACCTGGATCTCGGCGCCGGTGACGTAGCTCGAATGCTCCGAGCAGAGATAGTAGATGAGGTCGGCCACCTCGCCGGTGGTGCCGAGCCGGCGCAGCGGGATGTCCTTGATCATGTGCTCGGTGCCGGGCGAGAGGATCGCGGTGTCGATCTCGCCGGGAGCGATCGCGTTGACCCGGATGCCCATCGGGCCGAAGTCGGCGGCCATCTCGCGGGTCAGGGAGGCGAGCGCCGCCTTGGAGGTGGCATAGGCGGTGCCGGCGAAGGGATGGACGCGCTCGCCGGCGATCGAGGTGACGTTGACGATCGATCCGCCCGCGGCCTTCAGTTCGTTCATCAGCCCGCGTGCCAGCATGATCGGCGCAAAGAAGTTGACCTGGAACACGGTGCGCCAGATGTGCATCGCCGTCGAGACGCTGTCGAGCCGGCTGCCGCCGTCGCCCTTCGGGCTGATGCCGGCGTTGTTGACCAGCGCATGCAGGCGGCTGCCGTTGGCCTCGAGGCGGCGGCGCATCTCGCCCACCGCGAGCCCGAGGTTGTCGGGATCGGACAGGTCGACCTGAATGTGATCCTCCGGCCCCATCGGCCAGGGGCAGCGGTCCGAGAAGGGATGGCGCGAGCAGGTGATCACCCGCCAGCCCGCCGCCGAGAACCGCTTGACGGTCGCATGGCCGATCCCGCGGCTGGCGCCCGTCAGCACCAGCGTCTTGCGCTCGACATTGTCTTCGCTCGCCATCGAATGCCCGGTTTCCTGAGTGAGGGTCTCACAGATAAGGCATTTCGGCCGGTCGCGGAAGGCGTGGCATGGCCATTGCGGTGCAGCATGATGAGGGAACGGCGGGAACCTCCCGCGCCGCCATCGCTTTGTGCATGGCGAGGAGTGGAAAGATCTTCCGTCCGGCATGGCCGGAAAAGGAGGGCACGGCGGAGGAGGCGCCGGATACGGGATGACTGGAGAGATCTGAATGGAAAGACTGGATGTCGAACAGGCCGTCGAGGCCGTCGAGAACGCCCTCTGGTGGCTGCCGCCGTGGGCGGTCGCGCTGCTGCTGTTCGCCTTCGCGGTGCTGGTGGCGGTGTTCGTCCACCGCATCGTGTTCCGCGCGCTGACGCGGCTGGCCGCCGACCGGGACCTGTTCTGGCGCTCGCTGGTGGCGCGGACCGAAGGGCCGGTGCGGCTGGCGATGGTGGTCGTGGTGCTGACGCCCGCCGTGTCGGTCGCGCCGCTGACCAACGCCCAGATCGAGGTGCTGCGCCACGGCCTGCAGCTCCTGACCATCGGCCTGCTCGGCTGGGTGGCGCAGACCGCGCTGCACATCTGGACCACGGTCTACCTGCGCCGCTTCAAGCTCGATGCCGACGACAACCTGCTGGCGCGCAAGCACGTTACCCAGTCGCGCATCCTGCAGCGGGTCGGCAACCTGATGATCTTCATCGTCGCGCTGGCGGCGATCCTGATGACCTTCGAGAATGTGCGGCAGTATGGCGTCAGTCTGCTCGCCTCGGCGGGCGCCGCCGGCCTCGTCGTCGGTCTGGCGCTGCAGCCGGTGCTGAAGAACCTCTTTGCCGGCATCCAGCTCGCGGTCACCCAGCCGATCCGCATCGACGACGCGCTGCTGGTGGAGGGCGAGTGGGGCAACGTCGAGGAGATCACCTCGACCTATGTGGTGATGCGGCTGTGGGACCTGCGCCGGCTGATCCTGCCGCTCAGCTACTTCATCGAGCAGCCGTTCCAGAACTGGACGCGGGAGGGCGCCGCACTGCTCGGCACGGTGATGCTCTATGTCGACCATTCCGCGCCGGTCGGCGAGATCCGCAAGCAGGTCACCGCCATCGCCCGGACCTCGCCGCTCTGGGACGGCAAGGTCGCCCACGTGCAGGTGACCGACTTCCGCGAGCATGTGATGGAGATCCGCATCCTGGTCAGCGCCTCGAGCGCGCCGAAGACCTTCGACATCCGTTGCGACATGCGCGAGCAGCTGATCGCCTGGCTGCAGGCGACCCACCCGGCCGCCCTGCCGCGCCTGCGCGGGCAGATGATCGCGGTGGACGCGTCTTCATCTGCGCGGGCGCCGCAGATGATCCCGGCCATGGCGGAGTGAGGAACGCGCCGGTTGAACATCGAGCCGGCGGCGAGGGGGCTCGCGCTTACCGCTCGCAGAGACGGCGTGCGCCGCGATAGGGCTGGTAGCTGCAATCGGAGGCGCGGAAGGACCGGTAGAACCGGGAGCAGACATCGATGTTGCACATCGCGCCGTCCGCGGCGACCTGCGTTGCGGCGGCAGGCCGCTCGGCCGGCGGGATGTCCATCTCGACCTCGGCGGCGCGCTCCATGAAGCGGCGCCAGATCTCGGCGGGCAGTCCGCCCCCGGTCACCTCGCGCATCGGCGTCTCGTCGTCGTTGCCGACCCAGACACCGACCACCAGCGGCTCGGTGAAGCCGACGAACCAGGCGTCACGGTGATTCTGGCTGGTGCCGGTCTTGCCGGCCGCAAAGCCGCCGAGCCGAGCTTCGCGGCCGGTCCCGCGTTCCACCACGGTGCGCAGCATGCCGACGAGGTCGTTCTGGTAGGGGGTGAGATCCACCGCCGGCTGCTTCGGGCTGCCAAGCTGCGTGGAGCGTCCTTGCCCACCTCGATAGGACAGCAGCCCATAGGGCTCGATGGGGGCGACGCCGGCGCGCACCGAGGCATAGGCGCCGGTGAGATCCAGCAGCGACATGCCGGCGGTGCCGAGCGCGAGGCTGGCGGTTTCCGGCAGGTCGGCATCGATGCCCAGTTCGCGCGCCGCGGCCACGACCTTGTCGCGACCGACATGCTCGGCAAGGCGGACCGTGGCGGCGTTGAGCGAGCGGGCAAAAGCCTCGGCGAGCGAGACCCGGCCGCGATGCTGGCCGTCGTAATTCTCAGGCTCCCAGCCCTCGACCTCGATCGGTCGGTCGCTGATCCGGTCGCGCGGGTGCAGGCCCGCCTTGAGGGCCGCGTAATAGACGAACAGCTTGAACGCGGAGCCCGGCTGGCGTTTGGCGCTGGTGGCCCGGTTGAACGCGTTTGCCGCGTGGTCGGCGCCGCCCACCAGCGCCACCACCGCGCCATCGGGGCGCATCGCCACCAGTGCCCCCTCGGTGGCGCCCGCCGCGGCGCCTTCGCGGGCCAGCGTCTCGGTCACGACCTCTTCTGCCAGCGCCTGAAGATCCGGATCCATCGTGGTGCGAAAGCGCACCGTGCCCCTGTCGGCACCGGCCAGCTTCAGAGCGTCCGGCCCCACCCAGTCGGAGAACCAGCGCCCGGCCTGGCCGGGCCGTTCGGCGGGCTGGAGCCGGTCGATGTCAGCGTGCACGGCACGGGCGTCGTTCGCGGACAGCCTGCCGTTGTCGACCATGGCGCCCACGACCACATGCGCCCGGCGGCGCGCGCCGTCGATGTCCGCGAGCGGATTGCGCACGGACGGCGCATGGATGATCCCGGCCAGCATCGCCGCCTCGGCCGGAGTGAGATCGGCGACGTCCTTGGCAAAATAGACCTCGGCGGCCGCCGGCATGCCGGTGGCGCCGGACCCGAGATAGATGGCATTGAGATAGCGGGTGAGGATCTCGTCCTTGTCGAGCTTGTGTTCCAGCCAGAGCGTCAGAACCAGCTCCTGGAACTTGCGCTTCCAGGTCCGGCCGGTCTCGAGATAGCTGACCTTGACCAGCTGCTGGGTGAGGGTGCTGCCGCCCTGCACCACCCGTCCGGCGGCAAGATTGGCAAGCGAGGCGCGGCCGATGCCGAACACGTCGATCCCGAAATGATCGTAGAAGCGGCGGTCCTCCACGCTCAGCACGGCATCGACGAGAATCGGCGGAAACGCGCTGCGCGGTGCGTGGGCGGCCCGGTACTCGGCGGGACGTATCAGCGGCGCACCGCCCTGATCTTCCAGAACGACCACCGTGTCGCGGAGATCGACCGAGATGTCGTCCCACGCCACGTCGCTGAGTGCCGCCGAGGCAAAGGCGACCGGTGCCAGCACGACAACGCCTGCGACCATGGCAACAAGGCCGCGGCGGCGGCGCAAGGCCGGAAGATTCCGGCGTTTCGAGGCAAGTCCCGGGCGCGGGCCTGCGGACAGCCGGGGACGAAAGGCGAGCGCGGTTGCGATCTTCTCCCGCCCGGCGAAATTTCGGCGCAGCGTGCCAAGGGCGTCACGGGCATCTCCCGCCAGTGCCCCCAGCAGCGCGCGGGCGGCGGCCCGGCTGTCGCGGAATGTCGGCCCGCCTTGCGTCGGGGGGCGCGCGTCGGCCTCGGCCGCGCCGGCTGACGTCTCGTCGGCGTCGCCCGCCGTTCCTGTGTGTGGCCGCATGGCTCCCGTCCCGCTTCATGCCTTGCGCGGGTGGAAAGTGCGCCAACGGGGATTTGGTTCCACGACACGGGCCGCTTTCCGATCCCCTGCGCCCCGTTTGCGGGTTCGGGGAATCGGAAGGCGGCCCGGCTGTGCGGCCGAGGCGCGTGCGGCGCGCGGCGGCTCAGGCGGCGCGGATCGTGGCGAAGAAGCCCTGCACCCGCGCGTTCAGGATCTCGGCCTGACGGGCGAGTTCCTGCGAGGACGAGAGCACCTGAACCGCGCCGGCGCCGGTGTGGGTGGCCGCGGCGGTGACGGCCGAGACGCTGGTGGACACCTGCCGGGTGCCGGCCGCGGCCTCGGTGATGTTGCGGGCGATCTCCTGGGTCGCCGATCCCTGCTGGCCGACGGCCGAGGAGATGGCGAGCGCCGTCTCGGAAATGCTGCCGATCACGCTGCCGATGTTGCGGATGGCGGCGGCAACGTCGCCGGTCGCGGCCTGCATCTCCTGGATCTGGGTGCTGATCTCGCCGGTGGCGCGCGCGGTCTGGGTGGCGAGGCTCTTCACCTCGCTGGCGACCACGGCAAAGCCCCGGCCGGCCTCGCCGGCCCGCGCGGCCTCGATCGTGGCATTGAGCGCGAGAAGATTGGTCTGCTCGGCGATCGTGTTGATCAGCTGCACCACGTTGCCGATCCGGTCGGCCGACACCACCAGCGTCTGCGCCCGCGATTCGGTTTCCGCCGCCGAGCCTTGCGCCCGCGTGGCGATCTCCATCGAGGTGCGCACGAGGCCGTCGATCTCGTGGATCGAGGCGGAGAGCTCTTCGGAGGCCGTGGCGACGGTATGGACGTTGGCGGCGGCTTCCTCGGAGGCGGCGGCGACGGCGGTCGCGCCCTGCGCGCTTTGCTCGGCGGTCGCCGACAGGGACGAGGCGGTTGCCTCCAGTTCGCTCGCCGCGGCGGCGACGGTCTCCAGAACCTTGCCGACATCGCCGTCGAAGTCGGCGATCAGCCGCTCGACGGCGCCGGCGCGCCGCTCCCGGGCCGCCCGTTCCGTCGCCTGTCCGGCTTCCAGCCGCTCTCGCTCGATCGCGTTCGCCCGGAACACGGCGACCGCCTGCGCCATGGCGCCGATCTCGTCGCGCCGGTCGAGGCCGGGGATGTCCGCCGACGTGTCGCCCTCGGCGAGGCGGGCCATGGCGCTGCGCAGGCTGCCGATCGGTCGCACGACCTGGAACAGGACGACCCAGCTGGCGAAGCCGACGATGGCGACCGCCGCCACGGCGAGCACGCCCATCTCGATGTCGGCAGTCATCATCATGTCCTGCGATCGCTGGAATTCCGCCCGGGCAACATCAATCTGCAGGGTGACCAGCTTGCTGAGATGATCGCCGATCGGGTCGATCGCCGGGTAGAGGCGGACCGCGGCGAGGGTCTCGATGCCGAGACGGTCATTGGTCGCCAGCATCTCCCTGAGGTCGTCGATCATCGGCGCCGCCTGCGCCATGGCCTGCGCGGTCTCCTCGGCAAGCAGCTTCTCCTCCGGGACGAGATAGGTCGACATGTAGGCCCGCCACGTCTCGTCGATGGTCGCCATGGCCTTGGCGAGAGACTCCTCGCCCTGGGCCACGGTGAATTCCTCGGACCGGATCTTGTGGGTGGCATCGACGATCTCGACCGCGTAGGCGTCGGCCACAGCCTTGAGCTGCGCCAGCGGGATGACCCGGTCGGCGACGATGGTGCTCGTGCCTTCGGCCATGCGTTGCATGGACCAGAAGCCGACAAGAGCGGTGGCAAGAAGGCAGGTGGCAAGCAGCGAGAGGCTCGCGATCAGGCGGGTTTTGAGCGACATGAAGCACCTCGGCGGGAAAGTGCGGTGATACTGCGCAGCTGGTTCCCGAGCGGTAAAACCACTCCCTGAATCACGAGGCATTCTACTAAAGTCGGAGAACTGGCCTTCGAAGAGACAGTAAAAAACAGGTCGACATCGTCATGACGTCTTCGCGCCTCTCCGGCAGGTGATGCGATGGCATACCCATGGCGAGTGAATCTGCACCCGTCTGCATTTACTCTCTTGTCAATACACCCATCGCCAGCGCCGCCGCCGACGCGCGGTTCTCGATGCCGAGCTTGGAGTAGATCTGTTCGAGGTGCTTGTTCACCGTGCGGGGGCTGAGACCGAGGATCTCGCCGATGTCGCGGTTGGACTTGCCGTGGGCCACCCAGAGCAGCACCTCGGCCTCGCGGGCGGTGACCTGGAAATGGCGGCGCAGGCGCTCCTCCGGCCCGGCGGCGTCCTCGACCGTGAGCCGGAACAGGTATTCGTCCTCGCCGCCCTTGCCGATGAAGGCGATCGCCAGCCGCTGGCCGTCCGGTGCGGCGATGCGCGCCACAACGGGCCCGGCGTCGGGCGCGCCGACGCGCAGCCAGTCGAGGATCGGTTCGGGCATCAGCGACTTGCCGTCCTCGCGGGCAAGCACCGTGCTGAGCAGGCGGTTGGCCTGCGGCGTCGACCAGGCGAGCTGGCCGCGCCCGTCGGCGGCCATCAGGTAGCGCCCGGCGCTGTCGAGCGCGGCGCGCGCGCTCATGGCGCTGCGGGCGTTCGCAAGATGGACCCGGATGCGCGCGAACAGTTCGTCGAGCGCGATCGGCTTGGTCACATAGTCGACGCCGCCGGCTTCCAGACCGCGGACGATATGCTCGGTCTCGGTCAGGCCGGTCATGAAGATCACCGGCACATGGGCGAGCGCGCTGGACCCCTTCAGCCGCCGGCAGGTCTCGAAGCCGTCGATCCCCGGCATGACCGCGTCCATCAGGATGATGTCCGGCGTCATCCGCTCGACGAGCGCCAGCGCCTGCGCGCCGCCGGTCGCCACCAGCACGGTCGAGCCGGCATCCTCCAGCGCGTCGGTGAGGAAGCTCAGGGTCTCGGGCGAATCGTCGACCACGAGGACGGTGTCGCGGATCCTGTGCGGCTCAGCCATCGCGGGAGGCCTCCGCGCCGGCGGTGTCCAGGGTCGCCATGTAGCGGTCGAAGTCGAAGGCGCGCAGCGCCGCGCGCAGGTCCTCGATCACCGGGGCGAGAGCCGGGTCGGCGTCGAGCACCGCAAGTCGCACCTCGATGCCGCGCACGTAGCCGATGCCGCCGAGCCGCAGCAGCTCCAGCCGGTCGGCCTCCGGAAGCTGTGCCGCCTGCGGCGCTCGGCGTCCGGCTCCTGTGCCGCGTCCTCGCCCTCCTCGATCCAGTCGAGCTTGAGGTGCTGGCCGATGCGGTCGAGCAGGGTGGCAAGGTCGAAGGGCTTGGGCAGGAGGTCGTCGTGGACCGCGTCCACGTCGGCGATGCCGCCGGGGCCGAGCTGGCCGTCGCCGAGGTTGGCCGAGACCATGATGATCGTCGCCTTGTCGTGGCCGGAGCGGCGCAGCGCGCGGGCGAGATCCCAGCCCGACATGCCGGGCATGGAGATGTCGAGCAGGAACAGGTCCGGCCGCGCCGCCGTCACCAGGTCGAGGCACTCGGCGCCGCTGCGGGCCGTGAGCAGGGCAAAGCCGAGGGGTTTGAGGATCTCCGTCATCAGCTCGCGGTGATCCTCGTCGTCGTCGACGACGACGAGCGCGCGCGAGCGCCGCGGTAACCGGCGATGCGGCGCTCGGCGACGGCCTTGCCCGGCTCGCGCACGGCGGCGAGCATCAGCCGCACCCGGAACACGCTGCCCTTGCCGGGGGTGGAGGTGACGGTGATGTCGCCGCCCATCAGGTCGGCGAGCAGCTTGGTGATCGTCAGCCCCAGCCCGAGCCCGGCCGGGGCGATGCCCTCCTTCGGGGTGATCCGCTCGAAGGGATCGAAGATCCGGGCCATGTCCTCGGCCTCGATGCCGATGCCGCTGTCCTCCACCGCCAGCGTGGCGACCTGGTTGCGATAGCCGACCCGCAGCGTGACCGTGCCGGCTTCGGTGAACTTGATGCCGTTGGTGATCAGGTTGATCAGGATCTGGCGCAGGCGCTTCTCGTCGGTGCGCACCACGGCCGGCAGGTGGTCGGGCCGCACGAAGCGGAAGGCGAGGCCCTTGGCCTCGGCCTGCAGGCGGAACATGTCGACGATCTGGTCGAGGAAGTCGCCGATCCGCACCTCGTTGCGCTGCAGCTGCAGCCGTCCGGCCTCGATGCGCGAGACGTCGAGCAGGCCGTCGATCAGGCCGGAGAGATGCTCGGCGCTGCGCTTGATCACCTTGACGCCGGCCTGGCGCGGCTCGGGGATCGCCGGATCGCGCTCGAGGATCTGGGCGTAGCCGAGCACGGCGTTGAGCGGCGTGCGCAATTCGTGGGAGAGGCCCACCACATAGCGGCTCTTGGCGCGGTTGGCGGCCTCGGCCGCCTCCTTGGCCTTCTGGAGCTGGGCGTCGGTGCGCTTGTGCGCCTCGATCTCGCGCAGCAGCAACGTGTTCTGCCGGGCCGATTCCTCCTGCGCCACCCGGCGGCTCTCGTGGGCGAGCACGAAGAACCAGGCGGTGATGCCGGAGACGATCAGCAGCGTGAAGAAGGCGCCCCACAACGCCGGCCCGATGATCTGGACGTTGACCGTGCCGCCGTCGGTCGCCTGCAGGTAGATGAAGGCGAGGATGATGGCGATGACGCCAGTGAGCAGGGTGAGGATGCGAGATAGGTGCCGAGCCGGCTGTGACCCTCCGCCACCAGCCAGCGCGGCGCCACCGCATCGACCGCAGCGTCGATCTGCGCCTCCAGCCGGGCGCCGGGCTTGCAGAGATCATGGCAGCGGGCGTCGAGCGAGCAGCACAGCGAGCAGATCGGCGCGGAATAGGCCGGGCAGAAGGCCATGTCCTCCGGCTCGAAGGCATGCTGGCAGACCCGGCACTCGATGGTCGCGCGCAGCTTCCAGTTCGCCCGCGGCTTGCGCGCCAGATAGTAGCGCCCGCCCGTTGCCCAGGCGATGGCGGGCGCGGCGACCATCGACACGGCGAGCGCCACGAAGGGGGCGAGCGCCTCGGCGACCGCCCCGAACCAGCCGGCATAGGCGCAGAGCGCCAGGAGGGTCGCCAGCGTCATCGCCCCGACGCGACCGGGTTGACGTCGTAGAGATGGGCGCGCTTGAACTCGATGCCCGGCGGCGACAGCCCGAGCGGCTTGTTGATCGCAAGATCGGCGGTGAGCGTGCCGAGCCAGGCCACCGCGACGATGGCGAACAGGCCGAGCGTCGCCTCCAGCGTCTCGTAGATGCCGAGTTCCATCAGGAGGAGGGCGATGGCGACGTTGAACACCAGCCAGACCACCCGGCCGGGATGGGAATGGGTGAGGCGGGAGAAGAAGTTCGACCAGGCGAGCGACCCGGCATAGGCGTTCATCACGTTGATCTTGAGCTGGGAGACCACCACCAGCACCGCGGTGACGCCGAGCACGACCAGTTCGTTGGGGAACACGTAGTCGAAGGCGACCTTGTACATGTAGGCCGGCTCCGAGGCGTGGTCCTGCGCGACGCCGTGGCTGACGGCGAGCACGGCGAGGAACGAGCCGAACAGCAGCTTCGGCGTGCCGAGGATCACCCAGCCCGGCCCGGCGGCCAGCAGCGCCCGGTACCAGGCGAATTCCGCCTTGCCCTCGCGCGCCGGCAGGAAGCGCAGGATGTCGACCTGCTCGCCGATCTGCGGCATCAGCGCGAGGATCACCGAGGCGGCTGCGCCGAAGCGCAGGATGTCGAACTCCGTGCCCGTACTGCCCTGGGCGATGTCGTGGATGCCGGCAAATCCGAGCCAGGCCTGCACGCTCGGCCAGTCGTGCCACAGGATGAAGCCGACGGGCAGGATGTTGAGGAAGATCCACAGCGGCTGGGTGGCGATCTGGAACCGGCTGATCCAGGTGATGCCGTGGGTGACCAGCGGGATGACCGCGACCGACGAGAGGATGTAGCCGAGCCAGAGCGGCACGCCGAAGCAGAGCTCCAGCGCCGAGGACATGATCGACGCCTCGATGGCGAACAGGATGAAGGTGAAGCTGGCGTAGATCAGCGACGTCATCGTCGAGCCGATGTAGCCGAAGCCGCCGCCGCGGGTGAGAAGATCGATGTCGACGCCGTAGCGCGCGGCATAGCGGCTGATCGGCAGGCCGGTGAGGAACAGGATCACCGCGACGACGAGGATCGCCGACACCGCGTTGGTGAAGCCGTAGGCCAGCGTGATCGCGCCGCCGATCGCTTCCAGCGCGAGGAAGGAGATCGCGCCGATCGCGGTCTGGGCCACGCGCGGCGCCGACCAGCGCCGGGCGCTCTTCGCGGTGAAGCGAAGCGCGTAGTCCTCCAGCGTCTGGTTCGCGACCCACCTGTTGTATTCCCGCCGGACGGGAAGAATCCGCTGCCTGCCTGCCATCGACCCAACCGCTCCCCCTGCCTCACAGGCATGCAAGAATTCTGCCGGTATGGCTAGGGGCAGAGATGATCCTGTTGGAACAAGCGTTACATCCGAAATATTGAAGGCTTTGCATCGTGCAACCGGACGGCACTGTTTCAAAGGAGAGGCCCCGATGTCGAACCGACCGGATGTAGGGCTTGGCCCACGACTTCTCGCGATCGAGACAACCCTGCGCGCTCTGGTCGATCAGGCGAGTTCGTCCGATCCGGCGCTGCGTGACCGTATCAGGGCTGCGGCTGAGGCTTACCTGGCCACCATTCCCCAAATGTCAGAACTCGAGCGCGAGTTCACCGAGCGGTCGAGGGAATTCGTCGAGTCCATGTTGAGGCCACCGACTGTCTGACCTTCTGCCATCTGCTCCCCGGCGAAGCCGAAGCCTGGTCTCCTTGACCCAGGCGGTCTCCACCCGCAGCGGACCACCGCGTGGGTGTCCGGCGTCGGATCTTGACCATTCGGGGCAATTCGGCTGTGGCGCTCCTCTCAGGCCTCGCGGTCCGCCTCCGATGCCATGATGCCGAAGCGGCGGCGATATTCGGCAGGTCCAAGCCCCGTGACCCGGTGGAACAGCTTGCGGAAGGCCGAGGGATCGCCGTAGCCGACGTCGAAGGCGATCTGCTCCACCGGGCGACGGGTCAGTTCCAGCGCCTCGCGCGCCCGGGCCATGCGGATCTGCTGGGCGTAGTCGGTCGGGCGCAGGCCGGTCGCCTTGCGGAAGCGGCGCAGGAAGGTGCGCTCCTCCATGCCGGCCCGGCCGGCGAGCAGGGCGATGGCATGGGTCTTCGCCCCCGTTGCCTGCAGGAAGTGCTGGACCTTCAGGATCTCCGTGTCGCCGTGGTCGAGGCGCGGGATGAAGTGGCTGTAGGCGCGCTGGTTGCGGCGCGGCGGGTCGATCAGCAGGAAGCGCGCGGTCGCCAGCATCACCGCCGGGCCGAGCAGGCGCTCCACCAGCGTCAGGCCGAGATCGGTCCAGGCGAGGATGCCGCCGGCGGTGATGATGTCGCCGTCGTCGATCACCATCCGGCCGGTGTCGACGCGGATTCCGGGAAAGCGCTGGGCGAAGCTGTCGGCAAAGGCCCAGTGCGTGGTGGCCGCGCGGCCCTCCAGAAGGCCGGTCTCGCCGAGGACGAAGGCGCCGGCGCAGACCGAGCACAACGTCGTGCCCCCGGCATGCAGCTCGGCGAACCAGCCTGCAAACTCCGGCATCTGTCGCATCCGGTCCGGCATGACGAGGCTCGGCGGCGCGATCACGTGGCTCGGGGCATGCGCGCGGCCGGGGTGGCTGTCGTGGACGCAGACGATGGCCCCGTCTTCCGCCTGCCGCCAGTGGGTGACGCGGATCACCGGCGGCGCGCCGGCGTCGGCATGTTCGGCGGCGAGGTCGCCGGCGATGCGGAACAGGTCGGTCAGCCCGTAGATCGCCGCCAGCTGGCACTCGGGATAGATCGCCAGTCCGATCTCGGTCACGATCCGCGGTGTCGTCATCCTGTCAGTTTCATCCTGTTCAATGTCATTTCCGCCAAGTTTCACCACGCGGCGGGCGGGCTATCAAGTGTTCATCGGGGACACGCACTGGAGCGGTCCGGATCAGCAAGGAGCAAACACCATGGCGACGATCACCACCCGCGACGGCACCGAGATCTTCTACAAGGACTGGGGCCCCGCGACGCGCAGCCGATCGTGTTCCACCACGGCTGGCCGCTGAGCGCCGACGACTGGGACAACCAGATGCTGTTCTTCCTCGGCGAGGGCTACCGCGTCATCGCCCATGACCGCCGCGCCATGGCCGCTCCACCCAGACGGCGACCGGCAACGAGATGGACACCTATGCCGCCGACGTCGCGGAACTTGCCGCCGCCCTCGACCTGAAGGATGCGATCCACGTCGGCCATTCCACCGGCGGCGGCGAGGTGGCCCACTATGTGGCCCGGGCCGAGGCCGGCCGGGTTGCCAAGGCGGTGCTGATCGGCGCGGTGCCGCCGGTCATGGTCAAGTCGGACAAGAACCCCGGCGGCCTGCCGCTCGAGGTGTTCGACGGCTTCCGCGCCGCCCTTGTCGCCAACCGCGCCCAGTTCTACCGCGACATCCCGGCCGGCCCCTTCTTCGGCTTCAACCGCGAGGGCGCGGCGGTGTCGCAGGGCGCGATCGACAACTGGTGGCGGCAGGGCATGATGGGCGGCGCCAAGGCGCAGTATGACTGCATCAAGGCCTTCTCGGAGACCGACTTCACCGCCGACCTCGAGGCGATCGACCTGCCGGTGCTGGTGATGCACGGCGAGGACGACCAGATCGTCCCGATCGCCGATTCGGCGCTGCTGGCGATCGATCTGCTGAAGAACGGCACGCTGAAGACCTACGAAGGCCTGCCGCACGGCATGTGCACCACCCATCCGGACGTGATCAACGCCGACCTGCTGGCCTTCTTCCGCAGCTGATCCGGCTGCAGCCACTCCCGCCGCAGCCCCTCAGGCCGCGGCGGGAAAGCGCAGGTCCACGCGGGTTCCGATCCCGCCATCGCCGGACGAGAAGGCGATGACCCCGCCGATCTGCTGGGTGAGCGCCTGCACCAGCCGCAGGCCGAGGCTGCGCCCGGCCGCAGGATCGAAGCCGGGGGCAAGGCCGATGCCGTCGTCCACCACGGTGAGGACGGCATCGGTGCCGTCGCGCCGCAGGGTCACCGTGATCGCCAGGGGGCGGCCGGATCCGCCGTGCTCGACGGAGTTGGACACGAGTTCGAGCACGACGAGGCCGATCGGGGTGACCACGTCCGGCGAGAGGGGAAGGTTGCCGAGGTCGGCCGTCAGCGTGACGTGGCTCGCACCGGCGGCGGCCAGCGTGTCGCGGGCGAGTTCCTCGATCAGGGCGGCCGCTTCGCCCTCCGCCCGTCCGTAGAGGTCGCGCTGGATCTTGCCGATCAGCTTGACCCGGCTGGCGGCCTCGCCGATCGCCTGACGGGCGGCCTCGTCACGGACGCCGCTCTTCTGGAGCGACAGCAGCGAGGACAGCATCTGCAGATTGTTGGAGATCCGGTGCTGCGCCTCGTGCAGCAGCGTGCGGTTCTCCTCGGCAAGCCGGGCCGAGAGGGCGCGCTCGCGGCGCAGCCGGTCCTGGGCCACCTGCATGAAATGGATGATGGCGAGATCGACCGCGGTCACGCTGGCGAAGAAGACGAGGGCGACGACCGTGCCCCGCGTCGCCTCCGGTCCGTGCGGCATGAAGAACTGCCAGGCGGCCGCGGTGGACAGCAGCGCGGCGACGATGCCGGGCCAGAGGCCGTAGAAGAAGGCCGTCAGGATCACGGCCGGAAAGAAGGTGAGGAAGGGAAAACCGGGCGGCAGCAGCGAATCGGCCAGATAGCGGCACAGCGCCGCGGCGACGACCGATCCGACGGCAACCAGCATCCCGAGCCGCGGCGCGCGCGTCGTCATCTCGTCTGCCTGCGCCACACCTGCCCCCTGATCACGACACTGCACTGTCTGATACCCGTGACAGATTCCATGCACAAGTTCACGCACGGGGCCGCGTCCGTCCATCCACGTAGAAACCCGTAGGCATGATCTGGTGTCGGCGCTGCACGGGCCCGCCGCGAAGCCCCTACGTCAATCGACGTATATGCCGCGCCGCAACATCCGTCCCAATCTCCCCGTCAAGCGGCCGGATACCGCGCCGCCCGAATTCAAAGACAGGGGAGCACGTTCATGTCGTCGATTTCCACCTTCGGTCGCCGCGGCCTCGTTGCCGCAGCCATGGCCGCCACGGCGCTGATGAGCGCGGGCAGCCTCGCGCACGCCCAGGAAGAGACCATCAAGGTCGGCATCCTTCACTCGCTCTCGGGCACCATGGCCATCTCCGAGACGACCCTCAAGGACGTGATGCTGATGCTCATCGAGGAGCAGAACGCCAAGGGCGGCCTGCTCGGCAAGAAGCTCGAGGCGGTCGTGGTCGATCCGGCCTCGGACTGGCCGCTGTTCGCCGAAAAGGCCCGCGAGCTGATCAGCCAGAACAAGGTCGCCGCCGTGTTCGGCTGCTGGACCTCGGTGTCGCGCAAGTCCGTGCTGCCGGTGTTCGAGGAACTGAACTCGATCCTGTTCTACCCGGTCCAGTACGAGGGCGAGGAGAGCCAGCGCAACGTGTTCTACACGGGTGCCGCGCCGAACCAGCAGGCGATCCCGGCCGTCGACTACCTCGCCGAGCAGGAAGGCGTGGAGCGCTGGGTGCTCGCGGGCACCGACTACGTCTACCCGCGCACCACCAACAAGGTGCTCGAGGCCTATCTGAAGGGCAAGGGCGTCGCCGCCGAAGACATCATGATCAACTACACGCCGTTCGGTCATTCCGACTGGCAGACGATCGTCTCCGACATCAAGGCCTTCGGCTCGGCCGGCAAGAAGACCGCCGTGGTCTCCACCATCAACGGCGACGCCAACGTTCCCTTCTACAAGGAACTCGGCAACCAGGGCATCAAGGCCGAGGATATCCCGGTCGTGGCCTTCTCGGTCGGTGAGGAAGAGCTGGCCGGCATCGACACCGCTCCGCTCGTGGGTCACCTTGCCGCCTGGAACTACTTCCAGTCGGTCGACACCGAGATCAACGCCGAGTTCATCGATGCCTGGAAGAAGTTCACCGGCAACGACAAGCGCGTGACCAACGACCCGATGGAAGCCCATTACATCGGCTTCAACATGTGGGTGAAAGCCGTCGAGGCCGCCGGCACCGTCGACACCGATCCGGTGATCGACGCCATGATCGGCGTCTCCGTGCCGAACCTGACGGGCGGCTACTCCTCGATGGGCCCGAACCACCACATCACCAAGCCGGTGCTGATCGGCGAGATCCAGGACGACGGCCAGTTCGAGATCGTCTCGCAGACCCCGGGCCTCGTGCTCGGCGACGAGTGGTCCGACTACCTCGAAGGCTCCAAGGACCTGATCTCCGATTGGCGCAAGCCGATGTCCTGCGGCAACTTCAACGTTGTCTCCGGCAAGTGCGGCGGCGCCGGCTGAGGCGTCCCGCCTTCTGAAACAGCGGGCCGGCGGTCACACCGCCGGCCTCGCCACAGGCGGATGGCCGGATGCGCTCCGGCCTGTCTGCCCGCGGACCCTGGCCCGCCCGACGATGACGGGCCTTGCCGCCGGCTGGCGGCCGCCGGACCGCGCAGGCTGGTCCGGAACTTGAATGCCTCGCGCCGGAAGTGCGCTTCGCGCCGCGCAGGCGGATCATCCAACTGCTCCGAAGACGCCGGCCCGCCGGCGCCCGTTGCCGCACCGCTGCCTGCCGGGGCGTCGGCGCGCCCGGGGGGCAGCAGCCTCGTCCCGCTCCGGCCTCCCGGCGCGTGACGGCCGGAACGGCAGCCGCCTCTGAAGCGGTCTGCCTTCGACGTCGCCAATCTTGGAAAGGACGAGGGCCATGTCGCTCGCCAGGACGTCTTTCACCCACATCGTGGTGCTCGTCGCGCTCGTCGTGGCGATCCTCGCCGCCGGCCTCGGGCTGGCCCGGGCGCAGACCGATCTGAAACCGCTGGTCGACGCGCTCGGCACGGGCGATTTCGACAGCACGGAAGAGGCGATCAACGGGCTTGCCGCCAGCGGCGATCCGCGCGTTGCCGACATCCTCCGGGCGCTGGAGGGCCGCGAGCTCTACCTGCGCAAGGATGACCAGACGGTCGTCCGCTCCGACGGCAAGGGCCGGGAACCGGAGATCTTCGATCCGCTCAGCGGTGCCTCGCTCGGCACGGTCAAGAAGCCGGTCCTCGATCGCATCAGCGTCAACAACAAGATCCGCCGTGCCGTCCAGGCCGCCGTCGGCACGCTGACCCTGCGCAGCCCCGACGCGGACGTGCGCCGCTCGGCGGCGCTGGCCGTGCTCAAGACCCGCGAGCCGGCGACCATTCCGGCGCTCGACAGCGCCATCGCGGCCGAGACCGACGAGGCGATCCGCACGCTGATGGTCGGCGCCCGCGGCGCCGCCGTGCTCAATTCCGACGCGCCCGATGCGGACAAGCTCACCGCCATCGAGGAGGTCCAGGGCCTCGACGCCCGCGACGCCATGCAGATCCTCACCCAGTATGCGGGTGCGCCGGGCGAGGTCGGGCCGGCGGCGCAGGCCGCGATGGACGACGTGAAGTTCACGCTCGACGCCTGGTCGGCCGCCCAGAACGTCTGGTTCGGCGTCTCGCTCGGCTCGGTGCTGCTGCTGGCCGCCATCGGCCTTGCCATCACCTTCGGCGTCATGGGGGTCATCAACATGGCCCACGGCGAGATGGTGATGATCGGCGCCTATGTCACCTTCGCGGTGCAGGAGCTGATCCGCACCTCGATGCCGGGCCTGTTCGACTATTCGCTGCTGATCGCCCTGCCGCTCGCCTTCCTCGTCGCCGGCGCCATGGGCGTCGCCATCGAGCGCGGCATCATCCGCTTCCTCTACGGCCGGCCGCTGGAAACCCTGCTCGCCACCTGGGGCCTGTCGCTGATCCTGCAGCAACTGATCCGCTCGATCTTCGGCGCCCAGAACCGGCAGGTCGGCAATCCGTCGTGGATGTCGGGCTCCTTCGACATCGGCCTGATGTCGATCACCTGGTCGCGGCTGTGGATCGTCGTCTTCGCCATCTGCGTGTTCTTCGCCCTGATGGCGGTGCTCAAGAAGACGCCCTTCGGCCTGCAGACCCGCGCCGTCACCGCGAACCGGCCGATGGCGAGCGCCATGGGCATCCGCACGCCGTGGATCGACGCCATGACCTTCGGCCTCGGCTCGGGCATCGCCGGCATCGCCGGGGTGGCCCTCAGCCAGATCGAGAACGTCAGCCCCAACCTCGGCCAGGGCTACATCATCGACAGCTTCATGGTCGTGGTGTTCGGCGGCGTCGGCAATCTCTGGGGCACGCTGGTCGGCGCGCTCACCCTCGGCGTCGCCAACAAGTTCCTCGAGCCCTACGCCGGCGCCGTGCTCGGCAAGATCCTGGTGCTCGTGTTCATCATTCTCTTCATCCAGAAGCGGCCGCGCGGACTGTTCGCGCTCAAGGGAAGGGCGATCGAAGCATGATCACGCAATTCCTCCTCGGTGGCCTCGACCGGCGCGTCAACGTCGTCCTCGCCCTCATCCTCGCCGTCGCCGTGGTGGTGCCCGTGCTCCACCTCGCCCTGCCGCCGGACAACCCGTTCCACGTGCCCAACTACGCCATGGCGCTGTTCGGCAAGTATCTCTGCTACGCGCTGCTGGCGCTGTCGCTGGATCTGGTCTGGGGCTACTGCGGCATCCTCTCGCTCGGCCACGGCGCCTTCTTCGCCCTCGGCGGCTACGCGATGGGCATGTATCTGATGCGCCAGATCGGCCCGCGCGGCGTCTACGGCGACCCGATCCTGCCCGACTTCATGGTGTTCCTGAACTACAAGGAACTGCCCTGGTTCTGGTACGGCTTCGACATGTTCTGGTTTGCCGCGCTGATGGTGGTGCTGGTGCCCGGCGCGCTCGCCTTCGTCTTCGGCTGGTTCGCCTTCCGCTCCCGCGTCACGGGCGTGTACCTGTCGATCATCACCCAGGCGATGACCTATGCCCTGCTGCTGGCCTTCTTCCGCAACGACATGGGTCTTGGCGGCAACAACGGCCTGACCGACTTCAAGGACATCCTCGGCTTCCCGGTGCAGGCCCCCGGCACCCGGGCGGCATTGTTCGCGGCAACGGCTCTCGCTCTCGCGCTCTGCTTCTGGATCTGCTCGGCGGTGACCCGCTCCAAGCTCGGCAAGGTGCTGGTCGCGGTCCGCGATGCCGAAAGCCGGACGCGCTTCATCGGCTACCGGGTGGAGAACTACAAGCTGTTCGTCTGGGTGTTGTCGGCGATGATGGCCGGCGTCGCCGGGGCGCTCTACGTGCCGCAGATCGGCATCATCAACCCCTCCGAATTCGACCCGGCCAACTCCATCGAGGCGGTGATCTGGGTGGCGGTCGGCGGGCGCGGCACGCTGCTCGGCCCGATCGTCGGGGCGATCCTCGTCAACTTCGGCAAGACCTGGTTCACCAGCGCGCTGCCCGAGCTCTGGCTGTTCGCCCTCGGCGCCCTGTTCGTGGTGGTCACCCTGTTCCTGCCGAAGGGCGTCGTCGGGACGGTCCGCCAGTTCTGGCGGGAGCGGTCCGAGCGCAAGGCGGTGGCGGTGGCCCCGATCAAGCCCAATCCCGAACCCGAACCGGCGGAGTGACCGATCATGAAGGAAATCGCCGAGGGCTCGCTGCTCTATCTCGACAACGTCCACCGCGCCTTCGACGGCTTCAAGGCGATCAACGGGCTCTCGCTCGTGCTCGCCCCCGGCGAGATGCGGGCGATCATCGGCCCGAACGGCGCCGGCAAGACGACGATGATGGACATCATCACCGGCAAGACCAAGCCGGACACCGGTGACGTCATCTTCGAGGGCAAGGTGGATCTGACCCGCCACGACGAGGCCGAGATCGCCAACATGGGCATCGGCCGCAAGTTCCAGAAGCCGACCGTGTTCGAAAGCCACACGGTCGCCGACAATCTGGAGCTCGCGCTCCGGGCCAGGCGCGGCCCGTTTGCGACGCTGCTGCACCAGACGACGAAGGCGGAGTTCGACCGGATCGACGAGATCCTCGAGACCATCCGCCTCACCGCCCGGCGCGACTGGCTGGCCGCCAATCTCTCCCACGGCCAGAAGCAGTGGCTGGAGATCGGCATGCTGCTGGCGCAGGAGCCGCGGCTGCTGCTGGTCGACGAGCCCGTCGCCGGCATGACCGACGACGAGACCGCCGAGACCGCCGCCCTCTTGCGCCGGATTGCGAAGACCCAGTCGGTGGTGGTGGTCGAACACGACATGACCTTCGTGCGCGAGCTCGGCGTCAAGGTGACCGTGCTGCACGAGGGTTCCGTGCTGGCGGAAGGCTCGCTCGACGCGGTGTCGAGCAATCCCAAGGTCATCGAGGTCTATCTCGGGCGCTGACGTGACAGGCGGCGCGGGCGGCCGGGTCCGCCGCGTCCCTCTCCGATCAAGGACGATGCCATGCTCCAGGTCGAAAACATCAATCTCCACTACGGCGCCGCGCAGGCGCTGAAACAGGTTTCGCTGACCGCCGAGGTCGGCAAGGTCACCTGCGTGCTCGGCCGCAACGGCGTCGGCAAGACGTCGCTGCTGCGCTCGATCGTCGGACTCAAGGGCATTTCCGCCGGGTCGATCGAGTGGGAGGGCCAGGAAATCTCGAAGCTCGCCCCCCACGACCGCGCCCGCCGCGGCATCGCCATCGTGCCGCAGGGCCGCGAGATCTTCCCGCTGCTGACCGTCAAGGAAAACCTCGAGACCGGCTATGCGCCGATCGCCCGCAAGGAGCGCTACGTGCCCGAGACGGTGTTCGACCTGTTTCCGGTGCTGAAATCCATGCTGAAGCGGCGCGGCGGCGACCTCTCCGGCGGCCAGCAGCAGCAGCTCGCCATCGGCCGCGCGCTGGTGACGCGCCCGCGTCTTCTGGTCCTCGACGAGCCGACCGAGGGCATCCAGCCGTCGATCATCAAGGACATCGGCCGGGCGATCGAGTTCCTGCGCGCCCAGGGCACCATGGCGATCGTTCTGGTCGAGCAGTATTTCGAGTTTGCCCGCGATCTTGCCGACCATTTCGCGGTGATGGACCGCGGCGAGGTGGTTCTGTCCGGCGCCAAGGCCGACATGGACGAGCAGGAGGTGCGGCGCTGGATGACGGTGTGAGCTGTCATCGGGTGCGGCAGGGCGGCGGCAAGCGAGGGGGTTGCCTCTCAGGGCCCGCCGTCGTCCGCGTTTGTTTCTGCCGTGTCACACGGCCGTCGTCGGCGGCGGCTATGTGACACCTCATTCAGGGCCCTGCGGCCCGCTGCATGTTCCTTTTCCGCTTGCCTCGCGACAACAACAGTTTGATGGCCCGGTGTCCCGCAAGGGAGGCCGGGCCTCCTTCGTTGGTGGCGGGCAGTTCCGCAAACGGGCCCGGCCGCAGATGACAGAAGGCCGGGCATTGCTGCCCGGCCTTTCGCGTTGGACCGTCTGCCGCGTCCGGTCGTGCCCTCAGGCGGCGCGAACCTTGCCGATGAAGTCCTGCACCCGCGTGCGCAGGGTCTGGGACTGGCGGTTGAGCTCGCCGGCGGCCGAGACCATGTCGGAGGCGACGCGGCCGGTGTCCTCGGCGGCGCGGCTGACGCCGACGATGTTGCTGGAGACCTCGGCGGTGCCGCGCGAGGCTTCCTCGACGTTGCGGGCGATCTCGCCGGTGGCGGCGTTCTGCTCCTCCACGGCGCTGGCGATCGACGAGGAGATCTCGTTGATGTCGCCGATGGTGGTGCTGATCATCGAGATCGCCGAGGCGACGTCGCTGGTGCCGTTCTGCACGGCGGCGACCTGCGCGGCGATTTCCTCGGTGGCCTTGGCGGTCTGGGCGGCGAGATGCTTGACCTCGCTGGCGACGACTGCAAAGCCCTTGCCGAGTTCACCGGCGCGCGCCGCCTCGATGGTGGCGTTGAGCGCGAGCAGGTTGGTCTGCGCGGCGATCTCGCTGATCAGGCTCACCACTTCGCCGATGCGCTGGGCGTTGGCGACGAGGCCGTTGACCGCGCCGCTGGATGCCTCGGCCTGGCCGGCGCCTTCGAGGCGACGTTGGCGGCGGTGGCGACCTGCTGGCCGATCTCGGCGATCGAGCTCGACAGCTCCTCGGCGGCGGCGGCGACGGTGCGCACGTTGACCGAGGCCTGCTCGGAGGCGGCGGCAACCGTGTTCGACTGCCGGTTGGTCTCCTCGGCGGCCGTGCCCATCGAGTTGGCGTTCTGCTGCAGCTGCTCGGCGGCGGCGGCGACGGACCGGACCACGTCCATCACCTCGCGTTCGAAGCTGTCGGCAAGCTGGTTCATGGCCTTGCGCTTGTCGGCCTCGGCGGCAACCTTGGCGCGCTCCTGCTCGTCTTCCAGCGCCTTCACGGCAATGGCATTCTGCTTGAACACCTCGACCGAGCGGGCCATCAGGCCGACCTCGTCCTTGCGGTCGCGGCCGACGATGTCGACGGTGAGTTCGCCGCCGGCAAGCCTCTGCATCGTGTCGGCGATGCCACGCAGCGGACGCGAGATCGCCGTCACGGCGAGGAGGGTGGAGATGGCGAGGATGATCACCGTCGCCCCGAGGACGACGACATAGTTGGTGGTGATCGCCTCGTGGGCGAGTTCGGTTGCGGCGGCGGAGGCGGCATGGCCGTCTTCGATCAGCTTTTCCATGTAGGCCGTCATCTCGTCGCGCAGGGCGCCGAGGGCCGGATCGAAGCGCGTTTCCAGTTCGGCGCGGGCGCGGTCGCGGTCGCCGGCATTGGCGATCTCGTTGATCTCGCGGGCAAGGTCGGACACCTTGTCGAAGTCGCGGGAGAAGCGGTCGAGCTCGGTGGCGGTGCGCGGCAGCGCCTTGCGGACCGCATCCAGCCGGTCGCGGAATTCGGCGGTGACCGTGTCGATGCGCGACAGCACCTCGCGGGTCTGCGCGACATCGGTGCGCGAGAAGGCGCGGTAGGCGATGTCGCCGAGGCGGAACACGCGCTGGTTGGCACGGGCAAGATCACGTGCCGCCGCGCTTTCGCCTTCGATCACCGCAGTGTCGGCCATGTCGACGGCGGTGATCTGCTGGGCGCCGTAGAAGGCGGCGAACAGGGAGACAAACGCCATCAGGACGACGCACATCAGAATCTTGAAGGTGATCGGAACGTTCGAAAGGCGCATGTCCAGCTCCCGGTACGGCGCACGGCACAAGAAGGTGCGTTGCCGGGAGGATCCTGCAAAAATGGCAAAGTTTCGGTTAACTGACCGGGAATGTTCACCAAATAGCGAGTAGTACGTAGGGGTTGAGGACGTGGGCGAGGCTCGCGCCGACTGATGTTTCCGCCGGCCGCGTCGGACGTCGCGTCAGGTGCCGCGGGGCTTGGCCCGCGCCGTGGCCGTCGCAGCCAGCGGATCCTCCGGCCAGGCATGGCGCGGATAGCGGCCCTTGAGATCCTTTGCCACATCCTTCCATGAGCCGCGCCAGAAGCCGGGCAGGTCGCGCGTGGTCTGGATCGGCCGGTGTGCCGGCGACAGCAGCACCAGCAGCAACGGCACCCGGCCGCCGGCCACGGCGGGATGACGGTCGAGGCCGAACAGTTCCTGCACCCGCACCTCCAGCGCCGGGCCGTTTTCCGCGCCATAATCGATCGGCAGCCGCGATCCGGACGGGGCGTCGAAATGCGAGGGCAGCAGCCGCTCCATCTCGGCGCGCAGCGACCAGGGCAGCAGAAGATCGAGCGCCCGGCCGAGCGCGTCGGCATCGATGGCGTCGAGCCGCGAGGTACCGGAGATCTGCGGCGCGAGCCAGTCGGCAGCGGTCTGGCCGAGCGCGGCCTCCGACAGATCCGGCCACGGGGCGCCGAGGGTGCCGTAGAGGAAGGTCGCCCGGGCGCGCAGGGCGCGCTGGTCCTTCGTCCATGGCAGGCGGTCGATGCCGATCCGCGCGGCATGCTCGGCAAGAAGGCTGGCGACGGCGGCAGGGTCCGGAGTGCTGGCCACTGATTCGGACAGCACCAGCGCGCCGAGCCGGCGCACCCGCCGCGCCCGCACCGACCGTGACGGCGCATCGAAGGCGAGCGTGTCGGCGGTCTCGATCGCGCTCGCGAAGATCTCCTCCACCTCGTCGCCGTCGATCGCGGCGGCAAGACGGATGCGGGCATTCTCGGCCCTGCCGGTGAGATCGGCGACGACGAGAAAGCCGGCGCCGGCGAGCGGATGGGTCTCGTCGAGGAGGCCGCCGCGGCCGTTGGCGAGTCGGAAGGCGCCGCGCGCGCCGCGGGCCTGCGCCACCCGGTCGGGATAGGCGCGGGCGAGATGCCGCCCGGCATGAACGGGATCGTCGCAATCGCCGGCCCCGCCAACCTTGCCGCCGGCAAGGTTGGCAAGCGGCGCACCAGCGCGCGCGCCTCGTCGGCCCGCGGCCCGCGGTCCTGGCGAAAGCGGCGCAGGCGGTCGGCGAGATCGGCGCCGTCGCCGCCGAGGCCGGGCTCGGAGACCAGCACGGCGATCTCGGCGGCGAGCGTCGCCGCGCCCTCGGCACTGGCGGCATGGATCATGTGGGCAAGGCGCGGATGCAGCGGCAGGCGGGCGAGCGCGCGCCCCTCCAAGGTGATCCGGCCGGCGTCGTCGATCGCCTCGAGCCGGCGCAGCAGCAGCCGGGCCTCGGCGAAGGCCCCTTCGGGCGGCGGATCGAGGAAGGCGAGCGTGCCGGGATCGGCCGTCCCCCAGGCGGCAAGGTCGAGCGCGAGACCGGCAAGATCGGCCTCGAGGATCTCCGGCCGGTCGTAGGACTGCAGCGCCCCGCTCTGGGCCTCGGCCCACAGGCGGATGCAGACGCCGGGGGCGGTGCGCCCGGCGCGGCCGCGCCGCTGGTCCGCCGCCGCCCGGCTGACCCGCTGAGTCTCCAGCCGGGTGAGGCCCGTCGATGGCTCGTAGCGCGGCCCGCGCGCATAGCCGGCGTCGATCACCACCCGCACGCCCTCGATGGTCAGCGAGGTTTCGGCGATCGAGGTGGCGAGCACCACCTTGCGCCGGCCCGGTGGCGCGGGGCGCACGGCGCGGTCCTGTTCGGCGGGCGGCAGGGCGCCGTAGAGCGGGGCAAGGTCGACACTGTCGGGCAGACGGCCGGCGAGCAACTGCGCCGCGCGGCGGATCTCGGCCTGGCCGGGCAGGAACACGAGGATCGAGCCGGTTTCCTCGCGCAGGGCGGCCAGCACGGCCTGCGCCGCCTGCGCCTCCATCTTCAGCGCCGGATCGCGCGGCACGTGGCGGGTCTCGACGGGAAAGGCGCGGCCCTCGGAGGCGATCACGGGCGCCTCGCCGAGCAGGGCCGCGACCCGGGCGCCGTCGATCGTCGCCGACATGACGAGGAGCCGCAGGTCTCGCGCAGCGCGCCGGCCGCATCGAGCGCCAGCGCGAGGCCGAAGTCGCCGTCGAGGCTGCGCTCGTGGAACTCGTCGAACAGCACGGCCGCGACCCCGGACAGTTCCGGATCGTCGAGGATCATCCGGGTGAACACGCCCTCGGTGATCACCTCGATCCGGGTGCGGGCCGACACCTGGCTGTCCATGCGCACCCGGTAGCCGACCGTGCCGCCGACGGCATCGCCAAGGGTCTCGGCCATGCGCCGGGCGGAGGCCCGCGCGGCCAGCCGGCGCGGCTCGACCAGCAGGATCCGGCCGTCGCCGCGCCAGGGCGCGTCCAGCAGCGCCAGCGGCACCCGCGTCGTCTTGCCGGCGCCGGGTGGGGCGACCAGCACGGCGCGCGTCCCGCGCCAAGGGCGGCGAGAAGCTCCGGCAGGGCATCGTCGATCGGTAAGACAGGAATCGCCAATTATCAACTCTCTAACAA
>NZ_MCRJ01000006.1 GCF_001720135.1 Methylobrevis pamukkalensis
CTCCGCTTGCGTAACGTTGGTGTGGCAACGGGCATTGCAGCGATCGCTTTTGTTTTTGTTTGCCGAACTCTTCCTTTGCCGAGCGCTGGGTTCCCGCTTTCGCGGGAATGACGAAGGAAAGGCAGTGGGAAGAACGATCGATCAGCGCTGAACAAGATCCCTGTCGTGCTGTCGCGATCCCCACCCCATTCTGCGCCCCCCCTACACCCCGCGCTCACCCCGCCGCCCGCGCCTTGCCACCGGCACGCACATCGGCGTGCCGGTCTCCGGGTCGGCGACGATGCTGGACGCAACGCCGAACACGTCGGCGACCGCCGCCGCCGTGATCACTTCCGCGGGCGGACCCTCGGCAACCACGCGGCCGGCCTTCAGCAGCACCATATGGTCGGCGTAGCGGGCGGCCTGGTTGAGGTCGTGCAGCACGGCGACGGCGGTCTTGCCGCGCTCGGCGACGAGGTCGGCGACGAGGTCGAGCACTTCCAGCTGGTGGGCGAGGTCGAGGAAGGTGGTGGGCTCGTCGAGGAGCAGCACGTCGGTCTGCTGGGCCAGCGTCATGGCGATCCAGGCGCGCTGGCGCTGGCCGCCGGAGAGGCTGTCGAGCGGCCGGTCGCGCAGGCTGTCGGTGCCGGTGAGGCGCAGGGCCTCGGCGCAGGCGGTCTCGTCGGCCTCCGACCAGCGGCCGAACAGGCTGCGGTGCGGATAGCGGCCCTGCTGCACCAGATCCTCCACCGTCAGCCCTTCCGGCGGGCGCGGCCCCTGGGACAACACGCCGATGCGGCGGGCGAGCTCGCGCGAGGGCAGGCTGGCAATCGCGTTGCCGTCGAGCAGCACCGTGCCGGCGCGCGGCGACATCAGGCCGGCCAGCGTGCGCAGGATCGTCGACTTGCCGCTGCCGTTCGGGCCGACCAGCACGGTGAAGCGGCCGCGCGGCACGGCGAGCGCAAGATCGCCGACGATGGTGCTGCGGCCGTAGCCGATCGAGACGCCGTCTGCGGCAAGGGTTGTATCCGCAGCAACAAGGCGCGTGGCCGGCGCGCGGGTGGCAACGTCAGGCAGGGGCATGGCGGCGTTCCCACAGCAGGAAGGCGAAGAAGGGGGCGCCGATCAGCGCGGTCATCAGGCCGGCGGGGAGTTCCGCCGGGGCGATGACCGTGCGGCCGACGAGATCGGCGGTGAGCACCAGCAGCCCGCCGGTCAGCGCGGCGACGGGCAGTAGCCGGCCGTGGCGACGGCCGACCATGCGGCGGGCAAGATGCGGGGCGACGAGGCCGACGAAGCCGATCAGGCCGGCGGCCGCGACGGCGGCGGCCGACAGCAGCGTGCACATCAGGATCATCAGGCAGCGCACGAGGTTGAGCGCTGGCCGAGGCTGCGGGCGGTGTCGTCGCCAAAGCCGATGGTGTCGAGTTCGCGCGCGGACATCCACACGAACACGTAGCAGGGCACGGACCAGAGCAGCAGCGCCTCCACCTTCGACCATGTGCCGTCGTAGACGCTGCCGGCGAGCCAGACCATGGCGCGCTGCACGTCGCGCACATCGCCGAAGGCGGTGAGGAAGGAGGTGGCTGCGCCGCCGAGCGAGGAGAGGCCGATGCCGATGAGGATGATGCGGATCGACGAGGTGCCGCCGCGCCAGGAGAGCAGCATGATGGCAAGCGCCATCACTGCTGCGCCGACAAAGCTCGCCGCCGGCAGCCACGTGTCGGAGACGCCCTTCACGCCGACCAGGACGACCATGGCGGCAAGGCCCGCGCCGGCGTTGATGCCGAGCAGGCCCGGCTCGGCGAGCGGATTGCGCATCACCGCCTGCGACAGCGTGCCGGCCACGCCGAGGGCAAGGCCGACGAGGACCGCGAGCACGAGGCGCGGCAGCCGGAGTTCGGTGACGATCAGCGACACCTGGGCCGGCACCGCCGGATCGCCGGCGAGCGCCCCGAGCACCTCGCCGAGCGGCACCGGATAGTCACCGTGAACGAGGCCGACGACGGCAAGCAGGGCGATCGAGGCGGCGAGGACGAGAAGGAGGCGGATCACCTGGCGCCTCCGATCCGGCGGCGCGCGAGCCAGATGAAGAAGGGCGCGCCGACGAGCGCCATGGTGACGCCGACCGGCAGGTTGACGTCGGGGAGGAAGTGTCGGGCGAGCGCGTCGGCGCCGACCACCAGCAGCGCGCCGCCGCCGGCGCTGAAGGGAATGACCCAGCGGTAGTCGACGCCGACCAGCATGCGACAGGCGTGGGGCACGACGAGGCCGACGAAGCCGATCGGTCCGGCGAGCGCCACGGCGCTGCCGGCCAGCAGCACGACGACGACGCGGCGATCGCCCGCCACAGCACCGGATTCTGGCCGACCGAGCGGGCGACGTCGCCGCCGAGGCTGAGGGTCATGATCTGGCGTCGGAAGAGGACGGCGGCGGCAAGCCCCGCCAACGCATAGGGCGCGATGGCGGCCGAACTCGTCAGGGGGCGGCCGTCGAGCGTGCCGGCCGACCAGAGGCGGATCTGGTCGAGCGCGCCCTGGTCGAAGATCAGCACGGAGGTGGTCAGCGCCGTCAGGAAGGCGCCGAGCACGGCGCCGGCCAGCGCCAGCTTCAGCGGCGTCGCGCCGCCCGGGCCGATCGAGGCGGCGGCATAGACCGCGACCGAGGCGGCCGCCGCGCCGGCAAAGGCGAACCAGGCGTGGACCGAGCTGGAATCGGCGCCGAGGAGGAGGATCGACATCACCACGGCAAAGGCGGCGCCGGCATTGATGCCGAGCAGGCCCGGCGAGGCGAGGGGATTGTCGGTCGCCGCCTGCATGATCGCACCGGCCACGGCCAGCGCCGCGCCGACGATCAGGCCGGCCAGCACCCGCGGCAGGCGCACCCAGAGGACGACCACGTGATCGCGCGAGCCGTCGAAGGCGAGGATCGCGTCCACCACCACGCCGGCCGGGATCGGCGTCGTGCCGATCGCCATCGCCCAGACGGCGGTCGTCAGCACGACGGCCAGCAGCAGGGCAAGGCCGGCGAGCAGGCCCGCGTCGCGGCGTCCCGCGCGGGGCGTCCGGCCCACGGCCGCTGCGGTCCGACGTCCGCTCATGGCGCGGCAGGAGTGGGCGCGGCGTCGGGCGCGGCGAGGATGAGGCGCTCGACGTCGTCGAGGACGCGGTTGGCCGAGCCGAGACCGCTGAATTCCATCCAGGTCACCGGATCGAGCTCATGGGCCCGGCCGGCCTGCACCGCCGGCAGCATCTGCCACAGCGGATTGGCGAGCGTCTCGCGCTCCAGCCGGCCGCTCGGGTCGGTGTCGTGGCCGCCGCCGACGATGTAGAGCAGGATGTCGCCGTCGAGGGCGGACAGTCCCTCCCAGTCGGGCCGCTTCAGCACGGTTGCCTCGGTCGAGGTCTCGTAGGCGGTGCGTTTCACGCCGGCCTCGCGCAGCACCGAGAAGGGGCCGTAGGAGCCGGGACCGTCGAGGTAGACCTGGAAGCCGCCGGGGATGATGCGCACGACCGAGACCTTCACGTCCGGCATCCTTGCCCGGATCGCGGCAACGCGCGCCTCGTAGGCGGCAAAGGCCGCGTCGGCCACGCCCTTGCGCCCGGTGAGATCGGCGATCGTCGCGTAGTAGGCGCGCCAGTCCTGCACGTTGACGAGGGCGGTCGGGGCGATCTTCGCCGCGGTCTCGTAGGCCCGGCCGTGCATGAAGGCGTCGCCGAGAATGAGATCCGGCTTCAGCGAGATGATCCGTTCGAGACTTGGCTGGCCGGAATGGCCGATGTCGGCGACCGACCGTTCGGCGGCAAGCTTCTCGAGGCCCGAATCGGACATGCCGAACAGCGGGGCGCCGACGATGGCGGCGCCGAGTTCCAGGCCCATGCCGAGGTTGAAATAGGTGTCGAGCACGACGATCCGTTGCGGGTCGGCGGGAATGCACAGCGGCGTGTTGGCCACATTCGGGCTCTCCAGCAGCCGGCCATCGCAGGCGGCCGCCGCCGGCGAGGCCGCGACGAGCGCCAGAAGCGCGAGAATGAGAAGACGCATGCCGACCTCGTTGTCGCTTAAACATGACTCTGCAATTCATGTTTCATTAGCGGAGGCGCTGACCGATAACAAGGCGAGGGACGCACAACGCGCGATTGCCGTTCGTGGCGGCGACCGCGCGCGTGTCAGGCGGCCGAAGCCCCCTGCGGCAGGCCGAGCCGGCGGCGCATCGCCGCGCGGATCGTGGCGTCGCGGGTCGCGGGATCCTGCAGCACGCAGGTGGTGCAGAGCGCGCCGCCCTCGGTCAGGTAGAAGCGGCAGCAGCCGCCGCGCGAGCGGAAGGTGGAGGCGGCGAGCACGCGGTCCGGCTCGGCGTCGTCGTGGATGGTGATGTCGAAGAAATGAAGCTGGCCGTTGGCGAGCGGCGAACCCGGATGTTTCAGCACGGCAAGGGCGTCGGCCTTCGCCGCGTCGAGCCGGCCGAAATGCCGGCCTGCTTCGAGGAAGCGCGCGGCAAAGGCATCGCCCACGAGACGCCACAGCGCGCTGCGGGCAAGCCCCGTCCGGGCGTGCAGCCGGGCGATGACCGGGGCCATGTGGTCCTCGAGGGTCTGGCGGAAGCGGGTGAGCCGGTGCGCGCGGCGGCTGCCCGTGTCTGCCCCGTCGAAAGGTTCGGCAAGGCCCTGCCCCGATCGCGGTTCGAGGAACCGCAGGTCCGCGCGGCGCTCGGCGAAGACGCGTCCGTCGCGCTCCACCTCGTGGCGATGGAACCGCAGCCCCACGGCGCCGAGCGAGAGATCGGGCACGATCCCGGCGCGACCAGCAGCGGCACGGCGCCAGTCGAGACCAGATAGGCGTGGTCCGACATCAGGAAGGCGGCGCGGCTTCTGGCATCGACGTTGCGCGCAAAGGAGCCGTGGTAGGCGAGGAGGTCATCCAGCCAGCCGTCGTCCGAAAAGAGGTCGGCCGCCGGCGAAAAACCGTCGTCCAGCGGTCCGCGATCGATCCGCACGTCGGGAAACGCCTTCGCGAGCGCCGCCAGCGCTGCGTCCAGCGAAAGACCTGCTCCATCTTCGCCCGTCGTCTTGTCCGCGTCCGATGTCATCCGCCCGTGCCGGTCCTCTCGTTGCGCGCGATGCCCCGATCAGGCCACAGCGCCAGCAGCCTGTCCAGCAGCGCGGCAAATTCCGCCCGGCCGAGCATGTGGTTGCCGGACAGGGTGTGCTGCGTGAGGGGACCGCCGAGAAACCGGGTCCAGCCGGGGGCGAGAGCGGCATCGGCGAACCGGTCGCCATCGGCGAAGAAGGCATGCGCCGGCCAGCCGAGCGGCGGCGCGTCCATATCGGGCCGGTAGGTCTCGCAGAGACGGAAATCGTTGCGCACCGAGGGCTCGAACAGCTGCAGCGCCTCCGGATCGGCCAACAGTTCGCGCGGCGTGCCGCCGAGGTCCACCAGCGTTTCCCAGAAGGCAGCGCTGTCCATCAGATGCAGCGGATCGTGCCCGGCGGCGAGGCTGTCCGGCGGATTGCAGCCGAGGAGGAAGAGCATCTCCGGCTTCGGCAGACCCATCCGGGCAAGGCGGCGGCCGATCTCGTAGCCGAGCACCGCGCCCATCGAATAGCCGAACAGGGCGTAGGGCTGGGCGGGATGGACCGCGAGCCGGAGGGCCAGATCCGCCGCGAGCCCGTCGGCGAGAGCCTCAAGACTTTCGGCCAGCGGCTCGCCGATCCGCGCTTCGCGGCCGGGCAGGGAGACGGGCAGGATCTCGACCCGGCCCGGGTGCCGGCGCGTCCAGGGAAAGAACAGGCTGGGTCCGGCGCCGGCCGGCGGCAGGCAGATCAGCAGCGGCGTCCGGCCAGCGGCCGGGGCCGGCGATCGGGCAGGAACAGGCGTTGCCGGTGTCATATCTCGATCTCCCGGTGTCCCTCGGGGAGGCGGCGCGCGGCCTCGCGCAGGCTGTCGATATGGGCGGCGAGGTCGGCCAGAACCGGCCGGTCGAACAGGGTCTTCACCGGCAGGTCGATGACAAGGTCGCGGCGCAGGCGGCTCACCACCCGGGCGGCGAGCAGCGAGTGGCCGCCGAGATCGAAGAAATGATCGGTGGCAAAGGGCTCGGGCCGCTTCAGCACCTCGGCGATGGCGGCGGCCACGAGCCGCTCGGTCGGCGTGGTGGCCGCCCGGCGCGGCACGGGGGCCGCAAGTGCGGAGGGGGGTGGAGAGGCAGGCGGGATTGCCGGTGTTGCCCGAGGCGCGGCGACGAGGGTGCCGAGCATCGCCTCCGGGGCGGCGGCCATCGCCGCCAGCAGCCGTGCAAAGCCGGCAACGAGGGCGTCGATCGTCTCCGGTGGAACGCCCGCGCGCATGTGCCGGAAGGTGACGCGCAGGTCCGCGCCCTGTCCGCTCGCCGTCACGGTCAGCGGATAGTGGGTCCGCTCGTCGACCGACACGCCCGCGATCCGCAGCGGCAGGCCCTCGGCAAGGCCCGCGGGCACCGGGAAGCTCTCGACGATCAGCAGGCAGTCGAACAGCCGGCCGTGGCCCGCCTCGATCTCGCGCAGCGGCAGATGGGCATGGGCGTCCGCCTCCGCCCGCCGAGCCTGGATTGCCGCCAGCCAGTGGCGGATGAACTGGGCCCGGTCGAGGCCGATCCGCACCGGCAGCGTGCCGATGAACAGGCCGACCATCGCGGTCGCCCCGTCGAGGTCGGCGGGACGGCCGGCGCTGGTCGCGCCGAAGACGACGTCGTCCGCCCCGGTCCGTTCGGCAATCAGAAGTGCCAATGTGCCTTCCAGCACCGTCGCGAGCGTGAGGCCGAAGGTCTGGCGCAGCCGCTCGAGGGCGGCGGCGAGCGACGGCGGCGCGCTCCAGGTCCGGCTGTCGAAGCCGGCCTCGTCGCGGGCCTCCGGCAGCAGGCGGACCGGGATGGAAAGGCCGTTCAGGCGGCGGGTCCAGAAGGCGGTCGCTGCCGCGCGGTCCTGACGCTTGAGCCAGCCGACATAGTCGGCATAGGGGCGCGGCGGCGGGGGCGGGCTGGCGCCAAGGCCGAGATCGTGGCGATAGAGCGCGAAGACGTCGGCAAGCAGCAGGCCGACCGACCAGCCGTCGAGGATCGCATGATGGTGGCAGACGACGAGGTCGTGGCGCCCGTCGCCGAGATCCGCGAGATGCAGGCGCAGCAGCGGCGGCCGGCGCAGGTCGAAGGGCGCGGCACGGTTGCCCGCGAGCAGCGCGGCGTGCCGCGCGGCCTGTTCGGTCTCGCCCGCGTCGCGCCAGTCGAGTCGGACGAGCGTCAGGGCCACGTCGCGATGGACCACCTGGAACGGCCGGTCGCGCTCCTCCCAGTGGAGCGAGCTGCGCAGCACCCCGTGGCGGGCGAGCGCGGCGCGCCAGGCCCGCTCCAGCGCCGTGGGATCGAGCGGGCCTTCGAGCCGCAGCACGAACTGGGGCTGGTAGAGCCCCGCCTCGGGTGCGGCCAGGGTGTGGAACAGCAGGCCCTCCTGCATCGGCGACAGGGGGTAGATGTTGTCGATCGCGGCGCGGCGGTCGGCCGGCGCGGCGGGGGACAGGGGCGGTGCGGAAACGGTCACGGTCATCCTTCACAGGCTCCGGAGCAGGGCGTCGAGGTCGTCCTGCCCGAAGTCCATCTCGGGGAAATCGGCGGGGGTCAGTCCGGGCTCGTCCGTTGTCAGGCAGTGATCGACGAGGCCCGCGAGCCGGGCGGCGAAATGGTCGACGAGTGCGGCGACGGTCTCGGGGCGATGCAGCGCCGTGCCGTAGGTCCAGCGCAGGTGCAGCCGACCGCCGGCCACGAGGGCATCGACCTCGAACACCGAATCGCGGGGGTTGATCCCGGCCTGCATCGGCCCGGCGGACTCGCCGGCCGGGGCAAAAAGCGCGCCTTCCCCGAAGAGGGCGTCGGTCTGGCCGAGATAGTTGAAGCGCAGGTCGACGGGCCGGTCCTCGGGCGCGGGCAGGAGGCCGCGCAGATGCCGCAGCACGCCGTAGCCGACGCCGTGATGTGGAACCCGGCGCATGGCGTCCTTGACCGCGAGGAGAACGGCGCCGTCGGATGCGTCCCTGTCCGCCTTCAGGAGCAGCGGATAGAGGGCCGTGAACCAGCCGACGCTCTCCGACAGATCGACACCGGGGAAGAGATCCGGCCGGCCATGGCTTTCGAATTCGGCGCGGCAGCCGCTCGCCCCGCAGCCGTCGCGCAGGGCGAGGACGAGGGCGGCGACCAGCAGATGCTGCACCTCGGCCGGAAAGCGCTGCGGCACCTCGCGCGTGAGGCGCCGGGTCAGATCCGCGTCGAAGCTGCGGGTCAGCGTGGCGGACAGCGCGACCGTGTTCGGGCCGTCGCCGTCGCGCGGGAGCGGCGGTGGCTCGGCGCGGGCGATCTCCTCCCAGTACGGAAGCTCCGCGTCAAAGAGATTGCAGGCGGCAAGGCGCCGGGTGAAGGCGCCGAGACTGGTGGAACCTGCCGGCGGGGGCAGGTCGGCCGGCGCCGCGCAGAGCTGTTGCAGGTCGGAAAGCAGGATCCGCCAGGAAATGCCGTCGACGACGAGGTGGTGGGCGGCAAGCATCAATCGCTGGCCGCCGTCGTCGAGATCGGCGAGCAGCGCGCCGAACACCGGCCCGTCGCCGAGATCGAAGCTCGACTGCAAGGCGCGTGCGGCCTCGGTCATCGCCTGGTCCGCGGCGTTCCTGACCTGCAGATGGCGGAATCCCGGCGTTTCCTCCGGCGGCGCGATATGCTGGACCCAGCCTTCGTCGCCGCGCCGGAAGCGCGCGCGCAGCGCCGGGTGACGGGCCGCGAGCGCGGTCAGGGCGGCGCGCAGGGCGGCGGGGTCGATCCGTTCGCGCGGCGTCAGCATCACCGCCTGGTTCCAGTGCGCCGGCGCCGGCATGTCGCGATCGAGGAACCAGCGCTGGATCGGCGACAGCATCATGTCGCCCGCGCCTGACGCGTCCGGGGCGACGATGGGCGCGCGGCCTTCGATGGCGGCGGCAAGCGCGCCGAGCGCCGGGTGCTGGAACAGGTCGCGGGGCTGCACGATCATGCCGGCGCGGCGGGCCTCGGCAACGACCTGGATCGCGAGGATCGAATCGCCGCCGAGGGAGAAGAAATCGTCATCCGGACCGATGTCGTCGCGACCGAGCAGCCGGCGCCAGATCCCGGCAAGCTCCTGCCCCGTGGGCGAAATCGGCGCAGCGACCGGTGTGACGCGTTCGCCGCCGGATGTCGGGTCGGGCAGGGCCTTGCGGTCGAGCTTGCCGTTCGGCAGGCGCGGCAGGGCCGGCAGCGTGACGGCCAGCGTCGGCACGAGATGGTCGGGCAGTTCCGTGCGCAGGTCTTGGAGCAGGTGGCCGACATCCGGGGCCGGATCGCCCTCGATCCAGGCGGCAAGGCGGGCATGGCCGGCCGGATCGCGCCAGAGATCGACCACGGCGCCGGAGACGCCGGGCCGCCGGCACAGCGCCGCCTCGACCTCGCCGGGCTCGATGCGGAAGCCGCGGATCTTCATCTGCCGGTCGATGCGGCCGAGATAGTCGAGACTGCCGTCGGCGCGCCGCCGGACGCGGTCGCCGGTGCGGTAGAGCAGGGACCGCGTGCCGGCGGGTGCATACGGGTCGGGCAGGAAGCGCTCGGCGGTGAGGTCCGGCCGGCGCCAGTAGCCGCGGGCGACGCCGTCACCGCCGAGAAACAGCTCGCCCGGCATGCCGACCGGCACTTCCAGCATCGCCTCGTCCAGCACGTGGGCGCGGGTGCCGGCGATCGGCACGCCGATGCCGATCGTCGCGGCATCCGGCGGCACCTCGCAGATCGTCGAATAGGTGGTGTCCTCGGACGGCCCGTAGAGATTCACCAGCCGCGTCACGCTGCCGCTTGCGTGCAGGCGCGCGGCGAGCGCAGGCGGCAGCGGTTCGCCGGCGAGACACACCGTCTTCGCCCTCTCGGGAAGAGCGCCGAGCCGCAGCAGTTCGGCCATCGGCGTCGGCACGGTGTTGACGAGGGTGACGCGGTCCGCGAACGGCGCGTCCGCAAGGTTGAACAGGTCGTCGACCATCAGGATCTCGCCGCCGGCGGCGAGCGTCGCGAAGATCTCGAACACGGAGAGGTCGAAGCAGATCGAGGTGGAGGCGAGCACGCCGGCCATCTCCACGGGGCGGAAGGCCGTGCGGCACCAGTCGAGGAAGGCAACTGCATTGCGATGCTCGATGGCGACGCCCTTCGGCCGTCCGGTGGAGCCGGAGGTGTAGATGAGATAGGCGAGATCGTCAGGCCCGACGCCGGCGTCGTCGGCGGGCCCTGCGGCCATGTCCGGCGTCTCGTCGGCGGCAAGGACGTCCGGGACGTCGAGCGACGGCACGGTTCCGCCCGATGATGCCGCGCCATCCGCCAGCAGCAGCGACAGGTCCGCGTCCTCGGCGACGAAGGCGATGCGGTCGGCCGGATAGCGCGGATCGAGCGGCACATAGGCGGCGCCGCGCCGGAGCACGGCCAGCAGCGCGACGACCAGATCGGTCCCACGCGGCAGGGCGATGCCGACCCGGTCGCCGCGCCCGATGCCCATTGCCCCAAGATGCCGCGCAAGGCGGGCGGAGCGATCGAGAAGGCCGCCGGCGGTGAGGCGCATCGTCCGGTGGCTGACGGCAATGGCGTCCGGTGCTGCGGCGAGCGCGGCGAGGACGCGGCCGTGCAGCGTCGCGTCGGAGCGGGATGCGGCGATTCCAGCGGCATCGAAGGCGCGCAGCTGCCGGCGCTCGGCCGCCGAGACCATCGACAGTTCGCGGAGCGGCCGCTCCGGTTCGGCAACCACCGCCTTCAAGAGGGTGGCAAAGGCGTCGGCCATCGCCGCGATGGTGTCGCGGGTGAACAGGTCGGTGCGGTATTCGATCCGGCAGACGAGACCCTCGCGGGCATCGCGGACATGGAGGGCGATGTCGGTCTTCGCCGTGTGATCGGGCAGGGGCAGCGGCTCGAAGCCGAAGCCGGCGGGCCGCGCGACCGGGCGCCGCTCGTCGGCCTGCCAGACGAACATTGCCTGGAACAGCGGCGTGTGGCTCCAGCTTCGCGGCAGGTCGAGGGCATCGACCACGGCCTCGAAGGGTGCCTCCTGATTGGCGAAGCCGTCGAGCACGGTGGCGCGGGTGCGGGCGAGAAGCTGCGCGAAACTGTCGTCCGGCCGGCGGCGCAGGCGGAAGGCGAGGGTATTGACGAACATGCCGACGACGCCTTCGAGATCGGCGTGCGGGCGCTGGGCGACCGGCGTGCCGACCACCACGTCGTCGCTGGCCGCATAGCGCCCGAGCAGGATCGCGAACACGGCGAGCACGGCCATGAACGGCGTCGCCCCGGCCCGGGTCGCGAGCGCCTTCAGCCGCTCCGTGGTCGCCTCGTCGAGGCGCAGGCGCAGGCTGTCGCCGGCAAAGCCCTGGAGCGCCGGGCGGGGAAAATCGGTCGGCAGGTCGAGCAGTGCCGGCGCGCCGGCAAGTTCCTGCCGCCACCAGGCGATCTGCGGCGCGGTGGCCAGCGTCCGCTGCCAGGCGGCAAAGTCGGCATAGCGCAGCGGCAGCGGCGGCAGGGCGATCGGCCGGCCGTCGTCGAGATCCCGGCAGATACGGGCCAGATCGCGCAGGAGGATCGTCATCGACAGGGCGTCGGCGATGATGTGATGGAGCACGAGCAGGAGGACATGCGCGCCGGGGGCGGGCGAAAACACCGCCACCCGGAACAGCGGTCCTGCGGCGAGGTCGAACGGCCGGCGCGCCTCGGCGAGCAGCGCCGCCTCCAGCTCCTCGGCCGGAACGGCGCGGACGCCTAGCGACACGGACAGGCGCGGCAGGACGTCCACGGACGGTTTTCCGCCCGCGTCGGGATAGCGGCTGCGCAGCATCTCGTGACGGTCGGCGAGATGTTCGAAGGCGATTGCGAGACGAGGAAGGTCCGGCGTGCCGGTCAGGCGCACGGCCACGGGCATGTTGTAGAAGGGATTTTCCGGTTCGAGACGGGCAAGCGCCCACTGCCGCTGCTGGGCAAAGGAGAGAAGGGGCTCCGCATTTGCGCCAAGCCGCGGGATCGCCACCGAGCGGGCATCCGGCGCGGCGATCCGGTCGAGCTCCGCGCAGAAATCGGCAAGCCGCGGCCTTTCGAACAGGCAGCGCAGCGGCGGGGCGGCGCCGAAGATCGGCGTCAGCCGGCCGGTCATCCGCGCGGCGAGCAGGGAATGGCCGCCGAGGTCGAAGAAATGCCCGTCGCGCGAGACCCTCGGCATGTCGAGGATCTCGGCCCAGAGATCGGCGACCAGCGCTTCGGTGGCGGTGCGCGGCGGGGTGAAACCCGCGTCCGGCGCACTCTCCCGCGTGACGGCCGGCAGGCGCTTGCGATCGATCTTGCCGTTGGCGTTGAGCGCGAAGGTCTCGACGGCCACGAAGATCGACGGGATCATGTAGGCGGGCAGGCGGCCGGCGAGGAAGCCGCGCAGGTCCGCCACCTCCAGCGGCGCGCCGGCCACGGCGGGACGGCAATAGGCGACGAGGTCGCCGTCGTCCGCCGCGTCCTCCCGGTGCAGCACCACCACCGCCTGGGCAATGCCGGGCGCGTCCGAGAGTGCGGCCTCGATGTCGGAGAGCTCGATGCGGAAGCCGCGCAGCTTCACCTGGAAGTCGAGGCGGCCGAGATAGACGAGGCTGCCGTCGGCAAGCCGGCGCGCCGCGTCGCCGGTCCTGTAGAGGCGGGCGGAGCGGTCTGCCGCGAAGGGATCGGGCAGGAAGGCCGCCGCCGTCAGGTCCGGCCGGCCGAGATAGCCGGGGCTGAGGCCGAGGCGCCGATGAAGAGTTCGCCGACGACGCCGGGCGGCACCGGCTGGAGGTGGCGGTCGAGGACGTGAAGCTCGGTGTTGGTGATCGGCATCCCGATCGGCACGGCGGCGCCATCCGCATCTTCGGGCCGGATCCGGATCGCCGCCGACCAGATGGTGGTCTCGGTCGGGCCGTAGAGATTCCAGAGTTCGCCGCGGCCCGCGAGCAGCCGCCGGGCAAGCGCCGGGTCCAGCGCCTCGCCGCCGCAGAGCATGCGGAAACCGGTTGGCGCGCGCCAGCCGCCGTCGGCCAGCAGCCGCCAGGTGGAGGGCGTCGCCTGCATCATCGTCGCGCCGCGCGCGCCGAGCAGGCGGGCGAGTTCCGCGTCGTCATAGACCACATGCGGCCCGGCGATCACCAGCTTGCCGCCGACGAGCAGCGGCAGCAGCAGTTCCAGCGCGGCGATGTCGAAGGCAGGCGTCGTGACGGCGACCAGCACGTCGTCCTCGCTCATGCCCGGCGCCTCGGCCATGCTGACGAGCAGGTTGAGCAGCGCGCGCCGGGTGACCGGCACCCCCTTCGGCCGGCCCGTGGAGCCGGAGGTGAAGATGGCATAGGCAAGATCGTCCGGGCCGACGTGGCGTGCGGGCCGAACCGGGTCCAGCGCCGCGATGTCCTCCGCTTCGGCGGCAAGATCGATCAGCGGGCAGGGCGGATCGAGCGCGAGCGCCGGCACGGTGCCTGCTACGTCCCTCACCAGCATCAGCGCCGCGTTGCCGTCCTCGACCGAGGCGACGAGCCGCGCCGGGGGATGGGCCGGGTCGAGCGGGATATAGGCGGCGCCGAGCTTCAGCACCGCCAGCAGCGCGACGACGAGGTCGGTGCCGCGCGGCAGGCAGACGGCGATCCGCGGCTGGCCGCCGCGCTGCGGCAGATGCCGGGCAAGATGGGCGGCCAGACGGTTCGCCCGCGCGTCGAGATCGGCATAGCTCGTCGCCTCGTCCTCGAAGACGACGGCGACCGCCTCGCCGCGGGCGGCGGCACGCGCCTCGATCAGGGTCGCGATGTCCTCATCCGGCAGGGCACGCGCGGTGTCGTTGCGGCGCGCGTCTGCGGCGCGCTCGTCGTCGAGCCTGAGATCGAGGCGGCCGAGCGGCGCCTGCGGCATTGCCGTCAGCTGCGTGAGCAGCGCCACGAAGCGGCGGGCGAGGCGGTCGATGGTGCCGGCGTGGAAGAGATCGGTGCGGTATTCGAACACGCCGGTCAGATGCTCGCCCTCGTACATGTCGAGGGCGATGTCGAAGCGGGCGGCGCGGTTGCCGAAGCTCACCGGCGCGATGTCGAGGCCGGGCAAGCGCCCTGCGGCGGGCTCGGCGCCATGCAGCACGAACATCGCCTGGAACAGGGCATTGTGGCTCAGCGTGCGCGGCACTTCGAGCGCGTCGACCACCCGCTCGAACGGCACCTGCTGATGGGCGAAGGCGGCGACGGCCGTGTCGCGGACCCGGCCGAGCACGCGCTCGAAGCTGTCGTCGTCGCGAAAGCGGGTGCGGAAGACGAGATTGTTGACGAACAGGCCGACCACGTCGCGCAGCTCGGCGCGGTCGCGGTTGGAGACGGTCGAGCCGACGCAGATGTCATCGGCGCCCGAAAGCCGGTGCAGCAGGATCTGGAAGGCGGCGAGCAGAACCATGAAGGGCGTGGCGCCGGCGGCGCGGGCGAGCCGGCCGATGGCGGCGGCAAGATCGCGGTCGAGGGCAAAGGCGTGGCGGGCGCCCTCGAAGCTCTGCACGGCCGGCCGGGCAAGATCCGTCGGCAGCGGCAGGAGGTCGGGCGCGTCTGCCAGTTCGCGGCGCCAGTAATCGAGTTCGGCATCGAGATCGGCGGTCCGGCCGCGCTGCCAGGCGGCATAGTCCGGATACTGGATCTGCAGCGGCGGCAGCGGCGCGGCCTCGTCGGCCTGGAGGCGGACGATCTCGCGCAGGAGAATGCCCAGGGAGGCATAGTCGGCGGCGATGTGGTGGACGACGACGGCCAGCACATGGTCCTCCGGCCCGGCTGCCAGCAGGGCGGCGCGCAGCAGCGGCCCCTGTTCGAGGTCGAAGGGCTGGTCGACCAGCGCCGCAAGGCGGGCGGCGAGTGCCTGCGCGTTGGCGACGGTCTCGCGGCGCAGGCCGAGGGACCGCGGCGGATCGATCACCTGCGCCGGCACGCCGTCCCGGGTCACGAAGCGCGTGCGCAGGCTCTCGTGGCGGGCGACCACCGCGTCGAGGCCGCGGGCCAGCCGCGCCGCGTCGAGACGGCCCTTGAGCCGCATCGCCATCGGGATCGTATAGACCCGGCTTTCCGGCTCCAGCCGGTCGACGAACCACAGCCGCTCCTGCGCAAAGCTCAGGGGAAAGCTCCGCGGCCGGGCGCTGGCGCCGGTCTTCGGCGTCTCGGCCAGCAGCCGGGCGAGCAGGGCGCGCTTTTCCTCGGCCGTCAGGGCCGAAATGTCCGTCGTGGTCACGACAGGGTCTCCTCTCGTTCGGCCAGAAGGCGGGCGAGCAGGGTGTCGACCTCGTCCTCGGCGAGGGCGTCGGTCGCCGCCGGTCCTGCTGCGACAGGGATTGCCTCGGCTCGTGTCGGCTGCCCGGCGGCCCTGGCCGTCTCCACCAGCGCCGCCTGCGCGCGGGGGGTGAGCGCGCCGAAGATCCCGGCGATGGAGAGTTCGATGCCGAAGGTCTGCTGCAGGCGGGTGAGGAGGCGCATCGCGGTCAGCGAATTGCCGCCGGCCGCGAAGAAATTGTCCTCGACGCCGAGGGCGTGGTCGCCGAGCAACTCGTGCCAGAGGCCGAGCACCTGGGTTTCGACGGCATTGGCCGGGGCGACCACCCGCTGCCGGCCGGGGCCGGGCTCGGGCAGCGCCTTGCGGTCAACCTTGCCGTTGGACGACAGCGGCAGGCGCTCCAGAACGACGATGTCGCGCGGGACCATGTGGGCCGGAAGCCGCCCGGCGAGGAAGGTCGCAAGCGCCTCCGGCAGGCTGTCGCCGCCGGCCGTGCCGCTCCGCCAGATCGCGCTCCAGCCGGGCTCGATGGCGCCGCCGGCCAGCGCATGCACCGGCAGGCGTTCCTCGCCGAGCCCGAGGCCGGCGGCAAGCGCCGCGGCATCGAAGCCGCCGAGGGGGCAGAGGCCGAGGTCGAGCGCGGGGGCCTCGGTCATCAGCAACTGGCCGGCGTAGCCAGCCTCCAGCAGGCAGAAGTCCCGCGCCCGGTCATCGTAGAGCGCGGTGACCGGCGCGGTGTCGGCGACGAGGACGATGGTGAAGGGGGCCGTGCCGGCAAGATCGGCGCTGCTGCCGAAGGCCTCGATCCATTGTCCCGACGCGGACGTGGCGAGCGGCAAGAGCCGATGGCGGGGGGCATCATGGCGATAGGCGCCAGCGGCGAGTCCCGCCACGGTCTCCCGGCCGACGAGGACGATCGCCTCCAGCGGATAGAGGCTGCCGGCCGAGGGGTAGCGGTGTTTCGGCAGGGGCGCGCCGTCGACGGCGATGCCGCACAGGGTCGCCAGCAGCGCGCCGAGCCGGTCGAGGGACACGGGCTCGGCCTTGAATCGGCGGTGGCTCTGCCGGGCGAGCATCGGTGCGGGGTCGACAGTACCGCCGGGCAGGGCGATCGCCGCGGCGTCGTCTGCCGCATCGGCCTGCGCCGCACCGCCGGCCGCGCGCCGCGCCTTCACCGCGAGGCGGCCGCTCTCGGTGCCTGCCGGCAAACGCGGAACCACATAGGCCGCCAGCGCGGGCGGCGTTCCTGTCGCCACGACGACGGCCTCGGCGATGGCCGGATGCCCGGTCAATGCCGCCTCGATCTCGCCGGGCTCGATCCGGAAGCCGTTGATCTTCATCTGGAAGTCGGCGCGGCCGAGGAATTCGAGCACGCCGTCACGGACCCGGCCAAGGTCGCCGGTGTCGTAGAGCAGGCTTGCGCCGGCCGCTGCGGCCTCGGGAGTGGCGAAGGGGTCGGGCACGAAGCGTTCGGCGGTCAGCGCCGGGCGGTTCCAGTAGCCGCGCGCAACGCCGGTGCCGCCGATGAACAGGCGGCCGGTCACCCACGGCGGGCAGGGCCGCATCGCGTCGTCGAGCACATGCCAGGTCTGGTTGGCGAGCGGCCGGCCGTAGGGCACGCTGGTCCAGTCCGGACCGACGTCCTCGGCCGGATGGAAAATCGACCAGATCGAGGCCTCGGTCGCCCCGCCGAGGCTGACGATCTGCGCGCCCGCCAGATGCCGGCGCAGGGCGGCCGGCAAGGCGAGCGGGATCCAGTCGCCGCTCATCATCACCAGCCGCAGCGGCGGGGCCGCGCCGCCGCCGTCCATCTCGGCGGCGAGAAGCTGGGCGAGCGCCGGCACCGAGTTCCAGACGGTGACGCGGTGGCGGACGAGAAGATCGCGCCAGCGGGCGGTGTTGCGGGCCTCCTCTGCGGTCGGCACCACCACGGCGCCGCCGGAGGCGAGCGGGCCGAACAGGTCGTAGACCGAGAGATCGAAGCTCAGCGACGAGAGGGCGAACACCCGGTCGTCCGCGCCGACGCCGAAGCGGCGGTTGATGTCGGCGATGGTGTTGAGGGCGCCGCGATGGTCGATCATCACGCCCTTCGGCCGGCCGGTGGAGCCGGAGGTGAAGATCACGTAGCAAGATCGGTAGCACGGGTTGCGACGGGCGCCGGCAGTTCGCCCGCGCACGCCGGAACGGCGACCCGGATCACGTCGGCCGGCCAATTCTCGTTGTCTCCTTCGTCCGCGCAGACGAGAAGGCGGGCGCCGGTGTCGGCCATCAGTTCGTCGCGGCGCGCGCGCGGCAGGTCCGGATCGATCGGCACGTAGGCGGCGCCGGAGGCCATGACGCCGAGGGCGGCGACGACCTGCGCCGGGCCTTTTTCCAGCGAGATCGCCACGAGGTCGTTCGGCCGGGCCCCGAGGGCCTGCAGCCGGGCGGCGAGCGCGCGCGCGCGGCCGGCGAGATCGCCGAAAGTCAGCTCAAGTCCGCCGCCGAAGACGGCGGGGCGATCCGGCGCGGCGTCGGCCACATGGAAGATACCGTCGTGGAGCCGGCCGTCCGCGCCGTCGAGCGCCAGCACCGCGTCCCGGTTCATCGCCGCGCAGGGCCCGTCGCCGACGAGGTCCACGCGCATATCCCAGGCCGAGGTCTTGCGGGCGAGCCGGGTGAGCAGGTCGGCATAGGCGGCGAACATGTCGTCGAGCAGGCCCGCCGGGAACAGGTCCTCGACCGCGTCCCAGTTGCAGACGAGGGCGCCGTCGATCTCGCTCGCCTGATGGTCGAGCGTCACCTGCGGCGTCTGGCTCACGCTGTCGACGAGGCGGACGCGAAGGGACGGTCGGTCGCCTGCGGCGCGGTCTGGTTGAGGGTGCTGGTGAAGACGACGGGCATCAGGCCGGCGACCGGCCGGTTCTGCCGCCGCGCCAGATCGCGCAGCACCCGGATGCCGCCGACCGCGCGGTGGTCGAGGTCGTCCCAGAGCCGGTCCTGCAGCCGCTTCGCCCGGTCCACGAAGGCCTCCACGCCGGACATGTCGACGCCGAGCAGCATGGAGGAGGTGAAGTCGCCGACCACGCCGCCGATCTCGGGGTGCAGCGGCGGGCGGTTGAACAGGGTGAGATTGAGCGTGAACGCCGGCCGGCGGCTCCAGCGCGCGAGCACTTCGGCGAAGACGGCAAGCACCGCGGCGGTCGGCGTCAGGCCGGCCGAAGCCGCGTGGCTGCGGAAGGCGCGCCAGTCCTCCCGCGGCAAGCTGACGGAGCGGCGCCGGAAGCAGATTTCGGCAAGCTGCGCGGGCGTGCGGACCATCGGCAGGTCGGGCGCCGGCGGAAGGTCGTCCAGCCGTGCCTGCCAGTGGTCCAGCGCGCGGGCAAAGCCGAGGCCTTGCTTGGCGGCCTTCTCGGCCAGCACGCAGTCACGGAAGGACAAGGCGAGCGGCGGCAGGTCGCGGCCGGCGACGAGGTCAGCGAACTCGCGGGCGAGCAGGCGGAACGACCAGGCGTCGCCGATCAGCACGTCGAAACTGACGAACAGCCGCAGCCGGCCGCCGTCGAGACGCGCCGCCTCGACGTGGAACAGCGGCCAGCGGTCCGGCGAGAAGACGTGGTGGGACAGCCGGGCGCGGATCTCCGCAAGCTGGCGGTCGGCGTCGGCAACATCGCGCAGGTCGGCGACGGGCAGGCGCCAGTCCGGCGTCTCCGGCAATACGCGCTGCTCTCCTTCGGGCGTGACCACGGCGCTCAGCATCTCGTGGCGCGCGATCAGGCGGAGGATCGCGGCCTCGGCCATGTCTGGGTCAAGGCCGGTGACGTCGAACTCGCGATAGGCGTGGGCGCCGACGCTGCCGAGCTCGAAGACGCTGCTGCGGCCGAGCCAGTAGGCATGCTGGATGTCGGTGAGCGGGAAGGGCGCATGCCGCCCCGCCGGGTCCGGCACGATCTGCGGGCGGGCGTCATCCTCCCGCCGGGACGCGGCGGCAATCTCGCGGGCAAGGCCGGCGACGGTCGGGCTGCGGAACAGCGCCTTCAGCGGCAGGTCGACCCCGAAGCTCTCCTCGATCCGGGCGATGATGCGGATCGCCAGCAGCGAATGGCCGCCGAGATCGAAGAAGCCGTCCTCGACGCCGATGTCGGCCACGCCGAGCACCTCGGACCAGATCGCGGCCAGACGCGACTCGGCGGCGTCGCGCGGCGCGACGCGTACTCCGCTTGCCTCTGCGGCCTCCACCGCCGGGAGGGCAGCGCGGTCGATCTTGCCGTTCGGCAGATGCGGCAGGGTGGCGAGCAGGCACCAGCGGTCCGGCACCAGATGGGCCGGCAGCAAGGCGGCAAGGGCGGCGCGGAGCCCGGCGGCCTCCAGCGAGGCGCCGGCTTTGGCCGCCACATGGGCGACGAGGCGGCGGTCCGGATCGCCGGGCGCGCCTGAGACGGTGACGACGGCCTCGGCGACGTCCGGCAGGGCTTCGAGATGGTGCTCGATCTCGCCGGTCTCGATGCGGAAGCCGCGCAGCTTCACCTGATGGTCGAGGCGGCCGAGGAAATCGAGCCCGCCATCGGCGCGGCGGCGCACCCGGTCGCCGGTGCGGTAGAGCCGTTCGCCGGACGCGGCCGCGAAGGGATCGGGCCGGAAGCGGGCCTCGGTGTCCTCGGGGCGGCCGAGATAGCCGCGCGCAAGGCCGGCGCCGCCAAGGTGCAGCTCCCCGGCAAGGCCGTCCGGGCGCAGGCGGCCGGCGCGGTCGCGCACGAGGGCGCGGGTGCCGGGCAAGGGGTGGCCGATGGGAACCGGGCCGCTTTCTGCGGGCAGATCGTGGAGCGCGGCGCCGGTGGAATAGGTCGTGTCCTCGGAGGGGCCGTAGAGGTTGAAGATCCGCAGGCCGCGCGGGTCGGCGCGCAGGGCCTCCAGCAGCGCCGGCGGCAGCGGTTCGCCGGCAAGGTTCACCGTCGTCACACTGGCCGGGAGGTCGTGATGGCGCAGCAGCTCGCGCAGCAGGCTCGGCACGGTGTTGACCAGCGTGACGCCGGCCGCTACCGGCAGGCGCGGCAGGGCCAGCAGGGTGTCGGCGATCACCACCCGGCCGCCGTGGCCGAGCGGCGCGAAGATCTCGAACACCGAGAGATCGAAGCAGATCGAGGTGGAGGCCAGCACGCCGGAGAGGTCGGCGGCGGAATAGGTGTCCCGTGCCCAGGCGAGGCGGGCGAGCGCGTTGCGGTGCGCGATAACGACACCCTTCGGCCGCCCAGTCGAGCCGGAGGTGTAGATGACATAGGCGAGATCGTCGGGGCCGGCCTGCCGGAGCGGCGCGCTCGAGGGCGGCGGCAGATGCTCCGGATCGATCACGTCGAGCGGGCGCGTGGAGGCGAAGGGCAGGCGGCCGTCGTCGGCGATCACCACGTCGAGGCCGGCGTCATGGGTGATGAAATCGAGGCGGTCCGCCGGATAATCCGGATCGAGCGGCACATAGGCGGCGCCGGCCTTGAGGATGCCGAGCAGGGCGGAAACGAGGCCGGGCCGGCGGCGCATGGCGATGCCGACGCGGCAGTCCGGGCCGGTGATGCGAGGGGCGAGCGCGGCGGCGATCCGGTCGGCGGCCGCCATCAGGTCGGCGTAGGTGAGGGTCGTCCGGCCATCGGTCACGGCGGGCGCTGCGGGATGCGGGCGGCCTGCGCCGCGACCAGGTCATGGATCGTCGCGGCGTCCGGCATCGCGAGGGCAGGGCCGGCTGCAGCGGCGATCGCCGCGCGGGTCTCGTCCGGCGACAGCAGCGCGAGGGTGGAGAGCCGGCGGGCCGGATCGGCGACGATCTGGCCGAGCAGCCGTTCGTACCAGCACGCCAGCCGGGCGATGGTCGGCGCGTCGAACAGGTCGCTGGCGTATTCGATGCGGCCGGCGATGTCCTCGCCGCTGTCCTCGAGGTTGAAGCGCAGCTCGTATTTCGCCGCGCGTTCCTCGAAGGGATAGCGCTCTAGGCTGAGGTCGCCGGGCGCGGTCGCCGCGAACACGGTGTGCTGGAGGTCGAATTTCGCCTGGAACAGCGGTGTCATCTCGCCCAGGCGCCGTTCGGGGTTGAGGGCTTCGACGATCCGCTCGAAGGGCACGTCCTGACGGGCAAGGCCGCCGCGCACCGTCTCGTCGACGCGCGTCAGCAGGGCGCCGAAATCCGGGTCGCCGGCCAGATCGCTGCGCAGCACCAGCGTGTTGACCAGCGGGCCGACCATGCCCTGCGTCTCCGGCCGGTCGCGGTTGGCGACCTCGCTGCCGACGACGATGTCGTCGCTGTCGGTGACGAGGTGGAGCAGCGTCTTGAAGCCGGCAAGCAGCAGCGTGAACAGGCTGACGCCGCGCCGGCGGGCAAGTTCGCGCAGCCGCAGTGCCAGATCGCGGTCGAGGGCGACGGGATGGCGGCCGCCGCCGTGGCCGGCGACGGCGCCGCGCGGGCGGTCGAACGGCAGGTCGAGCACCGGCAGCGGGCCGGTGAGGCGCTCCGTCCAGTAGCCGAGCTGGTCGGCGAGCCGGTCGCCGGCCAGATCCTCGGCCTGCCACAGCGCCCAGTCTGCATATTGAACCGGCAGGTCGGCCAGCACCGGGTCGCGGTCGGCAACGGCAGCGGCGTAGAGCTCGGCAAGATCGCGCACGAACACGGTCATCGACCAGCGGTCGCCGGAAATGTGGTGGAGGCCGAAGGCGAGCAGGTGGCGGTCCGCGCCAAGGCGGATCAGCCGGACCCGCAGCGGCGGGCCGGCAAGGTCGAAGGGCGTGGCGGCGAGATCCTCGATCCGCAGCCTCGCCTCGGTCTCGGGATCGCTTGAGGCGGAGAGATCGTCGATGTCGATCGGGATCGGTCCCGCCGGATCGATCACCTGGCGCGGCTCGCCGTGGTCGCCGGGCTTGAAACGCGTCCGCAGCGGTTCGTGGCGGCGGACCAGTGCCTCGACCGCGCGGCCGAGCGCCGCCCTGTCGAGCGGGCCGCCGAGGCGCAGCACGGTCGTCATGTTGTAGGCGGTGCTATCCGGATCGAGCCGTTGGATGAACCAGAGCCGCCGCTGGGCAGAGGACAGCGGCAGGTCGGTGAGACCCGGCGGACGCGGCCGGATCGCCGTCCGGCTCCGTGCGCCGGGCCCGTTGTCGGACAGGCCCCGATCGGCGAGCTTCTGCTCGAACAGCGCCCGGCGCTCGGGCGAGAGGGTGGCGAGCTTGCGGTAGAATTCGTTCACGGCGCCGTCGCTCCCGGCATGAGGTCGTTGAGTTCGTCGTCGGAGAGGCCTTCGACCTCGTCGAGCAGCGCGGCCATGGCCGCCAGATCGTCGTCCTGCGGCAGGCGGGCGGCGATCGCGGCAGCGATGCCGGCGACGGTCGGGTTGTCGAACAGCAGGTCGCGCATCTCGATCTCGACCGGGAAGGCCTTGCGCAGCTCGGCCACCGCGCGCACCGCCATCAGCGAGTGACCGCCGAGTTCGAAGAAGCCGTCGTTGGCCCCCACGGCATCGAGGCCGAGCAGGCGGCGGAAAATCGCGGCGACCGTCTCCTCCACCTCGCCGCGCGGTGCGAGGAAGGGCGCGGCAAGGTCCGGTCGCCGGTGGCCGCCGGCCGCGGCCGTCGTCTCGGTGCGAACCGGCTCGGCGCGCAGGGCTGCAGCGGCCAGATCGCCGCGGGCGAGGACGGTGCGGCCGGACAGCCCGGCCTCCAGGATGCGACGGGTCGCCTCGAAGGTCTCGGCGGTGGGCAGCGCATAGGGATTGGCAGCGGCGCGGCGGCCTCCGGCGGCGGTGGTCTCGTCGGCGACCGCGTAGCAGATGGCGAACCAGCGGGTGTCGCCGGACCGGTCGAGGGCGGTCGTCAGCGTGTCGACCGCGTGATAGGCGGCGGCATAGGCGCCGAGGCCGAGGCCGCCGACCTCCGTCGACAGCGAGGACTGCACGCAGGCAAAGCCGATCCGCCGGCCGCTGGCGGCCCGCGCCAGCGCGTGGAGCGGCGCGATCTTGGTGCGGTGGACGTGGGCCCAGTGGTCGTCGCCGATCAGCGAGACCGGCGCCACGGAGGCCTCGATGATCAGCGGCAGGCTGAGAAACAGGCCGTCGATCCGGCCGAAACGGCCGACGACCTCGTCAAGGGCGCGACCGACCGCCTCCGCGTCGGTGCAGTCGATCCGGAGGTCGAGGGCCTCGATCCCGGCGGGGACCTGCAGCGACGCGGTGCCCTCCTGCCGGAGAAGCACGAGCCGCACGCCGGGCAGCCTCGCGAGTCCGTCAACCCAGATGCGGCCGAGGCCGGCGGCGAGATCGCCGACGAGGACATGGACGCCGCCCGGTTTCAGGCGCCGGTCTTTCGACGGCACGGCAGGCGCGATGGACACCAGCGCCGGCAGCCAGCGGTGCCGGCCGCGGATCGCCACCACGGCGTCGCCGGCGGCAAGCTCCTGACGCAGGCGGTCGGAAAGTGCGGCGGGGGATTCGCTCGCATCCGGATCGAGGTCGATGTGGCGGCAGCCGAGGAAGGGATGCTCCTGCCCGGCGACCTGGAGGAGACCTGCGAGCGCTGACGATGCCGGGTCCAGCGTTTCGGTGCCGGTGACGTCGCGGGCGCCGCGGGTGACGACGGTGAGCCGGACCGGGTGCGGATCTGCGGCGAGCGCCTCGACCAGCGCCCGCAGCGCCCTGGCCGCGGCGAAGTCGTTCGACGTGGCGGCGAGGGCGCCGGACCACAGGAAGACGATGTGGTCGGGGTTGGCGCCGCGTTCGCCGAGCGCATCGAGCAGCGCGCCATGGTCGGCGACGACGCCGGGGCGGACGGTGAAGCCGCGGTAATCGGGTTCGGCGAAGGCCGCGCCGGGAACCACGCGGTAGGCGTCCTCGCCGGCGCGCTCGATGGCGTGGCTGAGAGGGGTGCCGAGCTTGCCGTCGTCGAACACCAGCCAGCGGCTGCGCATGGTCTGCGCCGGATGACCCGGCTGCGGCGCGCGGCGCCAGTCGGTGCGGCGGAGGACGGCGCTGTCGTCAGCGACGGGCGGGGCCGCGCGGTCGGGGGCAGGCGCCGTGATCCAGTGGCGGCGGCGCTGGAACGGGTAGGTCGGCAGCGGCACGCGGTGCCCGCCGGACGGGGCTAGGACGGACAGATCGAGCGCGGCGCCCGCCTGCCAAAGATGGCCGGCGGCGGCGAGGAGCCGGGTCGTTTCCGTGTCGCGTGCGGTCTCGGCGAGGCCGGGAAGGACGGTGGCTTCTCCGCCGATCTGGTGGCGGACGAGGGTCGCGAGTGCCTCGCCGGGGCCGGCCTCGAGGAAGACCGGGCGGGCGAGGCGGTCAAGTGTGGCGGTGCCGTCGCCGAAGCGGACGGTGCCGAGAAGATGGCGGATCCAGTATTCGGGATCGGTCGCCTCGCCGGCCGAAAGCCAGCTGCCGGTGACGTTGGAGATCACGGGAAGGGCGGGCGCCCGCAGGTCTGCCTTCGCCACCATCGGGCGGAACGCCGCGGCCGCCTCGGCCATCATCGGCGAGTGGAAGGCGTGGGAGACCTTGAGCCGGCGGCTGGCGATCCCGGCCGCCTTGAGCCGGCCCTGAAGCGCGTCGATCGCGGGGCCCGGGCCGGCGAGGACGTCGAGGCCGGGCGCGTTGGCGGCGGCATGGACGATGTCGCCGTCCAGCCAGCGGCCGATGTCCTCGCCGGCGTGCATCACCGCCAGCATGGCGCCGGGCGGGGCGGTCTGCATCAGCCGGGCGCGTTCGGCGACGAGGGCGACGGCGGTGTCGAGATCGAAGACGCCGGCGAGGCAGGCGGCGACATATTCGCCGATGCTGTGGCCGTGGAGCGCGCGCGGGACAAGGCCCGCGTCCAGCCAGAGCCGGCCGAGGGCGTAGTCGAGCGTGAACAGCGCGGGCTGGGCGCGCGCGGTGTCGTCGATGTCACCACCGTCGAGAATGAGCCGGCGCAGGTCCGTGCCGAGACGGTCGGAGAAGCGGTCGGCGCAGGCGTCGAAGGCCGCCCGGAAGGCGGGAATTTCGGGGTGAAGCCGCGCGCCCATGGCCGAATACTGGCTGCCCTGTCCGGAAAAGAGCAGCACCGGCTCGGGCGGTCCGGCCTGTCCCGCGGAGAATGTCTGCGGCGCGCGCAGCCGGGCGACCGCGTCCTCCCGGCTCGTGGCAACCACGCAGCGGCGGCGGGCGAAGGCGGTGCGGCCCGCGCGAAGGGTGAAGGCCACATCGGCAAGCGCCGGTGCGTCCGGCCGGTCCAGCCGCGCGGCGAGCGCTTCGGCGCCTCGGCAAGGGCGGCGTCGTCGCGGGCCGAGAGGACGAGGAGGGCGGGGTGGTCCGCCGCCTCCGTGCGCGTCGCCGCCGGCGCCTGTTCCAGAATCACATGGGCGTTGGTGCCGCCGATGCCGAAGGAGCTGACCCCGGCGCGGCGCGGGCCGTCGCCGGCCGGCCAGTCGACCAGCCGGCTCGCAACGACGAAGGGGCTCGCGGAGAAGTCGATCTCGGGATTGGGCGCGGAGTAATGGAGGCTCGGGGGGATCTGGCCGTGGCGCAGCACGAGCACGGCCTTGATCAGCCCGGCGATGCCGGCGGCGGTGTCGAGATGGCCGATGTTGGTCTTGACCGAGCCGAGCGCGCAGACGCCGCGCCGCGCGGTCTGCCCGCGAAAGGCCTTCGTCAGCGCGGCGATCTCGATCGGGTCGCCGAGCCGCGTGCCGGTGCCGTGGGCCTCCACATAGCCGATGCTGTCGGGCGTAACGCCGGCGGCGGTCAGGGCCGCGACGATCACCTCGGCCTGGCTGTCGACCTGCGGCGCGGTGAAGCTCGCCTTCAGCGCGCCGTCGTTGTTGATCGCCGAGCCGAGGATCACCGCGTCGATCGTGTCGCCGTCGGCGAGCGCGTCGTCGAGGCGCTTGAGTACGACGACGCCGACGCCGCTGCCGCCGACCGTGCCGGACGCCTTGGCGTCGAAGGCCCGGCAATGGCCATCGGGCGAGAGGATGCTGCCCTCGCGGGCGCGGTAGCGTGGTGATGCGACAGGCCGACGCCGCCGGCGAGCGCCACGTCGCAGTCGCCGGACAGCAGGCCCTGCACCGCCATGTGCACGGCGACCAGCGAGGACGAGCAGGCGGTCTGCACCGTCACGGCCGGGCCGGTGAGGTTCAGCTTGAAGGCGGTGCGGGTGGCGAGGAAATCCTTGTCGTTCGCGACGAACAGTTCGTAGGGCGTCACCTCGCGGCGGATGCGGGCGTCGCCGAGAAGATGGAGCAGATAGGTGTTGAGGCCGGCGGCGGCGTAGACGCCGACCGGGCCGGGGCGGCTGGGCCCGGCGTAGCGGCGGTCTCCAGCGCGGTCCATGCGCATTCGAGGAACACCCGCTGCTGCGGATCGAGGATCTCGGCCTCGCCGGGGCTGAGGCCGAAGAAGCCCGCGTCGAACAGGTCGGCGCCGTCGAGACGGCCGCCGGCCGGGACGAAGTCTTCGGCCTCCACCTCGGCTGGGTCCATGCCGGCGGCAAGCGCCTCCTCGCGGGTCCAGCGGCCGATGGTCTCGCGGCCGGCGACGAGGTTGCGCCAGAAGGCCGCGACGTCCTGAGCGCCGGGAAAGCGGCCGGCCATGCCGATCACCGCGATCTCGAGACCGGAGCGGGCCGCCGGGGCGGAGAGGTGGGTCTGTGACATCGGTTCGCTCATGACTGGTTTGAAGGTGAGGCGGCGCCGGCAGGCCGGGCGTCGCCCAGTTCGTTCCGTTCAGGACGAGAAGGGGCATCCCCCGGTCCGGCCATCCGGATCGATCAGGCCGAGGCGGCTGCGGCCGAAGCGGCGCAGGGTCTCCACGGCGGTGCGGTCGTCGAAGCGCAGGCTTCCGGCCTGCGACCCGACGAATTTCGCGCAGACCCCCGTGTGGCTCACCGCCAGGTCGCGGTAGGCGCGCACGAAGTCGGCGTGGGCCGGGGCAAGCTGCTCCGGCAGGTCGGCGAAGCGCGGCCGCAGCCGGCGCCAGAGATTGACGAGCACGCCGTGTTCCCACGACATCAGGCCGCTGAAGTCCTCCGAGCGGACGGTCGGCGGCGTCATGGAGACGCGCACGGTCGTCTCGTAGACCTCGCGGGTGAAGGCGGCCGCCATCTCCATGGCCGCGGCCGAGGCGGTCAGCAGCACCGAGGCGGTGTCGAGTTCCTCCTCGGCGGCGGCCAGCCGTCCCTCCGCCAGATGCGCCTCGAAGCGGCCGAGGCAGAGGATCAGCCCCTGCACGTCGAGAAAGAAGGCCCAGTGGAACTCCCGCCAGATCGCCAGCGGCGACGGCGGCGGACGTGTCATGACAGCTCCCCCAGATCGCAGCTGCGGGCGAGCAGCCGCGACCAGGCGACGAAGCCGGCGACCTGCTGGTCCATGCGCTGGGGCGGGAGGTCGGACGTGCGGCCGAACAGGCCGATCACCGCCCGCGCGGTCTGGAGCAGGCCGCGCAGCAGGGCGAAGGCCGGACGGTCGGTGGCCACGCGGTCGACGCGGAAATAGGCGTCGAAGTCGTCGACCTTGGCCGCATCGGCCGGCGTGCCCGTCTGCGTGACCGTGGCCGGGCGGAGACCGCCGTCCTCGACACGCGAAAGCAGCCGCTCGATCCGGGCGAGGCCGGCGGTGCGGTCGGCAAGCGCGAGGGCGGCCAGAAGCTCGGCGAGCGCCTCGCGCATCGCCAGCCGGTCGGCCGCGGCAAGGTCGAGCGTCACCGGGAGGGTGTCCGGCAGCAGCAGCTGAAGCCGGGCGCCCTCGTCGTCCGAGGGGGTGTCGCCCGGCCGCTCGCGGGGGAGCGCGGCGCCGTCGACCGTCACGAGGCGCTGCTCCCGCCGGCCGCGGCGTCCATCGCCCGGCGCAGCGACAGTGGACGCATGTCGGTCCAGACTTCGGCGATATGGTCGAGGCAGGCCTGCCGGCCGCCGCGAAAACCCGTGGCGCTCCAGCCGGCCGGGATCTCGCGCCAGGTCGGCCAGATCGAGTAGCGGCCCTCGTCGCTGATCACCACGTCGTGCTCGATCTCGTTCGTCTCGTCGGCGGCGGTCATCGTGTGGTCCTCCTGTCGGTGGGTCGGATCAGGCCGAGGCCGGCGAGGGTCTCGAGGCCGTCGGCAAAGGCGTCGTGGATGTGGTCGATCTCGGCCGCGCCATGGGCCGTGGAGAGGAAGCCGCCGCGGTCGCCGCCCCTGAGGTGAATCCCGCGCGTGAGCAGCAGGATCGACAGGAGACTGACGGCGCGGGCGTCGATCGCGCTGCGGGTGAGTGCGATCGAGAAGAAGGAGCCGAAGCAGGTGAATTCCACCGGCAGGCCGGCGGCGGCCATCCGGGCGTTGAGGCGGGTGACGAGCGCGGAGGTGGTCGCGTTCAGTCCGTCCTGCAGCGCGGGGCCCGCCTCGATCAGCTTCAGGGCGGTAGCGCGTGCGGCGGCGAGCGCCAGCGGGTGGCGGCAGTAGGTGCCGGCAAAGAAGGTGGTCTTCGCGCTCGGAGCGCTGGCGTCGCCGAAGGACCAGGCGCCGCCGTCGATATGGTCCATCAGGCCGTGCCGCCCGGCGACCATCGACAGCGGCAGGCCGCCGCCGGCGATCTTGGCGTAGGTCGCCAGATCCGCCTCGACGCCGAAATGCGCCTGCGCGCCGCCGGGATGGATGCGGAAGCCGGTGATCATCTCGTCGAAGATCAGCAGGCAGCCGGCCTTTTCCGTGATGGCGCGCAGCTCCTTCAGGAATTCGGCCGGCTGGATTTCCGGGCAGCGGCTCTGCACCGGCTCGACGACGACGGCCGCCAGCCGGTGCGCCTGCCGCTTCAGCACGTCCAGCGTGCGCGGATTGCCGTAGTCGAACAGGCGCACGTCGCGCGCGACCGACTGCGGGATGCCCGGAACCGCCGGCGTCGCGCGGGTGAACATCAGCCGGCGCAGCAGCGGCTGAAGCCGCTCCAGCGGGTGCCGGCGGCGCGCAGGATCGCGCCCTTGCGCAGGTATTCGAGTCGCGGCGCGCGGTTCAGGGTCGGATCGGCGTGGCGTGGTAGGAATTGGTGAAGAGGGCGATGCGGTCGCGGCCGGTCGCGGTGCGGGCGATGCGGATCGCCGTCATCACCGCCTCGGTGCCGGTGTTGCTGATGGTGAGCCGCTCCATGCCGGTCAGCCGGGTGTAGAGGGCCGCGGTCTCGCCGGCGAGCTCCGACTGCGGGCCGATCGGAAAGCCCTTGCGCAGCCGCTCGGCCACCGCCTCGCGCACGAAGTCCGGGTTGTGGCCGAAGAGGTTGGTGCCGAGCCCCATCAGCACGTCGACATAGCGGTTGCCGTCAACGTCCCAGAGGAAGGCCCCGTCGGCGCGCGCGGCGACCACCGGGTAGAAGGCCTCCTTCACCTCCGGCGAAAACGCCATGCCGATCGAGCTCTTGTCGGCGAGAACGCGGCGGTTGTCCGCGCTCGCCGCCTTCGAGCCCGGCGTGCGGCGGCAGAAGTCGGCGACGATGGCGGCGGCATCGACGGGGGCGTCGCTGCGGGCGGGGGCGACGTTCATCGGCTGGCTCCCGTTTCGGCGATGGGGGCCGTCGCGGCGGATGTGGTCGCTGCAGCCCTCTTGGTGCAGACGAAGTGCGCGGCGTGATCTTCATCGAGCGGACGGTCGCCGCCGACGGTTTCGATCCGGGCCGCAAGGCCGTTCGCGTCCAGCAGCGCGGTCACCGCGGAAAGGTCGTGGCCATGGATCGGGTATGTCTCGGCCCGGTGCTGCCAGCTGGGCCGGCGCACCGAGAAGCGGGCGAGCATCCGCCGGCGCAGGCGCCGGAACCGCCAGACGCCGAGCAAGGCGCAGAGCATCCTCGGAAAGGCGGTGCTGGTGGTCTCGTCGCCCGGGCGGCGCCAGATGTCGACGGTGAAGGCGCCGGCGCGGGTGGCCGGGTCGTAGCGCGGCGTGATCAGCCAGGCGTGGTCGGGGCGGATGTCGCCCTCGGCCGGCTGGCCGCGCCAGTGGCGCTGCAGCTGGGCCGGATGGTTGAGGTCGAAGACGAACACCCCGCCCGGGCGCAGGCAGGCGGCGACGCAGGCGAACACCCTTCCGAGATCGTCGAGGCTCGGCATGTGGTTGAGCGAGGCGCTGGTGCAGAGCACGCCGTCGAACGGGGCCTCGAAGGCGAAGTCGCGGGCGTCGGCCTGCACGAAGGTGGCGGCCGGCGCGTTGCGGCGGGCATGGCGCAGCATGTCGGCCGAGCCGTCGAGGCCGGTGACCGCATAGCCGCGTTCCAGAAGCGGAACGATCAGCTGGCCGGTGCCGCAGCAGAGGTCCAGCACGCGGGCGCCCGGCGGCAGGCCGGGGATCAGGTTGCGCTCCAGGAAGCCCAGCTTCTCCCGGCAATAGTCGGGGCCAAGGGTCTCGTCGTAGAGCGAGGCCCAGGTGTCGTAGTCGCCTTGGGCGTGGGTCATGGCGTCAGGTCTCCGGAGGCGGGGGCCGCGACCGCGCCGGTGCGCAGGAAGGCGGCGAGGTAAGTGGCAAGCAGCGCGCGGTCGAGCGGCGGCTCCTCGAACGGGGCGTCGGCGAGGGCGGCGAGGCTGTTGCGGCAGTCGAAGGGCAGGTCGGCCGGCGCCTCCGACGTCGCCTCCTCCGCGCGCGGGCCGAACAGGACCACCAGCGGGTAGAGCGGATGGTCCGGATCGCCGCGGGCGATGTCGTTGAGGGCGGCGCGCCATTCGCGGTTGCCGACCCGGCGGACCGGCAGGCCCATGTCGGCGGCGACCTCGAACAGGAGATCGGAGGAGACCGGCCGCGAGTGGATGAGGTGGAAGGTGCGGGCCTTGTCCTCACGCTTGCGGGCAAGATGCATGATGGCGCGGGCGAGATGGTCCACCGGCATCACGTCGAGATGGACGGCGCCGCGCGGGGCCATGCCGAGCCGCAGATAGCCCTGCATCATCCGGCACAACACGTCGGTCGCGTTGAAGGCGCCGGTGACGCTGTCGCCGGAGACCGGGCCAGGGCGGTAGATCGTTACCGGCAGGCCGCGCCGGCCGGCTTCGGCGACGAGCTGTTCGGCAACCCATTTGGTGCGGTTGTAGCCGCCGGCGGGCGGCGGATAGGCGGCAAGGTCGTCGTCCTCGTGGAACACCGGCCGGCCGGGCAGGGGCGCGACCGGCAGCACGCTGAGCGAGGACACATGATGCAGCGGCAGGCCGCCCGCGCAGCAGAAGCGCAGGATCTCGCGCGTGCCCTCGACATTCGTCGCTCGCAGACGGTCGTAAGGCAGGAGGTGGTTCACCTCGGCGCCGTTGTGGATCACCGCATCCACACTTGACAGCAGCGCGGCGCGGGTCTCGTCGGCAAGGCCGAGGCCCGGCAGGGCGAGATCGCCGGCGACCGGGTGGAGGCGCCGGGTGAAGTCCTCACGCCAGAGGCCATAGCCGGAGAGGACCTCCCTGAGACGGTCCAGGCCGCCGGTGCGCGTCAGGCAGTGGACGACGGCCGTGCCGTCCGCCAGTAGCTCCCGCAGCAGCCAGGCGCCGACGAAGCCGGTGGCGCCGGTCATGAACACCTCTCGCAGGCCGGCGTGCGGGCGGAGCACGTCGGCCGGACGGATGGCCGCGTCGAGGCGCACGTCGGCCGCCCACGCGGTGTCGACGGCACCGGGCGTGGCGGTGGCCGTGCCGGCAAGGCGGGCGTCGATCCGGGCGGCGAGCGCGGCGACGCTTGGCCCGGTGAAGAGGTCGAGGACGCTGAGCTCGATGCCGAAGCGGTCCAGCGCGGCCGCCACGAGGCGGGTCGCCAGCAGCGAGTGGCCGCCAAGCTCGAAGAAGTCGTCGTCGGCACAGACCTGCGGCACGCCGAGAAGATCGGAAAAAAGGCCGGAGAGCGCGGTCTGCGTCGCGCCCTCCGGCAGCCTGCCCGCGGTCCGGCTGGAGAGATCGGGCGCGGGAAGGGCAGCCGTGTCGAGCTTGCCGTTGACGGTGAGCGGCAGGCGATCGCGCCAGACCAGCGCGTCCGGCACCATGAAGCGGGGCAGCCGCTCGCCGAGCCAGGACCGCATGGCGCTCGTCGCCGGACGGGAGGCCGCGTCGCGGGCGACCGCATAGGCGACGAGCCGGGGATCGCGTCCGGCATCGGCGCGGACGATCACGGCGGCGGCCGCAACGTCCGGGTGGCCGGCGAGCACGGCCTCGACCTCGCCGGGTTCGATGCGGTGGCCGCGGATCTTCACCTGATGGTCGATGCGGCCGAGGAGGCGGATGCGGCCATCGTCGAGACGGAGTGCGCGGTCGCCGGTGCGGTAGAGCGTGCCGGCCGTGCCGGGCGGGGCGAAGGGATCGGGCAGGAAGCGCTCGGCGGTGAGGTCCGGCCGGCCGAGATAGCCGCGGGCAAGGCCGGTGCCGCCGATGAAGAGTTCGCCGGGAACGCCGGGCGGCAGCAACTCCATCCGCTCATCCAGGACATGAAGCTGCTTGTTGGCGGCCGGCCAGAGGGTCGGCTCGGCCGGCAGGCCGTTGCCGCAGGCGACCATGCTGGCGTTCACCGTCGTCTCGGTCGGGCCGTAGGCGTTGACGAAGCTTCGCCCCGGGCTCCAGCTGGCGACGAGATCGGGTGACGGCGCCTCGCCGCCGACCAGCACCAGCCGGAGGTCAGGAAAACGGCCGGGCGGGAGGGCGACGAGGGCCGACGGGGTCATGGTGACGTGGGTCACCCGGTGGCGGACGAGAAGACGGGCAAGGCCCGGACCGGGCAGCAGATCCTCCGCGCGCGCCAGCACGAGGCCGGCGCCGGCGGCGAGCGACATTACCAGTTCGGGGATGGAGGCGTCGAAGCCGAAGCTGAAGAACTGCAGCACCCGGTCGCCGGGATGCACGTCGCAGACCCGGATCTTGTCGAGGGTGAGGTTGACGAGGCCGCGATGGGCGACCGCGACCCCCTTCGGACGGCCCGTGGAGCCGGAGGTGTAGATCACGTAGGCGAGCTGGTCCGGGTGGACATCCGGCAGGCTTTCCGCAGGCTCCGCGTCGTTGCCGGCTTCCATGTCGATGTCGAGGCGCGGCAGGTCGCCGGGCAGGGCGAGGCCGCGGCGGCTGACGACGAGACGGGCGCCGGAATCCGCCAGCATGTAGCCGATCCGTTCGGCCGGATGGGCAGGGTCGAGCGGCAGGTAGGCCGCACCCGCCTTCAGCACCGCGAGCCAGGCGACCACCATCGCCGGCGACCGTTCGAGCGCGATGGCGACCACGCTGTCCGGGCCGGCGCCGAGGCTGAGGAGCCGGCGGGCGAGACGGCCCGCCTGCCGGTCGAACTCGCCATAGGTCGTCTCGTGGACGGTGGTGCCGTCGTCGTGGACGAGGGCGATCGCCGACGGATCGGCGGCGGCCCGCGCCGCGATCAGGGCGTGGATCGGAACCTGCGGATCGAAGGACCGGGCCGTGTCGTTCCAGCCGGCAAGGCGGGCGGTCTCGTCCGTGCCGAGCATGGGCAGATCGGCGACGGGGCGCGCCGGGTCGGCGACGGTGGCGGCGATGAGGTTCAGGAAGCGCCGGGCGAGGGCAGCAATGGTCTCGGCGCGGAACAGCGCGGTCGCATATTCCATCTCGCCGACGATCCGCGCGCCGTCGTCGCGCAGGTCGAGGCTGAGGTCATGGCGGGCAAGCCGGTCGTCGATCGGGAGCCGGCGCAGCGTCACGCCGGGCAGGGTGGTCGTCGCCGGGCGGGCCGGATCGAACTGGAACTTGAGCTGAAACAAGGGGCTTGCGCCCGTGTCACGCTCCGGCTGGAGGTCGGCGACCAGCGCCTCGAACGGTAGGTCGCCGTGGGCGATCGCCTGCCACAGGGTGGCCTGCACCCGGGCGAGATTGGCCGAAAAGCCGTGCTCGGGGACGAGCCGGGGGCGGATCGGCAGCGGATTGACGAACAGGCCGACGAGATGGTCGGTCCCAGCGGCCTGCCGTCCCTCCACCGGCGTGCCGATCACCGGATCGTCCTGCCCGGTGTGGCGGGCAACGAGGATCGCGAAGAGCGTGAACAGGGCGGCGAAGGGTGTCGCACCGGCCTCGCGTGCGACCCCGCGCAGGGCTGCGGCGAGGTCGGCCGGGATCTCGATCCGGTGTTTTGCGCCGGCGTGATCCTGGATGGCGGGGCGGGAGAAATCGGCCGGCAGTCGGGTCACCTGTGGCGGCGTGCCGAGATGGTCGCGCCAGAAGGCGCGCAGCCGCTCGGCGTCCGCCCCGGACAGGCGCTCGGCTTCGGCCGCGGCGACATCGCCATACTGCACGGCGAGCGGGGCCAGAGCGGCCGGCGGGCCGCCGACGGCCTCTGTGTAGAAGGCCGAAAATTCCGCCGAAATCCGGTCGATCGAGCCGCCGTCGGCGGCGATGTGGTGCAGCGTGAAGACCAGCAGCGCGTGCTGCTCCCCGAGATCGTAGCGGGCAAGGCGAAGCGGCGGCTCGCGGGAGAGATCGAAGGGGCGGGCCGCTTCGGCGGCGGCAAGGTCGTGCAACCGCGTTTCGCTCTTTGCGCCGCCTCGGCGGTCATGACGGAGGACCGGGATCTCGATGTCGGACACGACGGTCTGCTGCGGTTCGCCGCCGACGTCGCGGATCAGGGTCCGCAGCACCGCGTGGCGGGCGGCCACCCGTTGCAGCGCGGCGCAGAGGGCGTCGTGGTCGAGGACGCCGTCGGCCTCGAAGACGAAGACCATGTGGTTGACGGTGGTGCCCGGCCGCAGCCGCTCCAGGAACCAGAGGCGCTGCTGGGCCGCCGACAGCGGCGGGGCGGAATCGTTGCGGGCGATGAGCGCGCCGGGACGAGGGGCGGCGGCGAGATGGGCGAGGATCTCCGACTTGCGGCTGCGGATCGCGGCGGTGATCTCGGCGGTGAGCGCCGCATCCGGCCCCGCGCACTTCAGGCGGCCGTCCTCGGCGCGCAGCGCGATGCCACGCTGCGCGAGGTCGGCAAGGAAGGGTCCGATTCCCTCGCCGTCCTTGGCCGGGGCTGCCGATTCCGAGGCGGATTCGGCCTGCAGCTCGGACGGTGCGGCATGTGCCAACGAGCTTCGGACGACGCTCATCGGTCCCTCCAAAATCTTGCTCCGGCGGTGTGCCGAACGCGTCCTGACGACGCCTTGAAAGTTGACTATTGGATTCAACAATCATATTCAAGCGGCAATTGCCGGTTGCCGGTCGCAAGCGCCGGCTCGAAGACCAGCGCGGGGCATGCCCCGGCCGCTTCCGCCCTTTCCGTCACCCGACGACCCGCTCTGGCGCGGTGACCGGATGCGAATGCGAGGATCCATGCAGGACAGCGAAAGCCCGAATCCGGCGGTCATCGCCATGGATACCAAAAATTTTACGAATATATCCCAAATACTTGAGGGAAGAGCCAACGCAACTCCCGATCGGAAAGCCATGTGCTTCTTCCACGACGAGGCGGCAGAGCCGGCCCTGTCGCGCCGCGATTCGTGGAGCTGGAAGGAGCTGCACGAGCGCGCCATGGGCGTCGCCTCGGCGCTTTCCATGTCAGGGGCTTATGCAACCGAAGCTAGAGCGCTTCTAGTCTATCCGGCCGCCTCGGCTTCGTCGCAGCCTTCCTCGGATGCTTGCTGGCGGGGGTCGTGCCGGTGCCGGTGCCGCCGCCGCGGCGGTCCGAGGGGCTGGGTCGCTGGCGCCATGTGGCGCTCGACGCGGGGGTCTCCGGCGTGCTGGCGGCGCCGGAGCTTCTGGACGCGATGCGGCCGCTGCTCAGCGAGCTTCCGGACTGCCGCAGCTGCCTTGCGCCGGAGGCTGCCGACCCCTCGCTGCCCTTCGAGGTCACCGGCCTGTCGGTGTCGGCCGTGGCCCGCGCGCCGGAGGCGCTCGCCTTCCTGCAATACACCTCCGGCTCCACCAGCGAGCCGAAGGGGGTGGCGATCACCCATGGCAACATGATCGCCAATCTCCGGCAGATCAGCCGCGGCTACGAGATCATCCCGGACGACCGGATGGCGAGCTGGCTGCCGCACTATCACGACATGGGGCTGATCGGGACGATCCTCTCGCCGGTCCACGACGGCTACATGGCCGCGCTGATGGCGCCGAATGCCTTCCTGCGCCGGCCGCTGCGCTGGCTGGCGATGGCCTCGCACATCCGGGCGACCATGCTGGGCGGCCCCAACTTCGCCTTCGACCATTGCGTCCGCCGGGCAACGCCCGAGGCGCTGGACGGTCTCGATCTGTCGTCGCTGCGGATCGCCTTCACCGGCGCCGAGACCATCCGGCCGCGCACGCTGGAGCGCTTTGCCTCCATCTTCGCGCCGGCGGGTTTCCGCCGCGAGACCTTCCACTGCTGCTACGGCATGGCCGAGGCGACGCTGTTCGTGACCGGCAATCCGGTCGCCGACCCGCCGCATTATCTCTCGGTTCGCCGCGACGGGCTCGCCAGGGAGGGCCGGGCTGTGGCGCCGAGCCCGGTCATCGGCGGCACGGATCCGGACATGATCGAGCTCACCGGTTGCGGCCGGGCGGTGGCGGGCCTCGATATCGCCATCGTCGATCCGGACACGGCGCAGCGGCGGACAGACGGCGAGGTCGGCGAGATCTGGATCTCCGGCCCGAATGTCTCCCCCGGCTACTGGCAGCGACCCGAGCAGAACGCCGCGACCTTCGGCCGCTCGCTCGGCGACGGGCGCGCCTGGTTCCGCAGCGGCGATCTCGGCTTCGTTCTCGGCGGCCAGCTCTATGTCACCGGCCGGCTCAAGGACGTGATCGTCGTACGCGGGGAGAATTACTCGCCCCAGGACATCGAGGCGACGGCCTCCGCCGCGCATCCGGCGCTGACCGAAGGACAGGCCGGCGCCTTCGCGGTCGAGATCGACGGCGAGGAACGCCTTGGCCTGGTCGTGGAGGTGCAGCGCGAGGCGATGCGCCGGCTCGACGCGCCAGAGGTGTTCGAGGCGATCCGCGCCGCGATCGCGCGGACCCACGACCTTGCGCCCGCCGTGGTCGCGCTGATCCGGCCCGGCAGCCTGCCGCGCACGCCGAGCGGCAAGGTCCGGCGCTTTGCCTGCCGCGAGGGGCTTGCCAACGGCACGCTGCCAGCGGTCGCGCGTCACGACGCGGCCTTCGTCGCCGAGGACCCGGCCCCGGCGGGTGCCACGACCTGGCGGGACGAACTGCGTGATCTGCCGCCCGCCCGGCAGGGCAGCCTGCTGCGGCAGCGGGTCGCCGCCGAGGTGGCCCGGCTTGCGGGGCTGCCGGACGGCGAGCTGCCGTCGCCGGATACCGGCTTCTTCGATCTCGGGCTTGATTCCGTGGCGGTCGCCGGCTTCGGCGCGACGATCGAACGCGAACTCGGCCTCGTCGCCGCGCCGACGCTGCTGTTCGAATTCCCCACCCTCGGGACACTCACCGATCATCTTGCAGGCCGGCTGGTCAGCGACGCGGCATCGCCAGAGGCTCTGGTGAAACCCGAACCGCACAGAACGCCGGCCGACGCGCGGCTCTCCGCCGATCCCCCCGTGGCGTTGTCCGGCGAACTCGCCGCCGAGATCGCGGCGCTGCAGCGCCTGCTGCGCGCCGAACCGCCCCACGGGGTGCGTCCCCGGATGTCTTCCCCGTTCCAGTCTGCCGAAAGTGACCGCCGATGACCCATGCCCGCGACGACATCACCGGGGCCGTGCCTGCCGGCGGGGAGGGGCCGCTGCTGGCCCTCCTGCAGGACGCCCGCCGCCGCATCGAGGCCTATCGCCGCGAGCGCGAGGAACGGGTCGCCATCGTCGGCCTGTCGGGGCGCTTTCCCGGCGCCGACGACCCGGACGCCTTCTGGCGCCTGCTCGACGAAGGCCGCAGCGGCCTGCAGGCGGTGGACGCGGCGGGGGCCGGCCCCGACCAGGTGCCGGTCTGGGGCGGCTTCACCGATCCGACCGGTTTCGACGCGGCCTTCTTCGGCTATGCGCCGCGCGAGGCCATGCTGCTCGACCCGCAGCAGCGGGCATTCCTCGACTGCGCCTGGAGCGCGCTGGAGGACGCCGGCCATGACGCGAAGCGCTTTGCCGGACGGATCGGCGTCTTTGCCGGCGGTGCGCTGACCGACCATCTCGTGCGGGTCCACGGCGCGGCCGAGGCCGACGATCTCGACCCGGTGCAGGTGGCGCTTGCCCATGCCAACGGCATGATCGCCGCCCGCGTCGCCTTCCATCTCGACCTCGACGGTCCGGCCTGCGGAATCCAGACCACCTGCTCGACGTCGCTGGTGGCAATCCACAGCGCAGTGCGCAGCCTGCTCTCCGGCGACTGCGACATGGCGATTGCCGGCGGGGTTGCGATCGGCAAGGCGAAGCCCGAAGGCTATCTCCACCAGCGCGAGGGCATCACCGCGCCGGACGGCGTCTGCCGGCCGTTCGATGCGGCGGCGGCCGGGACCGTCTTCACCAGCGGCGTCGGCGCCGTGGTGCTGAAGCGGCTCGGCGACGCGCGCGCCGATGGCGACACCATCCACGGCGTGATCCTCGGCTCGGCGGTCAACAACGACGGTGCGCAGAAGGTCGGCATCACCGCGCCGAGCGTCAGCGGCCAGGCGGCGGTGATCGAGGCGGCGATTGCCGCCGCCGGGATCGATCCGGCGACCCTTTCCTATGTGGAGGCGCATGGCACCGGCACCGCGCTCGGCGATCCGATCGAGGTGACGGCTCTGAACCGCGCCTATGGTCCGGCCTTCGCAGAGGCGGGGCGGGACTGCGCGCTCGGCTCGGTCAAGGGCAACGTCGGGCATCTGGATGCGGCAGCCGGCGTTGCCGGCCTGATCAAGATCCTGCTGGCGATGCGCCATGGCCGCCTGCCGGCGACCGCGCATTTCTCCGCGGCCAATCCGGCCTGTCCCTTTGCCGCCGGCCCGTTCCGGGTGGTGGATGCACCGCGCGCCTGGGATCGGCAGGGCGAACGGCCGCGCCGGGCCGGGCTCAGTTCCTTCGGCATCGGCGGCACCAACGCCCACCTGATCGTCGAGGAGGGGCCGGAGCCTGTGGCCGTCGCAGACGCGCACACCGGCCCGCAGCTTCTGACGCTCTCGGCCCGCACGCCGGCAGCTCTGGCCGCGCAACGCGGCGCGCTCGCCGGAGCGCTGGCCAGCGACACCGCGCCGGCACTCGCCGATGCCGCCTTCACGCTCCAGACCGGCCGCCGGCCGATGGCCGAGCGCCTGGCCTGCCTTGCCGAGGACACGGCCGGAGCGGCGGCGCTGCTCGCGGCGGGCACCGGCGCCCGGGTCGTTACCGGGTCGGCGCCAAGCCATGCGCCGGATCTTGTCTTCCTGTTTCCGGGGCAGGGCACCCAGCATCCCGGCATGGGCCGGGCGCTCCACGAATCCGAACCGGTGTTCCGCGCGGCCTTCGACGCCTGCATGGCCGCGATCCCGAATGGGGCGGAGCTCGCCGGTCTCATCCTCGGCTCGGCCGGTTCGGATGCGGCGGATCTCGACCGCACCGAACACACCCAGCCGGCGCTCTTTGCCGTGGAATATGCGCTGGCGCAGCTCTGGCTCGATCGCGGGCTGCGGCCGCGCGCGCTGCTCGGCCACAGCATCGGCGAATATGTCGCCGCGACGCTCGCCGGCGTGTTCACGGTGGACGACGCGATGCGGGTCGTGACGGCGCGCGGCCGGGCGATGCAGCTCTGCGCGCCGGGCGCCATGCTGGCCGTGATGCTCCCCGAGGACGCGGCGCGCGCAAAGGCGCCGGATCTGGAGGTCGCCGCCGTCAACGGGCCGGCCGCAACCGTGCTGGCCGGTTCGCTGGACGCAGTTCGCGCTGCCGCCGGGCGGCTCGCCGCGGAGGGCGTTCCGTGCCGGCAGCTGGCAACGTCCCACGCCTTCCACACGGCGATGATGGAGCCGGCGCTCGGCGCCTTCGCGGCAGCGCTTTCAGGCGTGCGGCTGTCCCCGCCGCGGATCGACATCGTCTCCAACGTCACCGGCGACTGGCTGACGGCGCGGGACGCGACCGATCCCGGCTACTGGGTCCGGCATCTGCGCAGCGCGGTGCGCTTCGGGCCGGGGCTTTCCCGGCTCAGCGATCTCGGCACGCCGCTGCTGCTCGAGGTCGGCCCCGGCGACGTGCTCACCGGCCTTGCGCGCCGGCAGCTCGGCGACCAAGTCCAGGTGGCCGCGTCGCTGCCGAACTCGGCGGGCGGGGCGGAGGCCCGCGAGGAGGTTCTGCTCGCGCTCGGCCGGCTCTGGACGATGGGCGCCGAGATCGACTGGACGCGGCTTCACCCGGCGGGCACGCGGCGGCGGGTGAGCCTGCCGACCTATCCGTTCGAGCGGCGCCCGCACTGGATCGGGGCCATGCCCTCGCGCACCTCGGCCGCTCCGACCGATGGGGCCGAGGCCGCGGTGCGGTCCACCCGGGTCGAGGACTTCTTCCACCAGCCGGTCTGGCAGCGCCTGCCGAAACCGGGGAGGGCCGAAGGCACGCTCTCCGCGCGCTGGCTGATCATCGGCGAGGAGGCGCTGGTGCAGGCGATCGGCGAGCTGCCGGCCGGCATCGACGTGATCCGCGCGTCGGCGGGCACCGGATTTGCCGGCGGCGGGGGGAGCTACACGCTCGATCCGACCGATGCCAGCCATCACCGCCAGCTTCTGGAAAATCTCGCGGTCGCCGGATGGGAGCCCGACCAGATCATTCTCGGCGCGGGCCTTGGCGCAGCGGGCGGCGGCCTGTTCGAGAGCGCGTTCGCCCTCGGGCAGGCGCTGTCCGACCTCGCCTTGCGCCCGTCGCTGCTGACCCTCGTCGGCAGCGGCCTGCAGCAGGTCACGGGTGCCGAACGGCTCGATCCGGACGCGGCAATGGCGTTGGGGTTTGCCCGCGTGCTGCCGCAGGAACTGTCCGGCACGGCCTGCCGGACCCTCGACATCGAGGCCGGCGATCTTCAGACGGGTCAGCCCGTCGCGGGCCTTGCCGGGGCGCTGGTCGGTCCGTTCGACACGGCGACGGCGGCAAGTGCGCTGCGCGGCGGCTTCCTTTGGCAGCAAGGGTTTGCCGCCACGCCGCTCGTGCCTGCCGACGACGTGCCGCTGCTGCGGGCGGGGGCAACGTATCTCGTGGCCGGCGACCTCACCGGCGGGCTGGGGCTGGTGTTCGGCGCCGCCCTCGTCAAGCATCTCGGCGCCCGCCTCGTCTTCCTCACGCGTTCGGGCTTTCCGCCGGCGGACGAATGGGACCGCTGGCTTGCCTCGCACAGCCCCGCCCACGCGATCAGCCGCGCGATCCGGGCGCTGCGCGATCTCGGCGAGACCGGCCGCGATCTCCTCGTCTTCTCCGGGCCGCTGGGCGATGCGGACTGGGTGCGGGACCGTCTTGCCGAGGCCGAGGCGCGTCTCGGGCCGGTCCACGGCGTCTTCCACGCCGCGGCCATGGGCGATGCCTATCACCAGCCGCTTGGCGGCAGCCGGCGGGAGGATGCCGACGACCTGTTCGCGGTCAAGATCGCCGGTCTGAAGGCGCTGGGCGCCGCTTTCGCCGGTCGGCCGCCGGCCTTCGTGCTGGTGCAGTCGTCGCTGTCGGTGCTGGCCGGGGGGCCGGGGCTCGGGGCCTATGCCGCGGCCAATGCCTTCCTCGACGCCTATGTCACCGACCGTGCGCAGGCCTCGGACGGTACCGTCTGGCAGGTGGCCGACTGGGATGTGGTCCATGAAGACGGCGGGCGCGAGGGCGCGGGTTCTGACGTCGCGGCCGGGGCCCTTGCCGCCGGGGCGATGACCGCGGACGAGGTCTGGCGCGCGGCGCGCGTGCTGCTTGCCAATCCGCAGGTCGTCCGCGCGGCGATCACGCCCGGCGACCTGTCGCGGCGGCTCTTGGACGCGGCCCGGCTCGCCGATCCGGCCGAGGGCGCGGCGGACAGGACGCCGGCCGCTGAGCATGTGGCGCCCCGCGACGAGGTGGAGGCGGCGGTCGCCGAGGTGATGGGCGAGCTGCTCGGCCTCCCGAGGGTCGGCGCCACCGACAATTTCTTCGAACTCGGCGGCCATTCGCTGCTGGCAATCCAGGTGGTGACCCGCCTGCGGCGGCGCTTTGCCGTCGACCTGCCGATGCGCGCGCTTCTGTTCGAGGCGCCGACGGTCGCCGGCATCGCCGGCGTGATCCGCGAGGCGCTTGTCGCGGCGCAGGCCGAGCGCGACCTCGTCGGCGCGCTCATCGATGATCTGGAAGCTGGGGACGATCTGGAAGCCGGCGACGGCGAGACGGACAGCGCGGGGCGCACGGCCTGAGAGCCGCCCGCAAGGGAGAAAACGCATGAAATTCAGTCTCTTCTACTTCGACGGCGACGGCTCGCGTCCGCGCGCCGACAGCTACCGCCTGCTGATCGACAGCGCGCGCTTCGCCGACGCGAACGGCCTTGAGGCCCTGTGGGCGCCGGAGCGGCATTTCCATGCCTTCGGCGGGCTCTATCCCAACCCGGCGATGATCCACGCCGCGCTGGCGATGGTGACGGAGCGGATCCAGCTGCGCTCCGGCAGCGTGGTGCTGCCGCTGCATCACCCGGTGCGGGTGGCCGAGGACTGGGCGATGGTCGACAACCTGTCCGGCGGCCGGGCGGGAATCGCCATCGCCTCCGGCTGGACGATGGACGAGTTCGTGCTGTCGCGCGAGCCGCACGGCAGCCGGCGCAGCCTGATGTGGCGCAGCTACGACCAGCTCGTGAAGCTGCTGGCCGGGGAGGCGGTGTCCTTCGAGGACGCGGAGGGCAATGTGGTGGCGGCAAGGACGCTGCCGCGGCCGTTGCAGCCGCAGATTCCCTTCTGGGTGGCCTGCCAGTCGACCGAATCCTTCGTCGAGGCCGGCCGGCGCGGCATCAACGTGCTGACCTCGCTGCTCGGCGAGACGCTGGACGAGGTGACGCCGAAGATCCGCGCCTATCGCGCCTCGCTGGCCAGGCATGGCCACGACCCGGAGGCCGGCACCGTCTCGCTGATGATCCACACCTTCCTCGGGTCGGATGTCGATCAGGTGAAGGCCGACGTGATCGGTCCCTTCGCCGACTATCTGAAGACCCACTACGATCTGTTGCAGAGCCTTGCCCGCGGCATGGGCCTCGACCTGCGCCCGGAGGATTTCAGCGGCGACGATCTCGACAGCCTGCTGCGCTTCGGCGTCGAGGGCTTCATGAACGGCCGCTCGCTGATCGGCACGCCGCAGAGCTGCCGGCCGATGGTGGACAACCTTGCCCGCGCCGGGGTCGACGAGATCGCCTGCCTGATCGACTTCGTGCAGGACCACGACCTCGTCATGGCCGGCCTGCCGCATCTGGCCCGCCTTGCCGCCGACACGGCCTCGATCCGGCCGGCGGCGCGCGCCGCCGTCGCGGTCTGAACGGAGAACGCCATGACCACGGCCGATCCGATCGATGCGCTGAAGGCCCGCGTTGCGAGCCTCGACCCCGCCCGGCGCGAGACCCTGCGCCGCCAGCTCGAAGCCCGCGGCATCGCCTGGGACCGGGTCGCGCCGCCCGAGGCGGTGGCTCTTGCCGTGGCGACGGAGGCGGGGCGTCTGCCGCTGTCGCCGGCGCAGCGGCATTTCCGGATGCAGCAGCAGCTCGATCCGGCCTCGCCCGCCTTCCACATCGGCTTTGCCTGGCGCTTCCGGGGCCCGCTCGACGCGGACAGTCTGGAGGCCACGTTCCGCTACGTGATCGCCCGGCACGAGCCGCTGCGCACCGGCTTTCCGGTGGAAGACGGCGAGGCCTGCCAGTGCGTCGAGCCCGCCGTTCGCTTCGACCTCGGGCGGACGGATCTGTCGGCCGATCCGGACCGGCTCACGGACGCGATGCAGGTGGTGGTCGACCGTCCCTTCGACCTCGAATCGCCGCCGCTGCTGCGGGCCGTGCTGTTCCGGCTTGGCGACGAGGACCACGCCCTGGCGATCGCGATCCACCATATCGTCGCCGACGGCTGGTCGCGCGGCCTCCTGATGCGGGAACTGGCCGCCGGCTACCGGGCCATCCTCGCCGGCCGTGATCCGGCGCTGGCGCCGCTCGCCTCGAGCTGGAGCGCGCAGGTTCACGCCGAGGCCGCGCGGCTCGGCGGTCCGGATGCCGCACGGCAGAAGGCGTGGTGGGAGCGCCGGCTCGCCGATCTGGAGCCGCAGGAACTGCCGGCCGACCGGCCGCGGGCGGGGCTTGCCTCGAACGAGGCCGGCACGCTGCTGCGGCCGCTGCCCGAACCGCTCGCCGCCGCGGTGCGCGATCTCGCTCCCCGGCTCGGCACCACCACCTTCACCCTGCTGCTGGCCACCTTCCAGCTGCTCGTCCACCGCTATTGCGGCCAGCGCGACCTGTCGGTCTGCGTGCCGACCGCCGGGCGGCGCGATCCGCACGCGGCCGGGCTTGTCGGCCTGTTCGTCAACACGCTGGTGCTGCGCACGCAGCTTGCGCCCGGTCTCAGCTTTCGCGGCTGGCTCGACCGGGTCCGCGAGACGGTCGCCGACGCCTTCGAGCATCAGGAGCATCCGTTCGCGCAGGTGGTCGAGGCGCTCGGCATCCATCGCGACGCGGGCCAGAGCCCGCTGCTGCAACTGGTCTTCCAGGTGCAGACCGAGGGCTACCGCGCCCAGAATGCCGAGACGTTGGACTTCGGCGTGGCGGGTCTTGCGGTGACGCAGGAACTGCTGCCGCCGTCCGCCGCCAAGGCCGATCTCAGCTGGTATGTGATGGAGCGCGGCGAGGGAATGGCGATCGCCGCCGAATACCGCCGCGGCCTGTTCGACGCGGCGCGGATCGCGCGGATGGCCGATCATTTCGAACGGCTGCTGGCCGCCGTGGTGGCCGCGCCGGATGCGCCGCTGCCGGCGCTCGATCCGCTGTTGCCGGAGGAGAGGGCGGAGTTGATCGCGCGCGGACGCATCGAGACCCGGCCGCTGCCCCATGCCGGCGTGCACGACGCGATCGCCGCCGTGGCGGCGCGTGACCCGGTCGCGCCGGCGCTTGTCTGCGGCGGGCGGACCTGGCGCTACGGCGAACTTGAGGCCGCCGCCGACCGGCTGGCCCGCCACCTCCTGGCGCGGCCGGAACTCGGCCGGCCGGGCGCGCGCGTCGCCGTCTGCCTGCCGCGCAGCGCGATGACGGTGATCGCCTTTCTCGCGGTGCTGAAGGCCGGGGCGGTCTATGTGCCGCTCGACCCGAAACATCCGGCCGAGCGCATCGGCTACGTGCTGGAGGACGCCGACGCGGCGCTTCTGCTCCACGACGGCAGCCTGCCGCTGGCGGGGCCGGTCATGATCGACCCGGCCGCTTTCAAGGACGAGCCGCCCCCCGTCGCCCTGCCGCCGACCGATCCGCGCGGCGCGGCCTATCTGCTCTACACCAGCGGCAGCACCGGCCGGCCCAAGGGGGCCGTGATCGAGCACGCCGGCCTCATGAACCAGATGGTGGCGTTTGCGCGGCAACCCGGCATCGGACCCGGCGACCGGATGCTGGCGGTGACGACCGTCGCCTTCGACATCTCGATCCTCGAGATGCTGCTGCCGCTCGCCTCGGGCGCGACGGTGGTGCTGGTCGATCAGGACCTGCTTCTCTCGCCGGCCGATCTCGCCGAAACGCTGCGGGCCGAGCGGATCACCCACATGCAGGCGACGCCGGCCAGCTGGCGGATGCTGCTCGACAGCGGCTGGCCGGGCGACAGGGACCTCACCGCGATGATCGGCGGCGAGGCGCTCGACGGCCCGCTGGCGCGCCGGCTGCTGGAGCGGACCGGGTCGCTGTGGAACCTCTACGGGCCAACCGAGACGACGATATGGGCGAGCGCGCTGAAGATCGAGCCGCGCCATGCGCGGGCCGGCAAGGCGCCGATCGGCGACCCGATCGACAACATGCGCTTTCACCTGCTCGACGCGTATCTGGAGCCCGTGCCGGACGGCGTGCCGGGCGAGCTGTTCATCGGCGGCATCGGCGTCGGCCCCGGATACTGGCGCCGGCCGGAGCTGACGAGCGAGAAATTCGTGCCCGATCCCTATGCCTTGGGCGAGCCCGGCGCGCGGCTGTACCGCACCGGCGACGTGGTGGTGCGGCGGGTGGCGGGCGAGCTCGAGTTCGTCGGCCGCACCGATTTCCAGATCAAGCTGCGCGGCTACCGGATCGAGGTCGGCGAGATCGAGAGCCTGCTGCAGGACGATCCGGCCGTGGTGCAGGCGCTGGTGATCCTCGACGGCGCGCAGGAGCGGCTCGTCGCCTATTGCCGGACGGGGATTGCGCTCTCTGCGGCCGAGACGGGCGATCTGGAACGGGCGCTGCGACGTCGGCTCGCCGAGCGCCTGCCGCGTTACATGGTGCCGTCGGCCTTCGTGGTGATGACCGAGTTTCCGCTCAACACCAACGGCAAGGTCGACCGCAAGCGCCTGCCGGAGCCGGTGGTTCCGGAGGCGGCGGCGCAGGGCACGGCGCCGCGCACCGCGCGCGAGGCGGCGCTTCTGGCCATTTGGCGCGACGTGCTCGGCCGCGGCGACATCGGCGTCGACGACAACTTCTTTGATCTTGGCGGCGATTCCGTCGCCGGCATGCGCATCGTCGCCCGGGCGCGGGCACGCGGCCTGATGCTCGATCCCGCCGAGCTGTTCGAGCACCAGACGGTTGCCGCACAGGCGGAGGCCGCGCGGGAGGTGCCGGAGGCGGAGATGCCGGCCGGCGGGGCCGTGGCAAAGGTTGCGTCGTCGCCGAATGCCGGCCTCGATCAGTTGGTCTCCCGCCTCTCAGTCCGGCAGGGGGACGCCTGATGGGCGGGATCGTCGACGCCTTCGACCTGACGCCGACGCAGGCGGGCATGCTGTTCCACACGCTCGCCGCCCCGACGTCCGGCACCTATGTGCAGCAGGTCTCGTGCCGCTTCGACGGGCCGCTCGACGTCACTGCGTTTCGCGCCGCGTGGGCGGCGACGATCGCCCGCCACGGGGTGCTGCGCGGCGAATGCCATGTCGACGGGCTGGAACGGCCGGCGATGGTCATTCGCGCGGCCGTCGATGCCGAATGGCGGATCGAGGACTGGCGGGACCGTGAGGATGCGGCGCAGGTCGCGGGCTTCGACGCCTTGCTGGAGGAGGACCGCCAGCGCGGTTTCCGGCCCGACCAGGCGCCTCTGCTGCGCTTTGCCCTCCTGCGCGTCGGCGCGGACAGCCACCGCTTCGTCTGGAGTTACCATCACCTGCTGATGGACGGCTGGTGCGGATCGCTGCTGGTCCGCGAGGTGCTGGCGCACTATGCCGGCCGGCCTGCAGGACCGCCGCCGCCGCCGTTCCGCCGTCATGTGGAGTGGCTCGCCGCGCGCAATGAGGCCGAGGACCGGGCGTGGTGGCAGGCAAATCTCGCCGGGCTTTCCGGGCAGACGCCGCTCGGCATCGGCATCGAGGCCGGCGAGAAATCCGCGATGACCGCGTCCGGCACAGGGCAGGTTGCGGAGGTGCGGATGCGTCTCGACGCATCGCTGGCCGCGCGCCTCGGTGCGATGGCGCGGGCGGCGCGGATCACCTTCGGCACGCTGGTGCAGGGCGCGTTCGGCCTGCTGCTGGCACGCTATTCCGGCGAGGACGACGTGGTGTTCGGCCTTGCCCAGTCCGGCCGGCCGCCGGAGCTGGCGGGGGCCGAGGAGATGATCGGCCTGTTCCTCGTCACCGTGCCGGTGCGCATCGATGCCGCGCCGCATCTGCGGCTGACCGACTATCTGCGGGCGATCCAGTCGGCCGGCCCCGGCCGCCAGCGCCACGGCCACGCGGGGCTTGCCGCGATCCGGCGCTGGAGCGGGCTTGCCGGCAATGATCCCCTGTTTTCCAGCCTGCTGGTGATCGAGAACTATCCGCTGTCGATCACGCAGGCGGCGTCCGACGGGCCGCTCACGCTTGCCGACGCCGGAAGCTTCGAGCGCACCGACACGCCGCTCGTCGTCAAGGTTTTCCCCGGCACCGAGCCCGAGATCGCGGTCACGGTCGATCCGGCGCGGATCAGTGCGGAAGACGGGCGCCGCGTGCTCGCGCATCTGCGCACTGTCCTTTCCGCGATGGCCGACAATCCCGAGACGCGGCTCGGGGCAATCGAGGTGACGGACGAGGACGAGCGGGCAGGGCTGCTTGCGCTCGGCACGGGCCGGGAAATGCCGCCGGCTGCGCCCGTCCACGAGTGGATCCTCGGGGCCGCCGCCGCCTCGCCGGAGGCCGTGGCGATCGAAGTTCCCGGTGAGCTTTCGGATGGGCGCGAAACGCAGCGCCTCTCCTATGGCGAGCTCGTCGCCCGCTCGGCCGCCGTCGCCGCCGCGCTTCAGGCGCGCGGCGTCGGGCGCGGCGATGTGGTCGGCGTCTGCCTCGGCCGGCGTATCGATCTGGTGCCGGTGCTGATCGGCGTGCTGCGGGCGGGGGCGGCCTACGTGCCGCTCGATCCCGACTATCCCGCCGAACGGATTGCCCATGTGCTGGAGGATGCCGGCGTGACGCTGGTGATCGCCGAGCTGGCGCCGGACTGGAGCGCTCGGGCGCAACGATTCTCGACGTGGCCGAGGCGCGGGCGGGGAACAGCGCTGCCTTCCGGGCCGTCGCGGTGTCGCCAGCGGATACGGCCTATCTCATCTACACCAGCGGCAGCACCGGACGGCCGAAGGGCGTGCCGATCCGCCACGACAGCCTGTCCGGCTTTCTCCGGTCGATGATCCACCGACCCGGCCTTGCGGCCGGAGACCGGCTGCTGGCGGTGACGACGGTCGCCTTCGACATCGCGGCGCTGGAACTGTTCGGGCCGCTGGTCGTTGGCGGCACGGTGATCCTCGCCGACGCCGCGACGGTGCGCGACGGCGGTCGTCTCGCCGCGCTTGCCGCCGATGCCGGGGCCACGGTGATGCAGGCGACGCCGGCCGGCTGGCGGCTGCTGGTCGAGGCGGGCTGGCCGGGCGGGCCGGAGTTCCGCATCTTCTGCGGCGGCGAGGCGCTCGGCACCGACCTTGCCCGCGAGCTGCTTGCCCGCGGCCGGGAGGTCTGGAATCTCTATGGCCCGACCGAGACCGCGATCTGGTCCGCGGCGCTGAAGGTCGAGGCGGCGCATCTCGCCGGCTCTACGGTGCCGGTCGGCGGTGCGATCGACGGCACGCAGATCCGCGTCGTCGATCCGCGCGGCATGCCGGTGCCGCTCGGCGTGCCGGGAGAACTGGCGATCGGCGGGGTCGGCCTCAGCCCGGGCTACCGGCGCAAGCCCGCGCTGACGGCGGAGAAATTCGTGCCCGATCCCTGCGGCGGCATTACAGGCGCCGTGCTCTACCGCACCGGCGACCGGGTCCGCCTGCGTGGCGACGGCACCATCGCCTTCCTCGGCCGGCTCGACGGCCAGGTCAAGCTGCGCGGCCACCGGATCGAGACCGGCGAGATCGAGGCGAGGCTGGCGGCGCATCCGGGCATCGCCCAGGCAGTGGTGGTGGCCAGCGGCGAGGGCGCGTCCGCCCGGCTGGTCGCGGGTCTGCGCTGGCGGGAGGGGGTGACACCATCGACGCCGGACGAACTGCGCGCCCATCTGGCCGGCAGCCTGCCGGCCTACATGCTGCCGGCCGCCTATGTCCCCGTTCCGGCGTTTCCGCTGACGCCGAATGGCAAGATCGACCGCCGCGCTCTCGCACTCGCCGTCGGGCGGGAGCCCGTGGCGCGGCCCGCGGCCGACCTTCGCCTCGGCGAACCGGCGGCGGCCATCGCGGCGGTCTGGTGCGAGGTGCTCGGCCTCGGTCAGGTCGCCCTGTCCGACAATTTCTTCGATCTCGGCGGCCATTCGCTGCTGGCGATGGCGGTGCAGCGCCGCCTCAACGAGCGGCTCGGCCTCACGCTCGACGTGGTCGACATCTTCCGCTTTCCGACACTGGAGACGCTTGCCGGACGGGCCGCCGGGCTGATGACGGGGAGGGCGGAGGCGGCGGCCGCCGACACCGCTCAGGCCACGGGACGCGCGGCGTCGATCGTCGCCGGACGGGAGCGGCTCGCGGGCCGGCGGCTGGCGCGGTCCACGACGGCGCCGCGATGAGCGCAGAGGGCGGTGCGTCTGGCCCGGGAATAGCAGAGCGCCAGGCGCCGGCAAGTTCCCTGTTTCAGCTCAGCTTTCCGCTGTTCCTCCATTCGGTGGCGATGTTCGCGGTCGTTCTTCTCGACACGATGATCGTCAGCCACCACGCACTGGCCACCGCGGCGGCGGTGCAGGTGGCCAACCAGGTGGCGATGGTCGCCTTCGAGGTGTCGGCGCTCCTCGGCGTCGGGGCGGTGATCCTGATCGCCCACGCGCTCGGGCGCGGCGATGCGGCCGCGGCCCGCGAGATCGCGGCCGTTGCGGTTGCGGCCAACACGCTGCTCGGTGTCGCTGCCGGCCTGCTGCTGGCGGTGGCGGGGCCGCCGCTGGTGACGCTGCTCGACACGCCGGACGCGATTGCGGGCGAGGCCCAGACCTATCTGCGGGTCGTGGCCGCCGCCATGGGGTTCAACGGCTATGTGGTGGCTGCCACAGCCTGCCTGCGGGGCTTCGGCCGCAGCCGCACGGTGCTGGCCCTCGGCCTGTTCGCCGCCGTGTTCTATCTCGTCGCCGAACTGGTGCTGGTGCTCGGCGCCGGGCCGATCCCGGCGTTCGGCACCCTTGGCAGCGCGCTCGGCACGCTGGCGACGCGGGTGGCGGCGGCGCTGACGCTGGCGCTGGTGCTCCTGCGCGGGCTCGGTGTCGGTTTCGACCTTCACCTGTTTCGCCATGCCGGCCGGCGCCGGATTGCAGCGCAGCTGGTCTCGATCTCGCTGCCGAGCGTCGCCGACAACATCGCCTATGGCGGCTACCAGATCGTGCTGCTCGGCCTCGTCACCGGCCACGGCGTCGCCGCGGTGCTGGCCCGCGGCTACGTGATGATCGCGCTCGCCTTCCTGACGCTGGTGGTGATGGCGGTCAGCCATGGCAACGAGGTGCTGATCGGCTGGCTGCGGGGCGCGGGCGGCACGGGCACGGTGCAGGCGCGCGCGCTCCGCTCGGCCGCGATCGCGGCGATCGCGGCGACGGCGGTGGCAGCCTTGCTGCACGCGCTGGCCGGTCCGTTTCTCGGCCTCTTCACCGACGATCCCGCCGTTCACGCGCTGGGCCGCGAACTCCTGTTCCTGACGATCCTGCTGCAGCCGGGGTTCGCCGTGAACACCATCCTGTTCCACTCGTTGAAGGCGGTGGGCGACACGCGCTGGCCGGCTGTCGTCAGCCAGGCGACCACCTGGTGCGTGGGGCTGCCGCTGGCGGTGCTGCTCTCGTCCGTCCTCGGCTGCGGCGTTGCCGGCATCTGGTATGCTCTGATCCTCGAGGAGGCGCTGAAGGCGGTGTTCATGCTCCTGCGCTGGCAGGGGCGAAGCTGGCAGCGGCGGGTGCTGTTCGAGCCGACGTGAGGGGCGATGGGCCGGGACAAGGACAAGGACGGGGACGGGGACGGCGTGAGCGCAGGGACGGGCAGGGGTTCTGACGGGAGCTGTGGCGAGGCTGGCCCGCTGGCGCCGGGCGAGGTGCGGGTCTATGTCGTCGACGAGGCGGCGCCGGACCTGCACGAGCGTCTCGATGGCTGGCGGGGCCTGATGTCGGCCGAGGAGGCCGCGCGCTGGCAGCGCTTCCGCCTTGCCCATCTGCGTGATCGCCATCTTGCCGCCCGGGCGCTGGTTCGCGGTGTCCTGTCGCTGCACATGCCGCAGGTCGCGCCGCGCGACTGGCGCTTTTCGCAGACCGCTCACGGCAAGCCGGTTCTGGACGGCGAGACGGCCGGACGGATCGGCTTCAATCTCTCGCACACCGATGGCCGGCTGGTGCTGGCGGTGGCGCTGGCGCCCGCCGTCGGCGTGGACATCGAGCGGCGCGACCGCGAGGCCGAGATGCTCGATCTGGCCGACCGGTTCTTTGCGAGGGGCGAGGCCGCGGCGCTGCGCGCCCTGCCGCAGGCCGACCGGCGCCGGCGCTTCTTCGATCTCTGGACGCTGAAGGAGGCCTATATCAAGGCGCAGGGGCTCGGCCTGTCGCTGCCGCTGTCGTCCTTCGAGATCGACTTTCCGCAGGCGGAGGGACGGGAGGACGGCGACCCCGGCCGCCTCACGCTCCGGCTTCCGCAGGATGCCGCGCCGACGACCGCGTTGCCCGGCGGACCGGGCGACGCCCCGTGGCACCTCTGGTGCCTCGACGCCGGCGCCGACCACGCCCTCGCCCTCGCATTGTGCGGCGAGGATGACTGGCGGCCCCGACTGTTCACCGGCCTGCCGCCGGGGGATTTTCGCGAAACGGCGTGCCGGGTCCTGCGCCGCACGGCCCCCCTCGGGCAGGCCTCCCGCCCGCAGGAGGCGCGCCGGCGCGGGTCTCAGGCGGCGTCGGCCGCTGCCTTCAGCGACGACGGAAAGCCGTAGCTTTCAAGCCCGGTCTGCTCGCTGTGGACCGCCATGTCGAGGCTGCCGTCCGGGCGGCGGAAGACGTCGTAGACGACGCGGTCGATCACCGCATTGCCGGGGCCGAAGATCAGCACCTTCGGCTTCGTCGCGATCACGTCGTCGACCTCGCACAGGGTGCTGCCGGCGATGATCACCTCGTCGCCCTCCTGGCAGGTGCGGGCGGCGGCGCCGTTGAGCACGCAGCAGCGCGAGCCGGGCTCGCCGTAGAGCACATAGGTGGCGATTCGCGCCCCGGACATCTTGTTCCAGATCTCGACGAATTCCAGCGGCTTCAGCCCGACCTCGCGGCAGATGTCGCCGTCGATGGTGATCGAGCCGTGGTAGTCGAGCCGGGCGCCGGTGACGCGCATGCCATGCAGCTTGGCGCTGACGTATTTTTCCATCGCAGTTCCTCCTCGGGGATCTTCGGGCTCCGGATTTCCGGCCTCTGCCGGCGCGAGCCCTTCGGCCGCAGGTGCGGCGCAATGCGTTCGGGGCCTGCCGCTGGCGTTTGCTCCCGCTGATCGACGTTCGGTCCGCCCTGCAATTCAGCGCGTCCGGTCCGGCAGCCTCAGCCGTTGCGGCCGGGCTGCCGTGTCGCCGCGACACAGGCGGCCTCGCGCGGGAGAAGTTGGGATCGTTACAATTTGTGGCCGAAAAGAAACAGTTGCGGCTGAAGCAAGGCGAAAGGCAGGTTATTTATTGACTCTCATACTCATGAATCTATCGCTATTCATGTGTATGGGACTCATGTTTTGGAGGCTGGTATGGTTCGGGTAGGCAAGAGCGGCGCTGCGGCGGGCGCACGGATGTCTGGAGTTCTGATGGTCGCGGTGTCGACCCTCGGCCTGCTTGCCGCGACGACGGCCTTCGCGCAGGACGCCGCGCCGGCGACGGAGCCGACGAGCGAGGACGAGCTGTTCCTCGATCCGATCGTCATCTACGGCGCCCGTGACGCCAAGACCCTCGACGACACGGCGGCGAGCGTTGCCATCGTCAACGCCGAGGAGATCGAGGCCCGCGAGCTGCAGAGCTTCCGCGATGCGTTCCGCACCATGGCCAACGTGATCGACGCCGACTGGGTCGACGCCGGCTTCGTGATCCGCGGCGTCAATTCCGAAGGCCTCGTGCCGGGCGGCGCCCCGCTCTCCAGTTTCTACATCGACGGCGTGCAGCAGACGACCAACGGTGCCCGCCGCGGCGCCCGCGGCCTGTGGGATGTGGAGCAGGTCGAGGTCTACCGCGGTCCGCAGTCGACGCTGTCGGGCCGCGCCGCGCTGGCGGGTGCCGTCTACATGAAGACCAAGGATCCGGAGTTCGAGCGCAAGTTTTCGGCGCAGACCGGCATCAGCACCGATGGTGGCCGCGAGGGCGCCTTCATGGCCAACCTGCCGATCGTCGCCGACCAGGTCGCGCTGCGCATGTCGGCCGAATATGCGCGCGAGGACAGCGCGATCAACTATCCGACCTACACGGGCTATGCCGGCTACGACACGCTGGTCGAGGATGAATATTACCAGATCCGCGGCAAGCTGCTGGTCACCCCGGAATCGATGCCCGACACCCGGGCGCTGATCAGCTATTCCTTCAGCCACGATTCGCCCGCGATCGACGACATCGCCGGCCCGGGCCTCGGCTTCGACTTCGACGACGAGCGCGGCGACTTCAACCTGCCGGTCTTCGCCGAGGCGCGCGAGAACGACGTCCACAACGTGGCCGCCGAGATCACCCACGACATCTCCGACGCGCTGACCTTCACCTCACTGTCCGCGCTGTCCTACAGCGACCAGGTGCGCGACTCGATCAACAACGGTACGGCGGGCGAGACCAACATTCTCGACGGCGACCAGCAGCAGACGCTGGCGACCCAGGAGTTCCGCCTCAACTATGCGGAAGGCCGCTGGAGCGGCGTCGGCGGCGTCTATGCCGCCTACGAGGACGACTCCAACCAGTTCGAGCGGCCGGATTATTTCGGTTTTCACGACATCAGCAAGAACACGTCGGAGACGATCAATCTCGCGCTCTTCGGCGAGGCCACCTACGAGGTGATCCCGACCTGGAAGCTGACCGCCGGCGGCCGGCTCGACTGGACCCAGAAAGACAGCACCGCCTTCTTCAGGCGTGACGACGATATCAGAACCGACGGCGCCTATGAGCATGACGAGCTGGTGTTCCTGCCGAAGATCGGCCTGTCCAAGGACCTGACCGAGACCCAGACCGTGGGCGCCACCATTTCGCGCGGTTTCCGCTCGGGCGGATCGTCGGTCGTCAATTCCACCGGCGAGCCTTACAGCTACGACCCGGAACTCACCTGGAACTACGAGCTGTTCTACAAGGCGCGGCTTCTGGAGAACAAGCTGACCCTTGGCGCCAACGTCTTCTATCAGGACTGGACCGACCAGCAGCTTCAGGTGGAAACCATTCCGGACGATGGTCTCTCCGACAAGACCATCAACGCAGGAAATTCGACGTCCTATGGTTTCGAGCTCAATGCCGACTACGCCTGGTCGCCGGCCTTCAGCACCTTCATCGCGGTCGGGTATCTCAACAGTGAGATCGAGGACTACAGTGACGCCTCTCTCGGCGACCTCAGCGGCCTGCCGTTCCCCGAAGCGCCGGAGTGGACCATCGCCTTCGGCGCCCGCTACACCCACGAGAGCGGCTTCTATGTCGGCGGCGATGCGAAATACACCTCCGAGTATCTCGCCCGCTTCGGCACCGACCCGCAGGACTATCTCGACGGCTACTTCGTCACCAACTTCCAGGCCGGCTACAAGACCGAGCGCTGGGAGCTGAGCGCCTATGTCGAAAATGCCTTCGACGAGAAGTATTTCACCTACATCGATGACGATGTCGCCGCGACGCTGGGCGACGGCCGCGAATTCGGCCTGCGCCTGAAGGCGACCTTCTGACCGGAAGACAGGAACGGACAAGAGAAAAGGGTCGGGCATTGCCCGGCCCTTTTCCGTTGGGGAGCGGAGATGCGCGCCGCGCGCGCCTGATCCGACGCCCCGGCTCTTGCCATGTGCGTGGCAAACGAGGGACAAGCGGGGCAGACGACAGGACTGCGGACAGACATGACCCATGACGATACCCGGAGCGGCACTCAGCCCCGCTACGGCAACCACCGCTTCGGCATCGCTCCGATGATGGACTGGACGGGTTTGTCAGATTATGCGCGTGATATCAATTTGTTAGCCGCTTCATGTTCGATTGTTGTAGAAAAGTCATAAAAGAAAAGCCGTCTGGAGGCGGCTTCTTTGGGGGTGATGTGGCGGTGTTAAATGGGCTTTAGCCGGCCAGTGCCTTCGCCTCCTTCTGGGCTGTCGCCCTGCGGCGGTCGATGTAGTCGGCGAGGTCCTGGACGTGGACGCCTCTCGCTGCTTTCTGGCTGTCCTCGGCTCTCGTCACCGGAAGGTCGATTTCGCCGGCGGCGATCTTGCGCAGGAATTTGGGGAGCGTGAGGTGCTCGAAATAGTCCCGGCAGACGACGTCGATCGGGATGACCACCCGGCCGTCGTATTGCGCCATCAGCAGGAACAGCGTCTTCATCGCCTCACCCCCTGCACCAGTTGACCTTGCGCCCCGGCCAGTCCCTCGCCAGGCCGCGCCGGACCATCTCCGCGCCCACGTCCTGCCCGGCCACGCTGACGCGGGCCAGCGTGCGGCCGTAGCGGTCGCGGCTCGTTCGGGTGAGGGTGAGCAGGCCGGATCCGAGGATCCGGGCCAGCGCGGCGGTGGCGGCGGCGGCGAGGTGGCGTTCCGCGTCGCAGGCCGGGTGGCTGGCCTCCGGCGCGTCGATGTCGGCGAGGCGGATCTTTTCGCCCGCAAGCCACAAGGTGTCGCCGTCGACCACGCAGGCGGCGGACGGCTGGCCGCGCCGGCAGACCGGCCACGGCTCTGCCTGGGCCGGCAGGGCTATTGCGAGGGCGGCGAGGAGGATCAGGAAGCGTCGCATTCCGAAGCCTCCTCGTTGGCGAGGGGGATCGCAAGACCGTTCCGGCCCTCCGCCGCCCCACCGCGCACGTGCTCGATCGCCTTGTCCGCCGGCGCGGTGCGCCAGTCGGGCCATGTGCGGCCCTCGTTGATGGTCTGCTTGGCGAGGATGCCGCCCGCGATGCCTTCCGGGGTCAGGCCGGCGCGCCAGGCGCCGTCGAGGGCGAGGAGGATCACGTCGATCCACTCCTTCGCGTCGGCCGGGTCGGCCTCGATCTCGGCAAGCTCCTTGCGGATGTGGTCGCAGACGCCGGCGGTGCGCGGGCCGGGACCGAAGGTGCGCTCGGAAAAGGCGCGCTGGCGGTGCAGGTGCTGGATCAGGTCGAAGGTGGTCATCGGGTCTCCCTTGCCCGGCGGCGGCCGGGGTGCGCGGGGTGAGGCGGCGTCAGAAGCCCCGTTCGTCGGGCTCGCGGGGTGTGTGGCCGGGTCGTAGGTGTGAAACCTGCATCGCGTGGCCGTTTTCCCAGACCCGGTACATCGGCTGATCCTTCGACGTGTGCTGAACGTCGGCCGCGTCGATGTCGTCGAGGGTCACGTCGAACGGGTCTTCGATCATCTTCTTGGCCTCCGCCTCGGCAAGCGCCTTCGCCTCCTCGATGCTGTCGGCCTGCAGGCTGACGCGGATGGTGGCGCGGATTTCGATCACGGCCGTGTAATCACGCGGGCGCTCGTTGACGGAAAACAGGGCGGGGTCGGGCGTGTCGGTCATCGGTCATATCCTCTCAGAAAAGCGAAAGCTGTTGCGGGGCGATCCGCGCGGCGGGTGGTGGTGGCGGCGGCTGGGCGGCCGGGTGAGGATCCTCGGCGTCGGCCTCCGCCCGGAACCCCGCCCGGAGATCTGCGGCGAGGCCGGCCGGGGCCAAGGCGATCACGAGGCTGGCGGGCCAGCTGGTGACGACGGTGTCGCCCGGCGCACGGCCGGTGATGCCGTGGCGGTCGGCCTGCTCGACGTGGATCGGGCGCGGCGGGCTGTCGCGGCAGTCGGTCACCATCACGACGTCGCCGGGGCGCACCGCGAACGGCAGGGCGTGGTGGCGCAGCGGCGTCGGCCAGCCGTCGATCACCCGGCGCGGCGCGGCCGGTTCGGGCGCTGCGGTTTCCGATCCGGCTGCGCCGGTTGACGGATCGAACTTCCCGGTTGACGGATCGGCCGGCGGGGTTGTCCCTCCCGCCGACAGGATGGACGCCAGCGGCACGATCCGCACCCGGCCGGGCAGCGGCCCGTCGATCTCGATCGCGGTGATCGCCGCCGCATCCCACGTCCCGCCGACGGTGATCCGCCGCGCCTCGCCGTCCAGCGTGGCGGCCGTCTCGGCGCCGAAGCGGCGCATCGCGTTGGTGGTGACGGCGGGGCGGATCATCAGAGCAGGCTCCCCTGCCGGGTTTCGTCGCGCGCCCGCTTTGCCCGGGTCGCCGGCGTCACCTGCGGGTCGATCAGGTCGGCGGCGATCACGCCGATGATGCAGCCGCCGAGGCGCACCGGCAGGCTGCGCACGCCGCTGCCGCGGCTGTCGCAGATCTTCCGCACCGGGCCGTCGACGATGCCCTCGCGAATGCCGTCGCGGCCGAAGCGGAAGGTCACCTTCGTGGCGGGTGCAAGGTCGGCGAGGTCGGCGACGCGGCGCGGGGCGGCCGGCAGGGCGGCAAGGGCGCGGGTCACTGCAGCCTCCTCGGTTCGGGCGGAACCTGGCCGGCCTTGCGCAGGGCCTCCAGCACGAAGCTCATGTTGTCGAGGGCGATCTGCTGGGCTTCCTCGCAGACCTCCGCGGTGAGCGCGGCCACGAACTCCGGCCCCTTCACCGCCGCCACCTGCGCCACGCAGCAGGCGATGTTGTGGGTGAGCGCGGCGATGACCGGGCGGGCGCCGTGGCCGGCGATCGCCTTCTGGATCTCCTCGTGCAGCTCCTGCGCCTCGGCGCACTCGGCGGGGGAAAGGTCCATGGCGTTCACGTCATCCCGAGGGCGGAGAGGTAGAGCTCGAGGATGGCTTCCTCCTCCTCGATGTCCTTCGGGTCCTTGGCGCGCCGCTTGACGATTTCGCGGATCGCCTTGACGTCGAAGCCGCGGCCCTTGGCCTCGGCGTAGACGTCGCGCACGTCGTCGGCGATCGCCTTCTTCTCTTCCTCGAGGCGCTCGATCCGCTCGATGAACTGTTTCAGCTCCTCGGCGGCAACGCCGGTTTCTGCGATGTCGGTGGTCATGATGGTCTCCTGAGATAGCTCTGCGTGAGCACGTCAATCTCCAGCTGGAGGTTGCGGTAGAGACCCATCCAGTGGTGTTCGGCCTCGTCGGCCGGCCAGGCGCCGGTGAAGTCCACGGGCGCGGGAATACCGCCGTTGGCCTGCCAGGCGATGTCGCTGCGACCGAGAAAGGTGCGGCGCTCGAATTCGAGCATCGCTTCGTCCATGTCGCGGACCAGCCGGCCCCGCGCGGTCTGCGCGTCAATTCCGGCGGCGGCGAAGATCGCCGCGTCAAGCCAGCTTTTGATCCTGTTGAGCGCAGTCCTAGCGCCTGACGGACGGCCGCCCACGAGGTCGATCGCCTCCATTGCTGGTCGCGTCAGGTCGCCGAGGTAGGCCTCGTGCGCGTCGTGCAGCAGGAAGGCGAGGGCGATCTTCGGCGAGGCTTCCCGCAGCAGCTCCGCACCGTGGCAGCAGTGCTGCGCCACCGAATAGGCGTGGCCGTTGGCGCCGCGGGCGTGGCCGTTGAAGCGCGGAATGCGGGCCAGCGCCGGGGCGATATCGCCCTCGATGTCGATCATGTCGGCGCGCGGGTCGAGCAGGTCGACGGCGCGGCCGGTGGCGGTCTGGATGAAGATGTGCGGCACGGGTGCTGCCTTTCGTGGGTGGTCCGCCTGCGCAGACCATGACAATCGAGGGGCTGCCCGATCAGGCGATGCGGCGGGCCTTTTCGCGGGCGGTCTGGCGCGCGAGGTAGGCGCCGGCGGCCTCGCCGATCAGCGCCTCGGCGCGATCGCGCGGGATGCCGGCGCGGGCGAAATCGTCCAGCGTGGTCGGCCGGCCGGCGTCGGTCGCCTCGCCGATGATGGCGATCATCCTGTCGGTGATCTCGCGTCGGTCAGCGGCCGGGCAGGCGGCGTGTTCGGCGGGCGGCGGGCGGGGAGCAGCAGGTTCACGGGCATGGGGTTCGGGGCCTTTCAGGTTGGGGAGGTGGTCAGCCTTCGGAAAGCTCGCGGTCCTTGTCGGCGGCAAAGCGCCGGAAGGCGTCGCGCAGCAGGAGGAGGGCGAGCGGGATGAGGGCGAGGGCGAGGGTCATTTCCGTTCGCCTGCGCTGAAGATCCCGATGGCGACGATCGACATCGCGATGGCGCCGAGGAACATGCCGATGTAGCTGCCGCCATCGGCCCGCAGCGCGCCGGCCTGCATCATCCAGTCGTAGGCGGCGGCCTGCGCGAGGCAGCCGAGCGGAAAGGTGATCCAGCGCCGGGTCATCGTGCGGCCCTCCCGGCGCGGGACATGCCGGCGATCAACAGCACGCTGTGCCACGCCTGTTCGGCATGGGCGATGGCGATGCCGGCGATGCGCTCGGCCTCGTCGCGGCTCATGCCCGGGTTCTCGCTCTGGAAACCGGCGACGATCTCCACGCGGCGCGAGCGATGGTAGGCGGCGAAGACGAGGAATTTCGCGAGGAGGGACGCCTGGGGGATCATCGTGCGGCCTCCGACATCGCGTAGACGAAGGGGAAGCGCCGATCATCAGCGCGGTGGAGAGGGCGATGATCGCCGTCTCGAGGTGGTAGGGGAGCCAGCGCGGGCGCATCAGCGTTTGCCGATCGGCTTGAGTGCGACCCGGCGGCTGGCGTCGATCTGCTTTGCCAGACGGGACGGCGTGAACTGGCGCGCCTGGGTCTCGGCCTCGATCTCGGCGCGGCGGGCGGCCATCGCCCGGGTCTCGGCCTCGGCGGCGTCCTGCCGGCGGCGCAGCGCGGCGAGCGGGCCGGAGAGGATCGCCAGCAGGCCGAGGGCAAGGTTGCTGGCAATCGCCAGCGCCGCCAGTCCCTGCGGCACGGGCACGGATTGGGTCAGGATTTCGACGAGGGTCATGGACGGGGCTCCGTTCGGGCATCCGGTGCTGCCGGCGGATGACGCCGGCAGGGCGGGAGGTTCGGGGTCAGGCCGTGATGTGCCGCACGGCGCGCATCACCGCGTCCTCGGCGTGGGTGTTGGCGAGCGAGAGATTGCGGGAGACGAAGCTGTCGCCGGCCGGGTTGGTGCCGCCGATCTCGTGCAGCTTGGCGATGAACGCCGCGCCGAGGTCCTTGATGGACTGCATCTGCAACTTCTCGGCCTCGCTGAGGACGCGGTAGGTGTGGCGCACCGCGTTGTTGGCGATGCGGTCGTCGCCGGTGCTGGAAACGTGGGTCGGCGCGTCGTCGTCGGGGTCGAGGTCGTAGTGCGCCTGCGCATCCTCGGCGCGGCGGATTGCGTCCAGAAGGTCGCGGGCCTCTTCGGTGTCGTCGTCATCGGCAAACTGCAGAACGATGATCTTCATGGCGGGGCTCGGGAAAAGGCCCCGGCCGAAGCCGGGGCGAAGTGCAAACAGGGGAGACTTCAATCGCGTGTGTGTTGGTCAGGTCATCGGTCGCTCCTGCGTTGCCGTGCGGCGAAAGGCTCGGCGCTCCCCGGGTCG
>NZ_MCRJ01000007.1 GCF_001720135.1 Methylobrevis pamukkalensis
TTGCGAGTCGAGTCATAAATTGGTTCGTAAACATTTAGTTTATTGTCACGACCGGTAGATGCCCCCGCCTGCATGCGCTTACAGGAACGCTTGACCATATTCTCATTAACATTCGTCGTATGAACTTCGTTCAAAATCACATTATGGAAAGTCCGTGGCGGTTCCGGGCCGACCCTGAATCGGCGTGCTCGTCTTGCCGTGCAATTGCTGTCGCCCGATCCCGGCGCCCGGTCAGTCGAAGATCTCGCCCGGATAGACGCCCCAGAGCGCGTCCTGCTCGATCCAGCCTTCGAACTGGTCGCCCTCCAGATGGCACCACTGGCCGTCGCAGGTGTCGACCCGGCCCTGCACGCCCGGCTCCAGCCGCGTGACCACGGGTGAGTCGAGACGGGCATCGCGGCGGATCGGCACCGGCGTGGCGTTGGTGTCCCACGGCGAGACCAGGGCGGAGCGCACGCCGGACAGCAGGCTGTGGAACACCCAGCCCTCGGCGCCTTCGAAATCGCGGATGCGGCGCCAGTTGTCGAATTCCTGGGTCACCTCCACCGGCATGCCCGAGCGCACGTAGCGCCAGACGATCGCATGCTGGCGGCTCGGCCCGACCCGCACGTTGACGGCGTCCGACTTGAGGCTGACGAAGCGCGGCACGCGCAGGCCCGTGCTGGAGCCCTTGCGCTGCGCCGCGCCCGGCGTGCCGCTGCCGTCCGTCTGCTGGGCGGCGGCCGGAATCGCCGCGGCCGGAAGGCCCCCGACAAGGGCGATGACAAGGGCGATGACGAGGCTGCGAAGCATGGGACTGTCGGGTTCCTGCGCTGGACGTCTCGGCCGGGCTGCGCGTCGTGGCCAGGGTTCGCGGTCTGCGGTCATCCGGACAATCCCGGGCGACACTGTGTCGCCGGGCCCCGGAACCGCCGCGATCGACGCGGCCGAACCGAGGCTTCAGTCTCGGAAACCGCGGATTTCCGCCGAATTTCCATGGACAAGGCGATGCGCAGATCCGTGACGAGAGTGGCCGAACAGGGTTAAGGAGCCGTCAACGCGTCGCTGTTTCCGCAAGGGCCGTTGAAGCGTCGGGCCGGGCACGGATATATGAACGGGACACCAGACCGGAAATGCCGCCCGCCGCGCTCGCCGGTGCCGTCGGCGAAAGGGGAGCCCCGGGGAAATGCCTCGCAAGAAGCCCGTCGTCTTCGTCACCCGCAAGCTGCCGGATGTGGTGGAGACCCGCATGCGCGAGCTGTTCGACACCCGCCTTTCGGCGGATGACCGGCCGCTGTCCCAGGCCGAGCTGGTCGCCGCCGTGCGCGAGGTCGATGTTCTCGTGCCCACGGTGACCGACCGGCTCGACGCCGGCGTGCTCTCCCAGGCCGGCCCCAACCTCAAGCTGATCGCCAACTTCGGCAACGGCGTCGACAACATCGACGTCGAGACCGCCACCAACCGCGGCATCGCCGTCACCAACACGCCGGGCGTCCTCACCGAAGACACCGCCGACATGACCATGGCGCTGATCCTCGCCGTGCCGCGGCGGATCGCCGAGGGCATCAAGGTGATGGAGGGCGGCGACTGGGCCGGCTGGTCGCCGACGTGGATGCTCGGGCGCCGCATCTGGGGCAAGCGGCTCGGCATCATCGGCATGGGCCGGATCGGCCAGGCGGTCGCCCGCCGCGCCCTCGCCTTCGGCATGTCGATCCACTACCACAATCGCCGCCGCCTGCCCGGTGAGGTCGAGGACCGGCTGGAGGCAACCTGGTGGGAGAGCCTCGACCAGATGCTCGCCCGCATGGACGTCGTCTCGGTCCACTGCCCGCACACCCCCGGCACCTACCACCTGCTGTCCGCCCGGCGCCTGCGCCTGATGAAGAAGGACGCCTATCTCGTCAACACCGCCCGCGGCGAGATCGTCGACGAGAACACGCTGGCCCGCATGCTGGAGGCCGGCGAACTGGCCGGCGCCGGCCTCGACGTGTTCGAGCAGGAGCCGGCGGTGAACCCGAAGCTGGTGAAGTCGGACCGGGTGGTGCTGCTGCCGCACATGGGTTCGGCCACCATCGAGGGCCGAATCGACATGGGCGAGAAGGTGATCATCAACATCAAGACCTTCATGGACGGCCACCGTCCGCCGGACCGCGTGCTGCCGTCGATGCTCTGAAAGCGGGCGTGCGCGGGATCGATCTCGCGGGTCGAGCCGAGGCGGGGCCGGCGCTCGCCGCGCGCCGGCGGCAGAGCCTCGCAGCCGGATCATGCGGCATGACCTTGCTGCATCTGGCTTTTTCACACGGGCAGGGCCGTCGGGCCGGCCCCCGCCCCTCCGCCGCCGCCCCCGTTCCCCGGCTCCATGACGCTCATGTGAAATTTAAACGGCGGGCGGCTTGAACGGCGGACGGCGATGGGTATAGTGCGCCGCGACCGGTCATGCCGGCATGGACAGGTGGCCGAGTGGTTGAAGGCGCACGCCTGGAACGCGTGTATAGGGGCAACTCTATCGAGGGTTCGAATCCCTCTCTGTCCGCCATTCTCTCGCTCACGGCAGTTCCGCTTCGCTCCACGCCTCCGCGGGGGCGGCCTTTCGGTCGGTCGCGCCGTCGCGCTCCTGGCTCCGGGTTCGGACTTCGTCCTCTCTTCTCCGCCATTTTTCCCACCTCATGCGGGTCCGCTCCGCTCACCGCCCCCATCAGGCGACCTGATCAGTGGGCGGTCATGCGCTCGCGGCCTGTTCCGGCCGTCGAACTGCCGTGCGAAGCGCCGCCGTTCCTTGCAGCCTTGCATCGCGTGGCATCTCTGCCTCGCACCTTGGCAAGGGCTGAACAGGCCTGTGGCCGCAATCGCGTCTGATCGCGATTTCTCCGGCTTTTCCTTGCTGTGATCAGGCCGAGATCGGGCCTCATATCCGGCATTCCGGGCCATCCCCCATCGAACCCGTCCGCGAAAGAGGCGGTGATCCGCGACTTACGGTCTGCGGCAAGAGCAGACACAGCGCGCTGCAGCAATGACCTGCCCCTTGTAACAGGCCGGTTACGTCACTGGAAAACGAGGCGTCGCAAAATTCCCGTGCATATGCTTGACGTTTCATGAACACAATGTATGTTTGCTTCGCCGCATTTCGCGTTGCTTGATATTCAAAGCATCAAAGCAGGATTACAGGTATTTGTATTGTCGGCTATTATTTTTACATTTGATATGCCTGCATACTCGCCTGTTACTTCGTTTTGGCAAAGTTATGCAGGGGTGGAAAAAATGGGGTGCTTTAAATTACTGCGCGGCCTTGGCTTGCTGGCTTTTGTCGTGGCCATGCCGTTGTCGGCGCAGGCACAGACCGCGGAATATGATCGGGCGGGGCCGTGGAAACTGTTCCGGACGGTCGAGGGCGGCAAGGTGGAGGCCTGCCATGCCGAGATGTTCACGGGCACCGAGCAGGGCCTGATCTTCGACCACAACCCGAACTATACGTCGATCGGGTTCATGGGAATTGGCAGCGCCGTCGACGGGGCGGACAGCAAGGTGGAGATCTGGTTCGACGAAGACCGCCTCGCGGCCGAGATCATCGAGATGCCTCTGGAGGGCATGTGGCGCGTCTACCGCTCCTCCAACGACATGCCAGACGGCCTTCACGACCTGTTCGCCAACCGCTCCCGGGTGAGCTTCCGATACCAGGTGCCCGGCGACGGCAACGAGACGATGAGTTTCCCGCTGAAGGGCACCAACGCGATGATGGAGCGGACCTTCGCCTGCGTGCAGACCGCACAGGCGGCCGCGGCGCCCGCCCAGGCCGCACCCGTCCAGCCTGCTCCCGTCCAGCGCGCCTATGACTGGGTCGCCTTCCGCCCCGGGATGCTGGGCCCGCGCCTGGTGTCCGCCGGCACCATGCCCGACGGCATGCCTGTCTACGTCTGTGCGGCGCAATACAATGGCGGATTTCACCCGGGCATGACCGGTGCCTGGTCCGAACGCTGCAGCTTCGGCTACGGCGGCATGGAGGTGGTGGGCGACGACTTCTTCGTCCTGACGGGCCAGGGGCGCTGGCGGGCTCTCGACGGGATCGAGGTGCCCGGCAATGCGGTGGAAGGCGGGCAGGAGGCCGACGGCCGAAAGCTCTACATCTGCCGCGTCAACCAGCAAGGGGCGATGCTGGCCGGCAAATACCGGCCAGGCCTCGGCGGCTGCAACATCGGCGACGGCGGGAGCGAGGTCACCCTCGGGCCGGTCGAGATCCTGACCTTCTGACGCGGCCACCGGGAGAAATTCTCATGCTCGATCAGCTTCGACCGCTTGCCCTGGTGGCCTCGCTCTGTCTCGCCGGACCGGCGCTGGCCCAGGCCCCCGAAATGGGCGACGAATTCTTCAACATCGCCGGCGATCCCGACGTGACGCTGCAGCCGGACTACGGCACGGTCCGGGACTGGACCGTCGTTTCCGGCTTTGCCGGCAACCGTTTTGCCTTCTGCGCGGCGCAGATGAGCGGGCCGGACGGCACATGGCGCTTCGGTTACGACTCCGGCGGGCAATGGCAGATTGCCATCCTCCACGAGTTCTCAGGCGAAACGGCCTACGGATCGCTCTCGTTCGATGGGCGGACTTCGGGAATCGCCGGCTGGGGCGATGGCTTGTGGGTGATCCTGTGGCCGATGCTCGGGGAATATGAGGCGATTGCCAAGAGTGACCTGATGGAGGTCCAACTCGGCGACATCCGACGCAGCATGCCCTTGCGCGGCACGGCCGCCGCCGCGCTGAAGGTTCAGGAATGCGTGGAGAACCGCGGCGTGGTCAAATCCGCCGCCGCCCCGCGCCCGCTCTCTGCCGCGCCGGCCTCGGCCGCGCCGCGGATGCCGGATCCGAAGCGCCGGGGGGAGACATTCGTCGGCGATTGCCAGACCCTCTATGAAAGCTACCGCTGCATGGCGACAACACTGACGCCGACCGGTCGATTCGGCGAGGCCATGGAGGTCGCCGATCCTCTCGGCACCGCGCCGACCTTCATCGTCCAGACCGACAAGGCGGATCTGTCGCAGGTGTGGGTGTCCTTCGACCGCCGCAGCTTTGCCTATGTCGGCCTCTGGGGCACCGACGGCACGTGCCGCACCCCGTTGCCGGACCAGACGCCCGAGGTCGTCGCCGCCCTCGGCCATGACGGCTGGTCGCTCTGCATCAAGTGAGCTCATACGAGGCCCGAAAGATCCCGACCCGTCGGGGTTTTCCGAGGTTGCCGTCGCACAGGACGTTTCGAACGGTCGAAACGTCCTGTGCTCGGGTTCACGCCGTCGGCACCGTCCCCCCGTCGATGACGACTTCCGTGCCGGTGATCGCGCTCGCCCGCGGCGAGACGAGGAAGGCGACGAGGTCGCCGACCTCGCGCGGGCTGGCCGGCCGGCCGAGGGGAATGCCGCCGAGGCCCTCCATGACGATCGCCCTGCCGCCCTCGTAGTCGGTGCCGGCCTCCGCGGCCAGCCGCTCGACGAAGCTCACCGCGGCCTCCGTCTCCACCCAGCCGGGGGAGACGCGCAGCACGCGGACGCCCTGCGGCGTGACCTCCTTCGACAGGCTCTTGCTGTAGGTGGACAGCGCTGCTTTCGCCGCCGCATAGGCGGTGGTGGATTGGGGCAGCGGCAACCGGTTCTGGATCGATGTCACGTGGACGATGACGCCGGTCCCCTGCGCGATCATCGACGGCAGCAGCGCCCGGTCGATCCGCACCGCCGGCATCAGGTTGAGATCGAGCTCCCGGTGCCAGACGGCGTCATCGAGTACGGCAAACCCGCCGGCCGGCGCCCCCGATCCGCCGACGACATGGACCACGATGTCCACCCCGCCGAACTGATCCAGCACCCGCCCGGCGACCTGCGCGCAGCCCTCGGCCGTGGTGAGATCGGCGGCCACGAAGGTGACGCCCGCCGGCGCCGTGTCCGGCACGGCCCGCGCGGTCGTGATCACCTCCGCGCCTCCCTGACGCAGTGCGTCCACGACCGCCGCGCCGACGCCTTTCGTACCGCCGGTGACCAAGGCCCGGCGTCCGCTCAATCCGAGATCGAAGCTCATGCGCCGATCTCCAGGCGGACGATCCCGTCCGCCGCGACGACGAAGCGATAGCGCAGATCCACCGGGCTGCCGGGGAAATTGCCGGTCACGCGGCTGGTGACGAGCACCTGCTCTCCGTTCTCCTCAACGGCAACGGGCTCGCTGACATAGTCATACTGGCTGGAGGCCTCGGCCTTCCAGCGGGCGATCGCCGCGCGGCCGACATGGGTCCGGCCCTCGTCCTTGACGGCACCGGTGGGTGCAAAGCAGTCGGCGACCCCGGCGCCGGCACTGTCGGCGGCAAAATAGGCGGCGATGGGGGGCGGCAGGGTGACAGACATGGACGATCCTCTTCTCGGGTGTCGTCGCCGTCAGGCTGACGGCGTTGCATGACCCGAGAATTTGTCCTAACCTGACAAAATGACAAGAACCGACGAAAAAGTAAGGTACGCACCTGACGGTAACCCAGCCGTCGCCTACACCCGCGAGAGCGCCGCCGAAGGCGTCGAGCAGGCACTGAAGCTGTTGGAGGGGCGCTGGAAGCTGATCATCCTGTTCCACCTGTTCGGCGGCCACGTGCTGCGCTTTTCGGAGCTGGAACGGGCGATCCCGGCCGTGTCGCAGAAGATGCTGATCCAGCAGCTCCGCCAGATGGAACAGGACGGCATCGTCCGCCGCATCGTCCACCACCAGGTCCCGCCCAAGGTCGAATACGCCCTGACCGACTGGGGCCAGGCCCTGTGCCCGGCGCTGGACGCGCTGCTGACATGGGCGGGGCAGAGGGAGGCGCCGGCTGGGGCGACGGAGGAAGAGCTGGAGGATGGTGCGGGTGGGCTGTGAGGCGGGCGTCTTCGGGAGCCTGTGCCGTCACGCCTTGAAGCAGTTCTCGCGATGCCAGTTCAGGAAACGAGGATGCGGCCGGTCGGTTGCGCGTGGTGGCACCAGCGCCCGCCCGGACGGATTGATCAGGCTACGCACGCCCTGTTCATCGTTGACGTGACGCGAGACGAGAATTTTCAGGTCGTCGTCGATGCTGATCAGACCCCGGTCGAACATCCAGTGGGCGGTCCCGGACAGCGCAAGTCCGTTGGAGAGGATGTCGGGACCGTTCGCTTCCACCGGACGGATATGCGCGGCGGCAACCTCGGCCCGGCCGCCGCCATTGATCAGTTGCAGGCCGGTGACGGCACAGCGCCGGTCGTAGGCCTTCAGGACGAGGCTGCGAAACAATCGATCTCGAACGAGGCGCGAGGAGAGGCTGGCCACACGGTCACGCGGAACTTCGAACTCGAAGGGCGCCTGCTCCTCGTGAAAGGCAGCGGCGACCGGAACATCGTCGACACGCGGCAGCAGACTCGCGTCCTCCACGAGACCTAGGTCGATGATCCGCTTGAAATCGGAATTCGACAACGGGCGCACCGCGGCCTGGGCCCGGCCTGACAGACGCCCGTGCTCGTTCAGCAACCCCGTCTCGACAACAGCATCGCCGTCCATGAATGCGACCGGAGTTGGAAAGTCGAGGTAGCTGCCGGGCTCGATCAGGGCGACGAACATGCCCGGCACCGATGGATCGGACACCACGGACTGAACCCGCGCCACGGCATGATAGCCTTTGGTGCCAGCAATCTTTGTCGGCTCGTAGTAGACGATCCAGTCGCCGAGGCAGCGCTCCACCCGCCCGCGATATTGCTTCGGGAACTGGTACCGCTCCGCAGGACTGTCGTCGTAGATCGAGTCCGAGCGATGGATGAAGACGCCGTGGGCCATGACACTGCACTGCGAGGAAGCGGCGCCCGGCACTATGCCTGAAGCCGATTCGCCCATGAGAGCGTGCCGATGCGAAGTCGTCCAGGCCCGTTCGGCGTTTCGACGCCCACCTTCCCCCGCGGCACGAAAGAAAACGCCCGGCCCCCTTTCGAGGACCGGGCGAGGCACCGCACCAGATTCTTTCGCCCGTCCCTTCCGCTCAGAAGCGATAGGTCAGGCCCGTGTGCACGATCGTCGGGTTGAGGTCGACGTCGGCCTTCACCGCGGCCTCGCCGAGGCGGCCGGTGGCTTCGGTGCTGAGGAAGACGTGCTTGACGTCGACGAACAGGCCAAGCTGGTCGGAGAGCATCACCTCGCGCCCGCCTGCACCACCGCGCCGAAGGCGTTGTCGACGTCGAAGTCGGAAAGCGCGCCGTCCTTCTCGTTGAAGAACATCGTGTAGTTCACGCCGCCGCCGATATAGGGCCGCACCATGCCGAACTGCGGCAGGTGATACTGGACCGCCAGAACGGGGGGCAGGTAGTTGACCTTGCCGAGGGTGCCGAGCGTCCCGGTCACGCCGCCGTCGCCGGCGACCGAGGCGAGCGGGGCATTGGCGAGCGTCAGCGACAGGGAGACGTCCGGCATCACGTACCAGCCGATGTCGAGGCCGAGGGCAAGGTCGTCGTCGATGGCCACCTCGCCGCTGACGCCGGCGCCGCCGGCCGACACGCTGGCGCCCTCGTCGAACAGCACGCCGGCCGGGCCGACGTGGACGAACCAGTCATATTCGGTCGCGAGAACGGCGGCCGGAACCTCCGGCATTCCCTCCGCCGCGACGTCGGCGCCAAGGGCGGCGGTGCAGGAGGCGATCAGGGCGGCGGCCACGACGGCGACCGATGCTTTGCCACGAACCATGTCTGTTGTCCTTCCGGGGGGCGGTCTCTCGGCGCCCCTGCTGGTTTCTCCTCGGCGCGATCTGACGCCGACGCGAGGCGGAAGGATTTGATCTGGATCAACAATTTCGGAACGCGGAGGCCCTGTTGCAGCGATGCAACAGTGGGCGGATACGGTCACCGCGACAGACGACAAAAAAGACCCGGCCGCGCGAGGGAGGCTCGCGGGCCGGGCCGAAGAAATTGCAAAAAACAATCAGAGCACAAGACATGAAATATGGGTGCCGCCTGTGGAGGGCGACACATGAAGGCTGACAGCCGAACCGGACTGAAATGAGGCGGGACACCCGCGCCGTCAGAGTCGCTTTGCGGCGGGAGTGGTTTTGAAGGTTCGAGGGCCGTGCGGCGACGCTCCGGCCCTTTTTGTTGCAAGGTGTGAGTGAGGGCTTGATGGGGCCAGATTGAAGCGGTGCCCGCGGGCACGGCAGCCAATGGCCGCGCGAGACAGCTCCCGCGCCGTCAGCCCGTGCCGTCGTCGTCCAGCGCCTCGAGCCGCGCCCGGACGCCGACCAGCGAGTCGCTGAGCGCGATCAGCCGGGCCGCAAAATGCGGGCGCAGCCGATCGGCGATCTCGGGATATTCGTCGAGCATGCGGCGGAACAGCTGGCGGCGGATCTGGATCACCTGGGTGTCGCCGACCGCGATGCCGTCGGCGAGCCGCCGGCTTTCCACCAGCAGCGCCCGCTCGTCGATCATGCGGCCGGGGCCGCAGCGCTCGACGAAACGCGGGACCGCGCCGCCGGTGTAGATGTCCACGGCCCCGCCTGCGACCACGAAGGCGGCGTCCGCCTTGTCGCCGGCCGCAAACAGCCGGGTCCCGTCGGCAAACGACCGGTTGTCGGCCGAGAAGGCGACGAGCCGAAGCCTGTCCTCGCCGAATTCGGCGAGGAGCGGCACCCGGCCGAGCATCTTGACGTCCGATTCGAGGCTCATGCCAGCGGTTTCAGCCAATCATCCGTGCCGGCGTCCGCACCATTCGTCGCCGCAGCCTTCGACGATTGCCAAAATTTGCCGCAGCACACAAGTCAGGGCACCAGCTTATACCCGCCTCCTTCCGTCACCAGAAGTTGCGCGTTGGACGGATCGCGCTCGATCTTCTGGCGAAGGCGGTAGATGTGCGTTTCCAGCGTGTGGGTGGTGATCCCGGCGTTGTAGCCCCAGACCTCGTGTAGCAGCACCTCGCGGGTGATCACCTTCTCGCCGGCGCGGTAGAGGAATTTCAGGATCGACGTCTCCTTTTCGGTAAGACGGATCTTGCTCCCCTTGCCGTCGACCAGCAGCTTGGCGCTCGGCCGGAAGGTGTAGGGGCCGATGGTGAACACCGCCTCCTCGGACTGCTCGTGCTGGCGCAGCTGCGCCCGGAGCCGGGCAAGCAGCACCGCGAACTTGAAGGCTTCGCCACATAGTCGTTGGCGCCCGCCTCGAGCCCGAGGATGGTGTCGGAATCGGAATCATGGCCGGTGAGCATGATCACCGGCGCCGAGAAGCCACCCTTGCGCAGGAGCTTCACCGCCTCGCGCCCGTCCATGTCCGGCAGGCCGACGTCCATCAGCACCAGATCGATATGGCCGCCGCGCGCGGTCTGGATCGCCTTGGTGGCGGTGTCCGCCTCGATCGGTTCGAATTCCTCGTAGAGCGACAGCTGTTCGACCAGCGCATCGCGCAGGTCGTTGTCGTCATCGACGATGAGGATTTTCCGGGCTGTCATGGACGATTATACCTTGTCGAATATCGGCCGGCGCCGGCAAAGTCCTGCGGCGCATCTGTGCTGAAACAGACCATTGTTTGACCGGAGAGGCAAGTCACGCCGACATGAGGCTTTCGCGATCCCCGCGCGCGCCGCGTTCCCGAAAACGTGATCGCCGGGCGGCGCCGGTTGGCGGCGATCTGACGGTCCGGCTGCTGTCGCCCTCCGCCACCCGCGGCCGCCTCACCGGCCTCGGCCTCGACCTGCCCTGCGCCATCGGCCGCAGCGGCATGCGCGCACCGAAACGCGAAGGCGACGGCGCCAGTCCCGCCGGGCGATTCGCGCTGCTCCACGGCTATTACCGCGCCGACCGCGGCCTCAAGCCGGCGTCCCGCCTGCCGTTGCGGCCGATCCGCCCCGGTGACGGCTGGTGCGACGCGCCCGGCGACCGCAACTACAACCGCCCAGTCCGCCTGCCCTATCCGGCAAGCACCGAGACGATGCGGCGCGGCGACCACCTCTACGACATCGTGCTCGTGATGGACGCCAACGTGACGCGGCGGGTGCGCGGCCGGGGCAGCGCCATCTTCCTGCATCTGGCCCGCGACGGCTTCCGGCCGACCGAAGGCTGCGTCGCGCTGCGCCGGGGCGACATGCTGCGCCTGCTGTCGAAGATCCGGACGGGCACGCGGATCGTAATCGGCAGGCATGAGCGACCTCACCAATCTTGAACCCGGCTTCACCGCCCTCGTCATCGGCGCCTCCGGCGGCATCGGCCGCGCCCTCCACGCCCGCCTCGCCGCAGATCCCCGCTGCGGCGCGGCCCTTGCCCTGTCGCGCGATGCGGGCGACTTCGATCTCACCGACGAGGCCTCCATCGCCGCGGCGGCGGAGCGGATCCGCGTCGCCGCCGGCACGCTCGATCTGGTGTTCAACGCCACCGGCGCGCTGACCCTCGACGGCATCGGGCCGGAGAAGACGATCCGCGCCCTCGATCCGGCGGCAATGGCGCGGCAGTTCGCGGTCAACGCCATCGGCCCGGCGCTTCTCCTCAAGCATCTTTCGCCGCTGCTGCCGAAGGACCGTCCGTCGATCTTCGCCAGCCTCACCGCGCGGGTCGGCTCGATCGGCGACAACCGGCTCGGCGGATGGATCTCCTACCGCGCCGCCAAGCGCCCAGAACCAGATCCTCCGCACCGCGGCGATCGAGATCGCGCGGACGCGGCCCAAAGCCGTGGTCGTCGCGCTGCATCCTGGCACGGTGGCCACCCGGCTCAGCGATCCGTTCAGCGCCGGTCACGACCGGCTCGACCCCGCCGAGGCCGCCGGCCGGCTGCTCGCCGTGCTGGGGCGCCTGACGCCGGCCGACAGCGGCGGCTTCTTCGCCCATGACGGGGCGCCGATCCCGTGGTGAGCCAGTCGCCGGCCCTCGTCCTCCTTCTCGGCGACCAGCTGTCGCCGGCAATGTCGAGCCTGCGCGCCGCCGACCGCGACCGCGATGTGGTCCTGATGTGCGAGGTCGCCGACGAGACGACCTATGTGCCGCATCACCGCCAGAAGATCGTCTTCCTCCTGTCGGCCATGCGCCATTTCGCCGAGGCGCTGCGCGCGGACGGCTGGACGGTCGACTATGTCCGCCTCGACGATCCGGCCAACACCGGCAGCTTCACCGGCGAAGTCGGCCGGGCGCTCGCCCGCCACGGCGCCGACCGGCTGCTCGTGACCGAGGCCGGCGAATGGCGGGTGAAGGCGATGATCGACGGCTGGGCGGCCCGCTTCGGCACCGAGGTCCAGGTCCTGCCCGACCGGCGTTTCGTCTGCCCCCTGCCCGCTTTCGAGGACTGGGCGCGCGACCGCAAGAGCCTGCGGATGGAATATTTCTACCGCGAGATGCGCCGGAAGACGGGCCTGCTGATGGACGGCGACAAGCCGGCTGGCGGGCGCTGGAACTTCGACGCCGAAAACCGCAAGCCGCTGACGGACGACCTGTTCCTGCCCGAGCGGCGGCGTTTTGCGCCGGATGCGGTCACGCAGGAGGTCATCGACCTCATTGCCGCCCGCTTTCCCGAGGGATTCGGCGATCTGGAGGGATTCGGCTGGGCGGTGACGCGCGCGGATGCGGAGGCTGCCTTCGAGGAGTTCCTCGGCCGCGCGCTCGCCCGCTTCGGCGACCATCAGGACGCCATGCTCGCCGGCCGGCCGTTCCTTTATCACGGGCTGATCTCGGCCTATCTCAACGTCGGCCTGCTCGATGCCCTCGATGTCTGCCGCCGCGTGGAGGCGGAATGGCGCGCCGGCCGGGTGCCGCTCAACGCCGCCGAGGGCTTCATCCGCCAGATCATCGGCTGGCGGGAGTATGTGCGCGGCATCTACTGGCTGAAGATGCCCGGCTACCGCGACGAGAACGCCCTCGGCGCGACCCGCCCCCTGCCATGGTTCTACTGGTCCGGCGACACCGACATGGCCTGCATGGCCGAGGCGATCGGCCAGACCAGGCGCCACGCCTATGCCCACCACATCCAGCGCCTGATGGTGACGGGCACCTTCGCGCTGCTCGCCGGCATCGATCCGAAGGCGCTGCACGAATGGTATCTCGCCGTCTACATCGACGCCTTCGAATGGGTGGAGCTGCCCAACACCCTCGGCATGAGCCAGTTCGCCGACGGCGGCCTGCTCGGCTCCAAGCCCTATGCGGCGAGCGGCGCCTATATCGACCGGATGTCGGACTACTGCGCCGGTTGCCGCTATGACGTGACGGAGAAGACGGGCGCGATCGCCTGCCCGTTCAACGCGCTCTACTGGGATTTTCTCGCCCGCAACGCGGACAGGCTGCGCGGCAATCCACGGCTCGGCACGGTCTATGCGACCTGGGACAGGATGGCCGAGGGCAAGCGCGACGCGCTCCGGGAGAGCGCCGGCGCCTTTCTGGACCGGCTCGACCGGGACGACGCCGGACCTGCTCGGTCACCTCCCTCTCAGGCCGGATAGTCACGATGCCCGAAGATGGCGCTGCCGACGCGCACGTGGGTGGCGCCCTGGCCGATCGCCGTCTCGAAGTCCGACGACATGCCCATCGACCGCCAGAGAACGCCGGCGTCCTTTGCCAGATCGTCGAGCAGAGCGAAATGCGGGGCCGGATTCTCGTCGGCCGGCGGAATGCACATCAGCCCGGCGATCTCCAGCCCGTGGACCTCGCGGCAGCGCGCCACGAAGGCCACCGCGTCCGTGGGCGCGACCCCGGCCTTCTGCGGCTCCTCGCCGGTGTTGACCTGGACCAGCAGCTTCGGCCGCCGGTCCTGCCGCGCCATCTCGCCGGCCAGTGCCGCGGCGATCTTCTCCCGGTCCACCGTGTGGATGACGTCGAACAGGGCGACCGCCTCCTTGGCCTTGTTCGACTGCAGCGGGCCGATCAGATGCAATTCCACACCGGGAAATTCCGCGCGCAGCGCCGGCCATTTCTCCTGCGCCTCCTGCACCCGGTTCTCGCCGAAGACCCGCTGACCGGCGTTCAGCACCGGGCGGATGTCCTCCGCCCCGAAGGTCTTCGACACGGCGACGAGCGTGACGGCGGCCGGATCGCGGCCCGTCTCGCGGGCGGCGCGCGCCAGACGATCGCGGATTTCGGCGAGGCGGTCGGCAGCAGGCATCGGATCTCCGGTCGTGTCAGGGGTACGGGCGGCTCACGGTTGGGTGCGACGGGCAGGCCGCGTTGTCAAGCGGCCGGCCCTCTTGCCGTCCCGTTGCCCGCCCGCACTGCGGGCGGCGGGACACCCGGCCGAATCGATGTCTGTTGACCGGGCTGCCCGTTTCTGGTGAAGGTCGCACCACCCGTTCGGCCACTTTCCCCCGGAATCCTTCTCCGGCAGGACGACGCCCGTTCCCCGAATTCAGACACGATCAGACGGCAGTATCCACACCATGGCTTCCGAGCGCTACAATGCCCGCGTGACCGAGACCCGATGGCAGAAGGCCTGGGACGAGGCGAAGGTCTTTGCGACCGCCAACGACGATCCGCGCCCGAAATATTACGTGCTCGAGATGTTCCCCTATCCGTCGGGGCGGATCCACATGGGCCATGTGCGCAACTACGCCATGGGCGACGTGGTGGCCCGCTACAAGCGCGCCAGGGGCTTCAACGTGCTGCATCCGATGGGCTGGGACGCCTTCGGCATGCCGGCCGAGAATGCCGCCATGCAGAACAAGGTCCACCCGAAGAGCTGGACCTATTCGAACATCGCCACCATGCGCGACCAGCTGAAGTCCATGGGTCTCTCCCTCGACTGGGCCCGGGAGTTCGCCACCTGCGACGTCGCCTACTATTCGCGCCAGCAGCGCCTGTTCCTCGACTTCCTCGACAAGGGCCTCGTCACCCGCCGCAAGTCCAAGGTCAACTGGGACCCGGTGGACATGACCGTGCTCGCCAACGAGCAGGTGATCGACGGCAAGGGCTGGCGCTCCGGCGCCACGGTCGAGCAGCGCGAACTGGTGCAGTGGTTCTTCAAGATCTCCGATTTCTCCGAAGACCTGCTGACGGCCCTCGACGGGCTCGATCGCTGGCCGGAGAAGGTGCGCACCATGCAGCGCAACTGGATCGGCCGGTCCGAAGGTCTGCGCGTGCGCTTCCAGCTCGACGGCGCCGTGCCCGAGGGTCAGGATTTCGTCGAGGTGTTCACCACCCGCCCCGATACCCTGTTCGGCATGAGCTTCCTCGCCCTGTCGGCCGACCATCCGCTCACCACCGCACTGGCGGCCACCTCGCCGGAAATCGCCGCCTTCGTCGAGGAATGCCACCGCATGGGCACCTCGGCCGCGGCGGTGGAGACGGCCGAGAAGCGCGGCTACAACACCGGCCTCGTCGTCCGCCATCCGTTCCTTGATGCGGTCTTCCCGGTCTATGTCGCCAATTTCGTGCTGATGGACTACGGCACCGGCGCGATCTTCGGCTGCCCGGCCCATGACCAGCGCGACCTCGATTTCGCCCGCCGCTACCACCTGACCGTCACCCCGGTCGTCCTGCCCGAGGGTGCCGATCCGACGACCTTCGCGGTTGCCGACGAGGCCTACACCGGCGAAGGCCGGATCTTCAATTCGGCCTTCCTCGACGGCCATTCCGTGGCCGAGGCCAAGGAGATGGTTGCCCACCGCCTCGAGACCGCGACCCTCGGCCAGGCGCCGCAGGGCACGCGCCAGGTGAACTACCGCCTGCGCGACTGGGGCATCTCGCGCCAGCGCTACTGGGGCTGCCCGATCCCGGTGATCCACTGCGACAGCTGCGGCGTCGTCCCGGTGCCGCGCAAGGACCTGCCGGTCGCCCTGCCCGAGGACGTCGACTTCGACCGTCCGGGCAACCCGCTCGATCGCCACCCGACGTGGAAGCACGTGTCTTGCCCGGTCTGTGCCGCCCCGGCCCGGCGCGAGACGGACACGATGGACACCTTCGTCGACAGCTCCTGGTATTTCGCCCGCTTCACCGCGCCGGACGCCGACGACCCGACGATCCCCGAGGTGGCCGACGCCTGGCTGCCGGTCGACCAGTATATCGGCGGCATCGAGCACGCGATCCTGCACCTGCTCTATTCGCGCTTCTTCACCCGCGCGATGAAGGTGGCCGGCCATGTCGGCCTCGACGAGCCGTTCCGCGGCCTGTTCACCCAGGGCATGGTGATCCACGAGACCTACCGCGCGGCCGACGGCAGCTGGGTCTCGCCCGCCGAGATCCGCATCGAGGCCGGTGAGACGGGCCGCCGCGCCTATCGTCTCGACACCGCCGAGGAAGTGACGATCGGCGCCATCGAGAAGATGTCGAAGTCGAAGCGCAACACGGTCGATCCGACCGAGATCATCGAGAGCTTCGGCGCCGACACCGCCCGCTGGTTCATGCTGTCGGATTCCCCGCCCGAACGCGACGTCGAGTGGACCGACCAGGGCGCACAGGGCTCCTCGCGCTTCCTGCAGCGGGTCTGGCGACTCGTCGGCGAAACCGCCGAGATCGCCCCGCCGCCGGGGACCCCGGTGCCGGACGTGCTGGCCCCGGCCGCGCTCACCCTGCGCAAGGCCGCGCATCGCACGCTCGCCGCCGTCGGCGAGGCGATCGAGACCCTGCGCTTCAATGTGGCCCTCGCCAAGATCTACGAACTCGTCAACGCGCTGGGCTCGGCGATCGCCAACGAACGCGCCGCCTTCGCCGCCCCGGGCGAGGCCGCCGCCCTGCGCGAGACCGCCGAGATCCTCGTCAAGCTGATGGCGCCGATGACGCCGCATCTGGCCGAGGAATGCTGGCACGTCCTCGGCAACGGCGAGATGCTGGCGATGAGTCCCTGGCCCGAGCTGGTCCCGGCCCTCCTGGTCGAGGACGAGGTGACCATGCCGGTCCAGATCAACGGCAAGAAGCGGGCGGACGTCACCGTGCCCCGCGACGCCGATGCCGCCACCGTGGAAAAGGCTGCGCTTGCCCTCGAGGCGGTGCAGCGCGCGCTGGAGGGCAAGGCGCCGAAGAAGGTGATCGTCGTGCCGCAGAGGATCGTCAATGTCGTCGCCTGACCGAAGCCGCTCTCCCCGCCATCCGGGCCGCCGCACCGTCCTCTCGCTGATGCTGCTCGGCGGCGCCGCCGTCGTGGCAGGCTGTCAGGTGCGGCCGCTCTACGCCGACCGGGCGGACGGCGTCTCCACCAACGACGACATGCGCGCGATCGCGGTCAAGTATGACCGCCCAAGCGACGACGACATCACCCGCATCCTCCAGAAGCTGCGCAACGAACTGGCCTTCGACTTCAGCGGCGGCGGCGAGGCACTGCCACCGCGCTTCGAGTTGCGGCTGTTCCTGTCCGAGCGCGAATCCGAGGTCGGCATCGAGGAGGACCAGGACGTTCCGGCCGCGCGCCTCGTCTCGATCACCGCGACCTTCACCCTGACGGATCTGGAGAGCCGGACCGTGGTGATCAGCGGCACCAGCTTCGCCACCGCCTCCTACGATTTCTCCTCGCAGCGCTTTGCCAACATCCGGGCGCTGCGCGACGCCGAGGACCGGGCCGCCGTGTCGCTTGCCGCCAACATCCGCACCCGCGTCGCCGCCGCCCTCGCCACCCGCGGCACCTGAGGACGCGCGGGAGGAGCTTCAGAATGGTCGCCGCGAAAGCCGCCGATGCCGATCGCCTCGTCGCCGACCCGCCGCGCGCGTCGACCTTCTTCCTCGTCTACGGACCGGACACCGGCCTCGTCGCCGAACGGGTCACGGCGCTGGCGACCCGCCGGCGCGACCCGGCCGATCCCTTCTCCCTGATCCGGATCGAGGGCGGCGAGATTTCCACCAATCCGGCGCGCCTTGCCGACGAGGCCTATGCGGTGTCGATGTTCGGCGGCCAGCGCGCGATCATCGTCCGCGACGGCGGCGGGCGCAGCAACATCGTCCCGGCGCTGACCCAGCTGCTGAAGTCACCGCCGCCCGAGACCACCGTGGTGGTCGAGGCGGGCGACCTCAAGAAGTCGAGCCCGCTGCGCACCCTGTTCGAGAAGGACCGGAACGCCTACGCGATCGCCTGCTACGTCGACGACGACGCCTCCATCGGCCGGCTGGTCGACCAGGAGGTGAAGGCCGCCGGCCTGACCCTCGCGCCCGACGCCCGCACCCTTCTGGTCTCCCTGCTTGGCGGCGACCGCCTGGCCAGCCGCGGCGAGGTGACGAAACTCTGCCTCTATGCCCACGGGAGGGGCCGGATCGAGATCGCCGACGTCGAGGCCGTCACGGGCGATGCGGCCAGCGTCACCCTCGACGAGATCGTGGATGCCACCGCCCTTGGCGACCTCGACGCCCTGTCGATCGCCCTTGGCCGGGCCGCCGCCGAAGGCATTCGCGCCGACGTGCTCGCCGGCGTCGTGCTGCGGCATTTCCAGATGCTGGATCTTGCCCGGGTCGATGTCGACGGCGGCGCCAAGCCGGCCGCCGTCGTCGCGACGATCCGCCCGCCGGTGTTCTTCAAGCGCGCCGACCGCATCGCCCGCATGCTGAGCCTCTGGACTGCGCCGCGCCTCGTCCGCGCTCTCGACATCCTCTCCAAGGCCATGCGCGACAGCCGCCTCGACGCCGATCTCGCCGACGAGATCCTCGCCAACGCCCTGTTCACCCTCGCCCGCGCCGCCCGCCGCTGATCCTTTCGGGCGCGAATCGACAGGGTGTTGATTTGACTCCGAAATCGGATCGGAGGCGAAGCGGGAGCGCAATGATTGGGTTGTTGCGGAGTCGAATCGAAGTGGGGTGACGTTCTCCCGGCATGCTCCGTTACGGCGACGCCGTGCCCGCAGCCCGCCCCACCCTGTCCCTCTCCCCGATGGGGAGAGGGGAAGATGAAGGCGAGGACGGATCTGCCGACAGCCTCTCGCCGAAACGAAACGCTGATGGGAGCGAGGCCCTGAAGTCCTGCGTCCCCTCTCCCCGTCGGGGAGAGGGACAGGGTGAGGGGTCTCCAGGCACCGCCTCCGAACCAAGGCACCCGGCTCCTCCGCCGCCCGAAAGCACCCCGACCACTCGCCCAACAAAAAGGGCCGGAGCGTCGCCGCCCGGCCCTTCAACCTTCAAAGCCGATCTCGCCTCAGAGCGATCCGCCCAGACGCCGCACCAGATGGTCCAGCTGATCGAGCGACTTGTAGCGCAGCTTCAGTTCGCCCGAGCCGTTCGCCTTGTGGCCGATCACCACCTCGACGCCGAGGAGATCCGCCAGCTGCCGCTCCAGCGCCTTGGTGTCCGCATCCTTCTCGGGGCGCGGCGGCCGCGCCTCCGCCACCGGACGCTCGGCCACCTGCTGCACCAGCGCTTCCGTGGCACGCACGCTGAGGCCTTCGTCGACGATCTTCTTCGCAAGGCCCACCGGATCGGCCGAGGTGATCAGCGCCCTCGCGTGGCCGGCGGTCAGCTGGCCCTCGTTGAGGTAGCCCTTGATCGGGTCGGGCAGCTTCAAGAGGCGCAGGGTGTTGGCCACATGGCTGCGGCTCTTGGCAATCACGGTGGCAAGGTCGGCCTGGGAATACTGGAATTCCTCGATCAGCTGCTCGTAGCCCATCGCCTCTTCCAGCGGATTGAGATCCTGCCGCTGGACGTTCTCGATGATCGCGATCTCGAGCGCCTCACGGTCGGTGACATCCTGGATCACCACCGGAATGTCATGCACGCCGGCCCGCTGCGCCGCGCGCCAGCGGCGCTCGCCGGCGATCAGCTCGAAGCTGCCGGGGATGGTCGGATTGGCGCGCACCAGGATCGGCTGGATCACGCCGTGGCGGCGGATCGAGGCCGTCAGGTCTTCCAGCTCGTCCTCGCGAAAGATCCGCCGCGGATTGCGCGGGTTGGCCTTGATCAGGTCCAGCGCCACCTTGCGGGTGCCGCGCGCCCGCTCCACCACCTCGAAATCGTTGCTTGCATCGCCGATCAGGGCGGCAAGACCGCGCCCGAGCCGCCGGCGTCCGCTGTCGTCCGTCATCGCCATCCTCGCCTCCCGATCCTGTCCGCCTGCCCGCCCGTCACGCCGTCCGCCCGATCTGTCACGCCACCGCCTTCAGCCGCCGCTCGCGCTGGATGATCTCCGAGGCGAGCTTGAGATAGGCCTGGCTGCCCGAGCACTTCAGGTCGTAGAGCAGCGCCGGCTTGCCGTAGGACGGTGCCTCGGAGACCCGGACGTTGCGCGGGATGATCGTGTCGTAGACCGCGTCGCCCATGTGCGAGCGCACGTCGGCGACCACCTGGTTGGAGAGGTTGTTGCGGCTGTCGAACATGGTGAGCACGATGCCGTGGATCGTCAGGTCCGGATTGAGGCTGGTCTTCACCTGCTCGACCGTCTGCAGAAGCTGCGACAGGCCTTCGAGCGCGAAGAATTCGCACTGCAGCGGCACCAGGATCGAATGGGCCGCGCTCATGGCGTTGATGGTGAGGAGGTTCAGCGACGGCGGGCAGTCGACCAGCACATAGGAGAAGCGCTTGACCTTCCCGTCGCGGTCGCGCTCGCAGGCGGTGACGTGATCGGCAATGGCATGGCGCAGCCGGAAGGCGCGATCCGCCTCGCGGGCGATCTCCAGCTCGACGCCGAGATTGTCGAGGGTCGAGGGCGCGACCGACAGCCGCGGCACGGCCGTCTCGATCAGGCATTCGCCGAGTTCCGCCTCGCCGACGAGGAGATCATAGGTCGAGACCCGCCGCGACGAGCGGTCGATGCCGAGCCCTGTCGAGGCGTTGCCCTGCGGATCGAGATCGACGATCAGCACCTCCTCGCCGATGGCGGCGAGCGCGGTGCCGAGGTTGATGGCGGTCGTGGTCTTGCCGACGCCGCCCTTCTGGTTGGCGAGGGCCAGTACCCGGGGATGCTCAGGCAGCTGATTCATCGAAGCCTCTCGTTGAGACACGGCCAACCTTCAAAATTCGGAATGCGTCGCAGCACCTGGCCCGATCTGCAGCGGGGCCGGTCCGGGAGTTCGCCGTTGATCGACGCGGCGAGTCTAGCACCGGAAGGCAACGTTGCGCAGAACGACGATGCGACCGGCCGGATCGATCCTGCTTCGATGTTCTACCAGATCGAAAGCCCAAGATTGAGTGGTCTCGGCAAGTTCGGACGCAAAATCTTGTCCTTTGTGGAAAACACCGGCGGCACCGGCCTCCAGCAGAGGTCGGGTCAGGGCCAGCAGTTTCGGCAACGGGGCCAGCGCCCGGGCCGACACGGCCTCGATTCGGACGAGCCCCGGCGCGGTTCGTTGCATGAACGATTCGATCCGGTCGTCGTGGACGGTGACCGGCAAGGCCAGTTCCCGCGCGACCGTACGCAGGAAGGCCGCCTTGCGGCCGTTGCTCTCGACGAGATGCACCGCGGCGCCGTCCTCGTCGGCGATCAGCGTAGCAGTGACGAGCCCGGGGAAGCCAGCGCCGGACCCGACATCGACCCAGCGCCGCGCGTCGGGCAGGGCGGCGAGTGCCTGGGCGCTGTCGGCCACATGCCGGCTCCACAACTCGCCGAGGGCCGCAGGGGCCACCAGATTCTTGGCGGTCTGCCATTTGCGCACGAGGGCGACATAGGCGTGCAGCCGTTCCTCGGCCCGCGGCGTCAATGGCCAGATGCGGCGAGAGCGGCCGGGCTGTCGGGAAGACCGGGGCTCACGCGGCCCCCTTGGCGGCGATCGCCGCCGCATCCGCCGGGACCTTCGGGCGCTTGCGTGCGTGGGCGAGCAGCAGGGTCAGAGCCGCCGGCGTCATGCCGTCGATCCGCGACGCCTGCCCGAGGGTCGCCGGCCGCACGGCCTCCAGCCGCTGGCGCGCCTCGTTGGAGAGGCCGTTGACGGCGCCATAGTCGAGATCCGGATCGAGCCCGAGGTCCTCGTCGCGGCGGAAGGCGGCGATGTCGGCCTCCTGGCGGTGCAGGTAGACCGCATAGAGCGCCTCGGTCTCCAGTTGCTCGGCGGTGCGCGCCGGCAGCGCACCAAGCTCCGGCCAGATCGCCGCCAGACGCGCAAGCGCGATGTCCGGATAGGAGAGGAGATCGTAGGCCGAGCGGCGCACGCCGTCCTGATTGAGCGCGAGCCCCTTCGACGCCGCCTCGGAGGGCGTCAGCTGCCGGCCGCGGGCGATCTCCCGCGCCGCATCGAGGGCGACCATGTCGGCCTCGAAGGCGGCGGCCCGCGCGGAGCCGACGAGCCCCCAGGCCACGCCCTGCCGGGTCAACCGCTGATCGGCGTTGTCGGCGCGCAGCGACAGCCGGTATTCGGCGCGCGAGGTGAACATGCGGTAGGGCTCGCTCACGCCGCGGGTGACGAGGTCGTCGATCATCACCCCGAGATAGGCCGCCGACCGGTCGACGATGACCGGCTCGGCCGCGCCGGCGCGGCGGGCGGCGTTCAGACCCGCAAGGAGGCCCTGCGCGGCCGCCTCCTCGTAGCCGGTCGTGCCGTTGATCTGGCCGGCGAGAAACAGGCCGGGCATCTTCTTGGCTTCCAGCGTCGCGAACAGCTCGCGGGGGTCGATGTGGTCGTATTCGATCGCATAGCCCGGCTGCAGGATCTCGACCCGCTCCAGACCCGGAATGGTGGCGAGCAGCGCCCGCTGCGCATCCTCGGGCAGCGAGGTGGAGATGCCGTTGGGATAGACGGTGGCATCGTCCAGCCCCTCGGGCTCCAGGAAGATCTGGTGCCCGTCGCGGTCGCCGAAGCGGACGATCTTGTCCTCGATCGAGGGACAGTAGCGCGGGCCCCGGCTTTCGATCCGGCCGGAGTACATCGCCGAGCGCGACAGGTTGTCCCGGATCACCCGGTGGGTCTCCGGCGTCGTCCGGGTGATGTGGCAGGGCACCTGACGCGTGGTGATCGCGGTGGTCAGCGTCGAGAAGGGCGTCGGCGGATCGTCGCCCTCCTGCACCTCCAGCGCCGCCCAGTCGATGGTCCGGCCGTCGAGGCGCGGCGGCGTGCCGGTCTTGAGCCGGCCGAGGCCGAGGCCGAGTCGCGCCAGCGTCGCCGACAGCCCGAGCGCCGGCGCCTCGCCGACGCGGCCGGCCGGCGTGGTAACGTCGCCGATGTGGATCAGGCCGCGCAGGAAGGTGCCGGTGGTCAGCACCGCCGCGCCGCAGCCGATCCGCCGTCCGTCGGAGAGCCGCACAGCGGTGATCCGGCCCTCGACGATCTCGATGTCGTCGACCTCGCCTTCGACCACGGACAGCCCGTCGATCGCGGCGATCTCCGCCTGCATTGCCTCCCGGTAAAGCCGGCGGTCGGCCTGGGCGCGGGGGCCGCGCACGGCCGGTCCCTTGCGCCGGTTGAGCAGGCGAAACTGGATGCCGGCCCGGTCCGCGACGCGGCCCATCAGCCCGTCGAGCGCATCGACCTCACGGACAAGGTGACCCTTGCCGAGACCGCCGATCGCCGGATTGCAGGACATCACGCCGATGGTCGCAGAACGGTGGGTGACGAGAAGTGTCCGCGCCCCCACGCGGGCGGCGGCTGCGGCCGCCTCGCAGCCGGCATGGCCGCCGCCGATGACGACGACGTCGCAGGAAGAAGGGGAGGGACGATCGGCCATGAAATCACGCTTGCGAAGAGGATGCCGTGATGGGGGCGGAGCGAGGCTCCGGTGCGCCGCGTCGGCTTGCGCACGTTCTAGCCGATCGACGCCAGGCGGTCAAAAGACCGCGCCGCACAGGCAGGCGCAGGCGGTTTCAGCCGGGGGCGATTCGATGCCTGCTTCACGTGAAACATTCCGCCTCCGAATCGGAGGTTGAACTTGCGACTCATTCCGGCACGCTCCGGTTATCCCCAGCCTGTGGAGTGTTTCACGTGAAACATCCACAGGCCAGATCCGCCGTTGCGGTCCCGAAAGGGCACAGGCAGCCTGACATCCGTTCACTTGCCGATGCAGAAGCTCGAAAAGATTTCCCCCAGGATATCCTCAACCCCGACGCGCCCGGTCAGGCTGGCCAGAGCATCCGTGCCCCGGCGCAGATGCTCGGCCCGGATCTCCAGGGGGAGGTCGTCGCCCCCGGCGCTGACAAGGGCCGCTTGCAGTCGCTCCAGGCAGAGGCGCTGCCGCGCGCGTGTGACGAGGGCGGGCGTGGTCGGGGCCAGCGAAAGGAGATGCGCGGTCAGCGCACCGAGCAGCGTGTCGATACCGGCCCCTGTGGCGGCCGAAAGCTGGAACGCCGGCCCGGATGTGCCGTCCGGGCTCCCGGCGGCCTGCGACGCAGACGCCGCGATCCGGTCGATCTTGGTCTGGACGCACCACACCGGCGGCCCGGCACTCACAATATCGTCGGGCGGGGCGCGGCCCGTCTCGTCGAGCCACAGCACGAGATCGGCCGTCCCGGCCCGCCGCCGGGTGCGGCGGATGCCTTCCGCTTCCACGACCTCGTCGGTCTCGCGCAGGCCCGCCGTGTCTATCAGCGTCAGCGGCAGGCCGCCGAGATCGAGATGGACCTCCAGGGTGTCGCGGGTCGTGCCCGGCACGTCGGTGACGATCGCCACGTCGCGGCGGCTCAGCGTGTTGAGCAGGGTCGACTTGCCGGCGTTGGGCGGCCCCAGCAGCGCCACCTCGAAGCCGTCGCGGATCCGTTCGCCATGGGCGGACGCCGCAAGCACCTCGGACACCTGCCGTTCGACGGCGGCAACGAGATCGCCGACCTCGGCCGCGACGCTGTCCGGCACATCGTCCTCGTCGGCAAAGTCGAGATCCGCCTCGACCAGCGCCCGCGCCCGCAGCAACTGGTCCCGCCAGCCGGCGGCGCGCTCTGACAGACCGCCGTCCATCTGGCGCAGCGCCTGGCGGCGCTGCGCATCGGTCTCGGCGGAGATGAGATCGGCGACGCCTTCCACCTCGGTCAGGTCCAGCCGGCCGTTGTCGAAGGCGCGGCGGGTAAATTCGCCCGGCTCCGCCATGCGCCAGCCGGGCAAGGCATCGAGGCAGCGCAGCAGCGCGGCGACCACCGCCCGGCTGCCGTGACACTGGAACTCGGCGCAGTCCTCGCCGGTGTAGCTCGCGGGACCGGGCAGGAAGATCACGATCGCCTGGTCGATCAGGCTGCCGTCCGCCGGATCGCGCAGCGACCGCAGGCTGGCGCGACGCGGCGCAGGCAGACCACCCGCGATGCTTTCGAGGCCGAATCGAATGCCGGGGCCACTGGCCCGGATCACCGCCACGCCGGCCGCGGCCGCCCGGAGGAGAGGGCATGGATCGTGTGGTGCAGGGTGTCTGGGAACATCAACTCTTCCCGGTGGCTTCTATCCTCGGAGGGTCGAAGGGCTTAGCCTTCGGCCGACCTTCGATGCCACGCCCGCCCGCGAAAGAAAACAGGACGCCGCCAATGACCAATCGCCTTCGCGACGAGACGAGCCCCTACCTGCTGCAGCATGCCGACAATCCGGTCGACTGGTGGCCCTGGGGGCCGGAGGCGCTCGCCCATGCGTCGGAGACGGGAAAGCCGATCCTGCTCTCCGTCGGTTATGCCGCCTGCCACTGGTGCCACGTGATGGCACACGAGAGTTTCGAGGATGACGAGATCGCCGCGCTGATGAACCGGCTGTTCGTCAATGTGAAGGTCGACCGCGAGGAGCGGCCGGACATCGACCAGATCTACATGTCGGCCCTGCAGGCGCTGGGCGTCCATGGCGGCTGGCCGATGACCATGTTCCTGACCCCCGACGGCGTGCCCTTCTGGGGTGGCACCTATTTTCCGAAGACCTCCCGCTACGGCCAGCCGGCCTTCGCCGACATTCTCAACGGCGTGGCGGCGAGCCTGGCGCAGCGGCCGGACCAGGTGGCCGAGAACCGCAAGGCGCTGATGGCCCATCTGTCGCGCCGCGACGACAAGGGTCCGCTCGGACTCGACGGCTCCGTGCTGGATCTCGCAACCGACAAGCTGCTGTCGATCATGGACCCGATCAACGGCGGCTTCCGCGGCGCGCCGAAGTTCCCGCAGGCGCCGGTCCTCGACCTGATGCTGCGCAGCTTCGCCCGGCGCCGCGATCCCGGCTTCCTCGACACCGTGCTTCTCACGCTGGAGCGGATCGCCAACGGCGGCATCTACGACCATCTCGGCGGCGGCTTCTCCCGCTACTCGGTCGACGACCGCTGGCTGGTGCCGCATTTCGAGAAGATGCTCTACGACAATGGCCAGTTGCTCGGCCTCTTCGCCCGCGCCTATGCGGCGACGGGATCCAGTCTGTTTCGCCGCCGAATCGAGGAGACGGTGACCTGGCTGGGCCGCGAGATGCTGCTGCCCGAGGGCGCGTTTGCCGCCAGCCTCGACGCCGACACCGAGGGCGAGGAAGGCCGTGTCTATGTCTGGAGCCGCGCCGAGATCGTGACCGAACTCGGCCCCCAGGCCGATCAGTTCGCCGCCGTCTACGACGTGACCGAGGCCGGCAACTGGGAAGGGGTCAACGTCCTCAACCGGCTGCAGCCGTCGACGATCCCCGTCGACGAGGACCAGCTGGCGCGCCTGCGCATGGCGCTGCTGACCGCGCGGATGCGGCGCGTTCAGCCCGGCCGCGACGACAAGATCCTCGCCGACTGGAACGCGCTGGCGATCTCCGGGCTTGCCATCGCCGCCATCGCCCTGCGCCGCGACGACTGGCTCGACCTGGCAATCACCGCCTATCGCGGCATCACCGCCACGATGGCGCGGGACGGAAGGCTCGGCCACAGCGCCCGCGGCGGCCGTCTCGTCTTCCCCGGCATGGCCACCGACCATGCCGCCATGGCGGTTGCCGCGCTCGATCTCCACCAGGCGACCTTCGATCCGCTGTGGCTGGAAGAGGCAGCGCGCTGGCTCGACGCGCTCGATCGCCATCACCGCGACGAGAACGGGCTCTACTTCATGTCGGCCGACGATGCGCCGGGGCTGATCGTCCGGCCGCGGTCGATCCTCGACGAGGCGACGCCCAATGCCAATGGCCTTGCCGCCGACGCCTCGGTGCGGCTCCATCTCCTCACCGGCGAGGCGCGGCATCTGGATCGGGCCGACGCCATCTTCACCGCCTGCGGCGGGGCGGTGGCCCGCAATGTCGTCGGCACCGCCAGCCTGATGGCCGCCTTCACCCGTAGGCTCGATCTCGCCTCGGTGGTGATCGTCGGCGAAGCGGGACCGGACAGGGAGGCGTTGCTGACAACCGCACGCACGCTCTTTCCCGAAGCGGTTCCTTTCGTCGCCGAATCGACCGAGGCGCTCGGCGCCGGGCATCCCGCCCATGGCAAGACCGCGATCGACGGCCGGCCTGCGGCCTATCTCTGCCGCAGCAGCACCTGCTCGCTGCCGGTGACCACCCCGGAAGACCTGGCGGCGCTCGACGAGGGGCAGGCCGCCGAGGACGCGATCGACGACGCGTCCTGAGGGCTCATCTCCGTCCAGACGGATCGGCATGAAAAGGCCGCCGTCCCTTCCGGGGCGGCGGCTCGTTTCAGGACCGATTCGATGGACCGAGCCGGGCGCGCAGGCGCCCCGACGCCGATCAGGTGTTCATGGAATCGAAGAAGTCGCCGTTGGTCCGGGTCTGCCGCAGCTTGTCGAGCAGGAACTCGGTCGCGTCGGTGGTGCCCATCGGATTGAGGATCCGGCGCAGGACGAAGGTCTTCTTGAGCTTGTCCGGCGGAACCAGCAGGTCTTCCTTGCGGGTGCCCGAGCGCTGAATGTCGATCGAGGGGAACACGCGCTTGTCGGAGATCTTGCGGTCGAGAATGATCTCGGAGTTGCCGGTGCCCTTGAACTCTTCGAAGATCACCTCGTCCATGCGGCTGCCGGTGTCGATCAGCGCGGTGGCGATGATGGTCAGCGAGCCGCCCTGTTCGATGTTGCGCGCCGCGCCGAAGAAGCGCTTGGGCCGCTGCAGGGCGTTGGCGTCGACGCCGCCGGTCAGCACCTTGCCGGACGACGGCACCACCGTGTTGTAGGCGCGGCCGAGGCGGGTGATCGAATCGAGCAGGATGACCACGTCGCGGCCATGCTCGACGAGGCGCTTGGCCTTCTCGATCACCATCTCGGCGACCTGCACGTGCCGGGTGGCCGGCTCGTCGAAGGTGGAGGAGACGACCTCGCCCTTCACCGAGCGCTGCATGTCGGTCACTTCCTCGGGACGTTCGTCGATGAGGAGGACGATCAGGTAGCAGTCGGGATGATTGGTCGTGATCGAATGGGCGATGTTCTGGAGGAGGACGGTCTTGCCGGTGCGCGGCGGGGCGACGATCAGCGCGCGCTGGCCCTTGCCGAGCGGCGCGACGAGATCGATGACCCGCGCCGACATGTCCTTCTGGGTGACGCCCTCGATCTCCATCCGGAAGCGTTCGTCCGGGTAGAGCGGCGTCAGGTTGTCGAAGTGGACCTTGTGGCGCGCCTTGTCCGGGTCCTCGAAATTGACGGTGTTGACCTTCAGCAGCGCGAAATAGCGCTCGCCTTCCTTCGGACTGCGGATCTGGCCCTCGACCGTGTCGCCGGTGCGCAGCGAGAAGCGCCGGATCTGGGAGGGCGAGACGTAGATGTCGTCCGGGCCGGGGAGGTAGTTGGCGTCGGGAGAGCGCAGGAAGCCGAAACCGTCCTGCAGCACCTCGACCACGCCTTCGCCGATGATGTCGACGTCCTGGGCGGCATACTGCTTGAGGATGGCGAACATGAGCTCCTGCTTGCGCATGGTCGAGGCATTCTCGACCTCGAGCTCTTCGGCCACGGTCAGCAGTTCGGTCGGTGTCTTGGATTTGAGATCCTGGAGTTTCATCTCCGGCATAGAAGCGTCGCTCGCGTTTATGTGAAAGGCTGCGGCCGCTCGCGGCCGCACATGATCGGGGGGAAATCTGAAAAGGCCCGGCGGGGAGCCGGTGCAGGGAGCTGGTTTCGCGTCGAACCCGCTACGAGAGGGGAGGCATGAGACCTGGGTCCGACATCCTGCCGGCCGTGGCGCTCCGGATCCGTTTCGCGACCCGGCCGTCTTCGGCTCCGGATGCGAATCGGGTGGCGACCCGTCCGATGTTGAACAGGAACGCTCCTGATATAGTCGTTTCGCCCGACAATCACAAGAGTGCCGCCGAGCCCAGCGATTCCGCGCGGTGTCGCGTCGTCTTCGCCGCGCCTGGCACGACCAGGCTCAGAAGGGTTTCAGCACCACGAGCAGGACGATGGCGATCAGGATCAGCGTCGGCACCTCGTTGGCGATCCGGAAGAAGCGCGCCGGACGCGTGTTGCGGTCGGCGGCGAAATCCTTGAGCCAGCGGCCGCATTTCTCGTGGAAGACGCTCATCGCCACCACCAGCGCCAGCTTGGCATGGAGCCAGCCGGAGGAGAAGAAGCCGGCCTCGAAGGCCACCCACAGGCCGAAGATCCAGGTGGCGATCATCGCCGGCCGCATGATCGCCTTGAACAGCCGCCGCTCCATCACCTTGAAGGTTTCCGACAGCTCGGACCCCGCCGCCGCATCGGCATGGTAGACGAACAGCCGCGGCAGGTAGAACAGCCCCGCCATCCAGGCGATCACCGACAGGATGTGCAACGCCTTCAGCCATTCGTACATGATCGGATCTCGCGGTTCGGCAGGCGGGGAGGGGTGGAGGCGTTACGGTGTCACGGCGTTCGGAAATCAGGCGCCGCCGGTGCGCTCCCGCACGCGGCGGATCATCCGCGCGACATTCTCGACCGGGGCTTCGGGCGTGATGCCGTGGCCGAGGTTGAACACGAACGGCCCGCCGGCCAGCGCGTCCACGACGAGATCCACCGCCCGGTCGAGCGCCTCGCCGCCGATCACCACCCGCAGCGGATCGACGTTGCCCTGCACCGCGCAGAGCGGCTGCACCGCGTCACGGGCAAAATCGAGCGGCACCGACCAGTCCATGCCGACGGCGGTCACCCCCGTCGCCCTCACATAGGCCGGCAGCCGGGCGCCGGCGCCCTTGGGAAAGCCGATGATCCGCGCGCCGGGCACCTTCGCGCGCACGCCCTCGACGATGCGCCGCATCGGCTCCACGGCAAAGGCGGCAAAGCCCTCCTCGTCGAGGGGGCCGGCCCAGCTGTCGAACACCTGCACCGCGTCGGCGCCCGCCTCGAACTGCGCGACGAGATAGAGGATCGAGGCTTCGGTCAGCCGGTCGATCAGGGTGGTGAAATTCTCGCGCTCCAGCAGCGCCGCCCGTCGCGCCGGGCCCTGGTCGGGCGTACCCCGTCCCGCCACCATGTAGGTCGCCACGGTCCAGGGCGCCCCGCAGAAGCCGAGCAGCGTGGTCTCGGCGGGCAGGGCCGCCCGGATGCGCGACACCGCCTCGAAGACCGGCTGCAGGCCCGGGACGACCTGTGCGGAATCGAGATCGGCCGCCTCTTCCAGGGCCATCGGATCGAGCCGCGGGCCTTCGCCCTCCACGAAGCGCACCTTGCGGCCGAGCGCATCGGGAATGACGAGGATGTCGGAGAACAGGATCGCTGCATCAAAGCCGAAACGGCGGATCGGCTGGAGCGTGACCTCGGTGGCGAGCTCCGGATTGTAGCAGAGATCGAGAAAGCCACCGGCCTTCGCCCGGGTTGCCCGATACTCCGGGAGATAGCGTCCCGCCTGACGCATCATCCAGATCGGAGGGACGGTGCTCGTTCGTCCGTCGAGAACCTCGAGCATCTTGCGTGTCGGTGCCATCGTCGCGCTCCGTCCTCCCTCACTTCAAAAAGAGAGAATCTTATTTGAAAGAGATCTGTAGTTTCTGTTAGGGGGCTGGATATCAGGGATTGCCGTCCGTCCACAATGGCCGCGCCCGCCGCCGGCCCGGCAGGGACGTGGTGGAGAAAAAGGCGGGACTTGTCGACAGACGGGGATGCGGGGACCGCTTTCGCAGCGATTCCAACGACCTGACGCCGCCGCGCATCGGTGAGTGCCTGTGGATGATCCGGGGAGAAGTCCGGCGCCGGCCACGGGTTTACGAAGTCTTCATCTTTTCCACCGGGGGTCCGGGGACGGAAGGCCGTCGTCTGCCCTGTGGACGGAATCCGGGGTTTCCCACAGGGCGATCGGGGGCCGGGTCCGGGGTCCGAAGTTATCGACTCCCCGGCCGCCGCTGTGGACAAACGGCGGGAGAGCCGCCCGCCTCGACATCCAACCCGTTGCCGGTGATACTCTTTTCGGCCGGCTCCGCGCGGGGAGGCCACCGCCTTCCGGCGACCATCCGGTCGGCGGGGACATCGGCGGCGACGTCGATAGGGGCAGGACGCATGGCGGACGGAAAGACCTATTTCCACATCCATCTCATCTCCGACTCCACCGGCGAGACCCTGCTCACGGTGGCCCGCGCCGTGGCGGCGCGCTACGACGACATCGCCGCGATCGAGCATGTCTATCCGCTGGTGCGCACGCCCGGCATCTGGAGCGGGTGATCGAGGACATCGAGGCGGCGCCCGGCATCGTGCTCTACACCATCGTCGACCGCGAGCTCTGCGCCCGGCTGGAGACCGCCTGCAAGGCCGCGGCGCTGCCGGTGGTCTCGGTGCTCGATCCGGTGGTGGAGGTGTTCCACGGCTATCTCAACCTGCCGGCCACCATGCGCGTCGGCGGCCAGCATGTGCTCGACGCCGGCTACTTCGACCGGATCGAGGCGCTGAACTACACCATGGCCCATGACGACGGCCAGCTGCCCGAGGACATCGAGACCGCCGACGTGGTGATCATCGGCATCAGCCGCACCTCGAAGACGCCGACCAGCATGTATCTGGCGATCCGCGGCCTGAAGGTCACCAATCTGCCGCTGGTGCCGGGCATGGCCTTGCCCGACGCGGTGACGAAGGCGCGCCGGCCGCTGATCGTCGGCCTGATCGCCAGCGCCGAGAGCATCCTCCACATCCGCCAGAACCGGCTTCTGGCGCTTGGCGCCGCCAGCCAGCCCTCGACCTATGTCGACCGGGCCGCGATCGCGCGCGAGGTGGCGCAGTCGCGGCGGCTGTTCGTGGAGCAGGGCTGGCCGGTGATCGACGTGACGCGGCGTTCGATCGAGGAAACCGCCGCGGCGATCCTTGCGCTTCACCATCAACACCGCTACGGCAAGGACACCGTGCCGATCTCCTGACGCCGCCCTCAATGACGCGCCGCGACCGGACCCTGAACCCATGACCCGACTGATTCTCGCCTCCGGCAGCGCCACCCGCGCCTCGCTCCTGACGCAAGCCGGCCTGATCTTCGAGCGGCGCGCGCCGGATGTGGACGAGCGCACCATCGAGGCGACGCTGGAAGGAACCGGCGCCGGGCCCGACGACGTGGCCCAGGTGCTCGCCGACGTGAAGGCCAGCGAGGTCAGCCGCCTTCATCCCGAGGCGCTGGTGATCGGCGCCGACCAGACCCTGTCGCTGGACGGCGTGCGTTTCCACAAGCCGGCCGATCTTGCCGCCGCCCGCCAGCAGCTGCTCGACCTGTCGGGGCGGATCCACACCCTGAGTTCGGCGGTGGCCTGCGCCCGCGGCGGCGAGGTGGTCTGGCGCCATGTCTCGCAGGCCCATCTCACCATGCGGCCGTTCGGTCCGGCCTTCGTGCGCCACTATCTGTCGATCGTGGGCGAACGGGCGCTGACCAGCGTCGGTGCCTACCAGCTGGAAGGCATGGGCATCCAGCTGTTCGAGGAGATCGACGGCGACTATTTCACGATCCTCGGCCTGCCGCTGCTGCCGCTGCTCGGCCGGCTGCGCGAGGAAGGGATCCTCGAACCATGACCGGACCGCTCCGCGCCGGGGTGGTCGGCTGGCCCGTCGCCCATTCCCGCTCGCCGCTGATCCACGGCCACTGGCTGGCCCGCCACGGCATCGACGGCCGCTACGACCGGATTCCGGTCGCCCCCGACGCGATCGGCACCTTCCTTGCCGGCCTCAAGGCCTCCGGCCTGCGCGGCGCCAACGTCACCATTCCGCACAAGGAGGCAGCCTTCCTTGCTGCCGAGGTGGCCGATCCGGTCGCGAGCTTCCTCCGGGCCGCCAACACGCTGTGGCTGGAGGACGGCCGGCTTCACGCCGCCAATACCGACGTCCACGGCTTCCTCGCCAATCTCGACGACCGCGCGCCCGGCTGGGACGCAGCCGGCGGCGCGGCGCTGGTGCTCGGCGCCGGCGGCGCGGCGCGGGCGATCGTCTACGGTCTTGCCCGGCGGGGGTTCGCGCCGATCCGTCTCGTCAACCGCACCCGCGACCGCGCCGAGGCGATCGCCGGGCTGTTCCCGGGCAAGGTAACGGTGCATGGCTGGGACGAGGTGTCGCAGCTCGTCGGCGAGGCCCGCCTCGTCGTCAACACCACCTCGCTCGGCATGAAGGGCGAACCGCCGCTCGACATCGATTTCTCCGGGGCCCGCGCTGATCTGCTCGTCACCGATGCGGTCTACGTGCCGCTGGATACGCCGCTGATCCTCGCCGCAAGGGCGCAGGGCCTCGCCACCGTCGACGGTCTCGGCATGCTGCTGCATCAGGCGGTGCCGGGCTTCGAGCGCTGGTTCGGCGTGCGTCCGGAGGTGACCCCGGAGCTTCGAGAAATGATTCTCGCCGATCTCGGGGCGGCACCGTGATCGTGCTCGGCCTCACCGGCTCGATCGGCATGGGCAAGACCACCACGGCCGACATGTTCCGCGCCGCCGGCGTGCCGGTCCACGACGCGGATGCCGCGGTGCACCGGCTCTACGCCGGTCCGCTCGCCGCCGCGATCGAGGCGCGCTTTCCCGGAACGACGGTGGACGGCGCCGTCGACCGGGCGCGTCTTTCGGCCGCCGTGGTCGGAAATCCGGCGGCGCTCGCCGACCTGGAGGCCCTGGTCCACCCGGCCGTGCGGGCGGAGGAGGCGGCCTTTCTCGACGCGGCAAGGGTCCGGGGCGAAACGGTGGTCGTCCTCGATGTGCCGCTGCTGTTCGAGACCGGACGGGCCGGCGATGTCGACGCGGTGGTGGTGGTCAGCGCGCCGGCCGAGGTCCAGCGCCAGCGCGTGCTGGCCCGCCCCGGCATGACCGAGGAAAAATTCTCGGCGATCCTCGCCCGCCAGCTTCCCGATGCCGACAAGCGCGCGGCCGCCGACTTCCTCGTCGAGAGCGGCGACGGCCTCGAGCGCGCCCGCGCCGATGTCCTGCGCGTGCTGCAGGCGGTGCGGTCCGGCGCGGTGCGCCCGAAGCGCACGCCGGCGGGGAATGTGGGGACAGCGGACGGGCACTGACCTGCCGCCGTTGCCGGCGCTGGCCGCGGCTGGCAAGGTCGGCCCGAAATCCGTTTGCCGGCAAGGACGCGGGCACACGTCAGGCAGGACCGGGATCCGATGCAGCGCGAAATCGTCCTCGACACCGAGACCACCGGCCTCGACCCGAAGACCGGCGACCGGCTGGTCGAGATCGGCGCGGTCGAGATCGTCAACCGCTTCCCGACCGGCAAGACCTTCCACGTCTACATCAACCCGGATCGCTCGGTGCCGGTCGAGGCCTTCAACGTCCACGGCCTGTCCGACGAGTTCCTCGCCGACAAGCCGCGGTTCGAGGACATCGCCGACGACTTCGTCGCCTTCATCGCCGGCGCGCAGCTGGTGATCCACAACGCCCAGTTCGACATGGGCTTCATCAACATGGAGCTGAAGCGCTCGGGCCGGCCGACGGTGGCGCCGGACCTGGTGCTCGACACGCTGGCGCTCGCCCGCCGCAAGCATCCGGGCTCGCCGGCCAGCCTCGACGCGCTCTGCGCGCGCTACGGCATCGACAACTCCCGCCGCACCCGCCACGGCGCGCTGCTCGACAGCGAGCTTCTGGCCGAGGTCTACATCGAGCTGCTCGGCGGCCGGCAGGCCGATCTCGGACTTTCCACCGCCGCGGCCACCGCCGCACGGGCCGCCGCCGCCAGCGGCATTGCCCGCCCCCGCCCGGTCCCGCTCGCCCCCCGCCTCACCGCGGTGGACCTTGCCGCCCACGCCGGCTTCGTGGCGACCCTTGGTGACAAGGCGCTGTGGAACCAGTGGCTTGCGCCGGACACCCCGGCGGCCGAGTGATTGTTTCCCGCAGGCGGAACGCAAAAAAGGCGGCGGCTCATCGGGAGCCGCCGCCTGTTGCATGTCATCCACCCGTGACGGCTGGGATCAGTTGGCCGGGCCCTGCTGCTGCTGGGCCTGAGCCTGGGCGGCCATCCGCTGGATATACTGCTGGTAGAGCGCCACGAAATCGATCGGATCGATCATCAGCGGCATGAAGCCGCCGTTGCGGGTGGCGTCGGCGATGATCTGCCGGGCGAAGGGGAACAGCAGGCGCGGGCATTCGATCATCACGAAGGCATGCAGGTGCTGCTCGGGCACGTTCTGGATGCGGAACACGCCGCCATAGGTGAGGTCGGCGACGAAGACGACCTCCTCGCCATGGCTGGCCCTGGCCTCGAGCTTGAGGTCGACCTCGAACTCCCCGGCAGCGCGCGCCCGCGGGATCACGTTGACGTTGACGTTGATCGAGGGCGCCTTGTCGCGGGCGACGAGGCTCTGCGGCGCGCGCGGGTTCTCGAAGGAGAAGTCCTTGATATACTGCGCGGCGACGTTGAGGGACGGCTGGGCCTGCGGCGTGGACGGCGTGGAGTCTGGCGCGACGGAGCTCATCTGGTCATTCATCCTGAAGCGACGATAGGGATCGGGTCGCCCCCACATCTGGTCAACGCGGCGACGGTCGGTCGGATGACGGGGCTAACACGGGGCGCGCGTGCTATCAAGACAAGGGTCTTGTGCACCTGCGGGGAGGGGGAAAGGGACACGATGCCGGACGGGTCGAAACAGGCGGGAACGGCGGATCTCGGCCAGGTGGTGGCGGACATTGCCGCGGAGATGGCGGCGCGGACCGATCGAGGCGAGGTCGCCACCTACATTCCGCAGCTGGCGCGGGTCGATCCCGCGCGCTTCGGCCTGTGCGTGACCACCCGCGACGGCACCGTCCACACCGGCGGCGACGCGGACGTGCCCTTCTCGATCCAGAGCATCTCCAAGGTGTTCACGCTGACGATCGCCCTCGGCCTCGTCGGCGACGCCCTGTGGCGCAAGGTCGGGCGCGAGCCGTCCGGCGATCCGTTCAACTCGATCGTCCAGCTCGAGCACGAGCACGGCAAGCCGCGCAATCCCTTCATCAACGCCGGGGCGATCGCCGTCACCGACGCGATCCTTGCCGGCCACCAGCCACGCGAGACCCTCGGCGAGATCCTGCGCTTCATGCGCCATCTGGCCGACGACGAGACGATCTCGATCGACGAGGATGTCGCCCGCTCCGAGAAGGCGACGGGCTTCCGCAATGCCGCGCTCGCCAATTTCATGCGCGCCCACGGCGTCGTCGAGAATCCGGTCGAGCACACGCTCGGCGTCTATTTCCACCACTGCGCCATCGCCATGACCTGCCGCCAGCTGGCCATGGCCAGCCGGTTCCTCGCCTTCGGCGGCCGCGACCCGGCGAGCGGCCATTCGATCGTCTCGGCCGAGCGCGCCCGGCGCATCAACGCATTGATGCTGACCTGCGGCCACTATGACGGCTCGGGCGACTTCGCCTTCCGCGTCGGCCTTCCGGGCAAGAGCGGCGTCGGCGGCGGCATCATCGCGGTCGTGCCGAATGTCGCTTCGATCGCGGTCTGGTCGCCGGGCCTCGACAAGGTCGGCAACTCGCGGCTCGGCACGATCGCGCTGGAGCGGCTGGCGCGGGCGATGGGCTGGTCGATCTTCGGCTCCTGACGCCGGATCACGTCTCTTCCAGCGGCGGCGCCCGCCCGAGGGCAACCTGTTCCCAGATCGCGACGACGCCGAGCACGGCGACGCTGAGCGCGGCGAGCGCCAGCGTCGGCAGGACGAGCGCGAGGGGAACGAGCCCCAGCATCAGCGCGAGACCCACCACGTGGGAGCGCGGCAGCCGGTCGGTCGTCACCCGCTTGAACAGGGTCACGCCGGTGAGGAACAGCAACGGACCGCCGATCACCGCCGCGGCGATCGCCGTGTCGCCCGGCTGGTCCGGATGGGTCAGCAGGAACTCGTCGGCTGCGGCCGTCAGCACCAGGCCGGCGACGATGATGATGTGGTCGTAGGTGTAGGCGAGGCGGGCGATCTGCCCGGTGTCGCGCGTCTGGGCAAGGATGCGGCTCGCCTGGCCGGAGCCGACATTGAAATACACCGCCCACATGGCGACGCTGCCGAGGAAGGCGACGAGGAAGCTCGTGGCGTTGGCGAGGGTCCAGTCCATGTCGGAAAAGTTGGTGCCGGTGACGAGGATCGATTCGCCGAGCGCGATGATCAGGAACAGGCCGCAGCGCTCGGCCATGTGCCCGCCTTCCACGTCCCAGTCGCTGGTCTCCGAGCGCCCGAGGCCCGGCACGGGGAAGCCGATCGCGGGCGAGAGATATTCGGTGGCGATCGCCGCGATCCACAAGCCGAGGCGTACCTCGCCCTCCGCGACGCCGCCGGCGATCCACAGGCCGCCGGAAAAGGCGAGCCACCAGGTCATCCGTCGGAAATTGCGGTGGTTGACCGGGTGGTCGCGGCGCATCGACCAGGCGGTGAACAGCGAGCGACCGACCTGCATCGCCGCGTAGGCGATGGCAAACGCGAGCCCCTTCTCGCCGAAGGCGTCCGGGATCGAGGTGGAAAGCACCAGCCCGGCGAGCATCAGCAGGAACAGCATGGCCCGGACCGGGCCGCTGTCGGGGTCGAGCCAGTTGGTGACCCAGGTGGTGTAGACCCAGACCCACCAGACCGCGAGCAGCAGGATCGCCGTTTCCAGCGCGCCCAGAAGCGTGAAATGCGCCAGGAGGCGGTGCGAGAGCTGGGTGAGGGCGAAGACGAAGACGAGATCGAAGAACAGCTCGACGAAGCTGACCTTGTGATGCTTGTGCGCCACCCGCGCCCGCAGCCAGTAGGCCTTGTGCTTCTGCTCACCCATCCCCGCCTCCCGATCTCCGCCGCGGAAGGAGACGCCTTCGTCAGCGGAATGTTCCCTCAGGCGGGCCGATCGGGCAGATTGAAGGCGTTTTGTCGCCGAAAACGTCAAGATCGGCGGCGTCGGGAGACCGTGCCGGCGCGCGCGGGGGCCCCTGGCCTCACACGGTCAGGACATCGCGGCGCAACTCGTAGAGCATGATGCCGGTGGCGATGGCGAGGTTGAGGCTGTCGGCGCGCCCGGCCATCGGGATCTTCGCCCGCACGTCGCAGGCCTCCGCCAGCCGGGGGGGCAGGCCCGACTGCTCGTTGCCCATCAGCAGGATCGTCGGCTCGGACGAGGCGAGGGTGCGGTAGTCGTGGGTGGCGGAAAGATGGGTCCCGACCAGCCGGGCCGGGGAGCGGGCCGCAAAGCCGAGGAAGGCCTCCACCGAGGCGCGCACCAGCGGCACATGGAACAGCGAGCCCATGGTGGCGCGCACCGTCTCGAAGGAAAACGGGTCGCAGGTGTCGCCGACGAGGATCACGCCGCGGGCGCCGACCGAATCGACGGTGCGGATCACCGTGCCGAGATTGCCGGGATCCTTCACGCCTTCAAGCGCCACCCAGACGTCGTTGGCCGCCAGGGTCACCTTGTCGAGCGGCATCAGCTTCTGGCGGAACACGCCGACCACCATCTGCGGATTCTCCCGCTTCGTGATCTTGCCGAGGATCGCCTCGGTGACCTCCAGCACCGTGCCGCCGCGCGCCTTGACCGAGGCCGCCGCCCGCAGCACCCGCTCCTGGTCGCGCGCCGCGCCGGCGTAGCAGATCGTGTCGACCGGCCAGTGCTCCTCCAGCGCGTCGGTGACGAGCTTCAGCCCCTCGCCGATGAACAGGCCGGTCTCGTCGCGGTGCTTCTTCATCTGCAGCGCGCGCAGGTTCTTGACCTGCGGATTGGACAGGCTCGTCACCTGGTGGACGGTGCCGGCGGCGACGGGGTCGGTCATGGGGCACTCCAGCGGGTGAACATCGAGGTGGAGAGGGCGCGGCCGGTGCCGCCGTCGGCCAGGGTCTCGCGCAGCACCAGTTCGCCGGACTCGAGCCTGCCGGGCAGGTCGCCGAACAGATCGCCCATCAGTTCGTGGCCGGCGAGGAACGAGGCACGGATCGAATAGGCGGTCAGGATCACGAAGGACGGGTCGGGCGACAGCAGGCTGCGGCAGAGGTCCAGCATGTGCGGCAGGTCGTCGAACAGGTTCCACACCTCGCCGTCCGGCCCGCGGCCGAATTTCGGCGGATCGAGGAAGATGCCGTCATAGACGCTGCCGCGGCGGATCTCGCGCTCGCAGAATTTCACCGCGTCATCGCAGATCCATCGGATCGGTGCCGAATCGAGCCCGGACAAGAGCTGGTTCTCCCGCGCCCAGGCGATCGCCTTCTTCGAGGCATCCACATGGGTGACCTCGGCGCCGGCCTTCGCCGCCAGCAGCGAGGCAAGGCCGGTGTAGCCGAAGAGGTTCAGCACCCGCAGCGGCCGGCGGGCCGCGGCGATCCGTTCGGCCGCCCAGTCCCAGTGGACCTTCTGCTCGGGAAAGATGCCGACATGGCGGAAGGCCGTGAGGCGGCACAGGAAGTCGGTGCCGGAGACGGACATCTGCCAGCTCTCGCCGAGGCTCGGCGCGTGGCGCCAGCGGCCCGGGCCCTCCTCGTCGACGTCGCCGGTGAAGACGGCGCCGGCCGCCGCCCACTCGGCCGCCGGCCGGCGCCGGGCCCCCATCGCCTGCGGTTCGGGCCGCACGGTGACGAGGTCGCCGTAGCGCTCCAGCTTCTCGCCCTCGCCCATGTCGAGCAGCGCATACTGGTCCCAGCCGGAGGTCTCCAGCAGGGTGCCGAGTGTTTCACGTGAAATGCGCGGCCCGCGCGGCCGGGGCGGCGGACGCTTCGGCGCCGGGGCGGCCGACGCTTCATCAGCCCGCGCGGCCGGCCGGCCTCCGGTTTAGAAGCCGGAGATTTTCCCGTGTCGGATCGAGGTCCCGCCTTCGGGATGCGGGGACCGCCGCCACGGGAGGCGCCGCCCCGCGGCGCGTCGTCGGCCCGGCGGGTGTCGCCATGGGACTCAGCGCCGGACGGTCTGGCACCGAACGGCTTGCCGCCGGAGGGCCTTGCGTCAGAGGATTTGCCACCGGAGGATTTTCCGACGGGCGACTTGCCACCAGTTGACCTGCCAGCGGACGGCTTGCCGGCAGACGGCTTGCCCCCGGTCTTCCGGCCGGAGGGCGACGTGTCGGACGGCGGCGGGCGGCGGGCCAAGGGCGTCTCCGGACGGGATGCGGGTGGACAGGACGGCGGGCAACGGGCCCCATCCGCTGCGGCCGATCGCCCGCACCCTATAGCGTGCGGCCGGCGCGAGGAAAAGCGCGCCGCCGGCCCCGGCGCAGAATGCTGCGCGCAACGGCGCCTTTTTGCCCGATCAGGCCATCGTCGCGGACATGGGCCGGCGACTGTTTCGCCGCCGATTCGATCGGCTGCGCTCTCGACAGCCGGCGCCGGTGGAAGTATTGCCGAAGAATGCGGATTCTTGCTCTCGATACGTCGCTCGATCTCTGTCAGGTCGCCTTCGTCGCCGCCTCCGGACGGGCGGTGCTGCGCTCCGAACCGCTGGCGCGCGGCCACGGCGAGCGACTGTTCGCGATGATCGCCGAGGTGCTGGACGAGGCGGGGGTCACGCTGGCCGACGTCGACCGATTCGCCGTCACCACCGGCCCCGGCAGCTTCACCGGCATCCGCATCGGCCTTGCCGCCGCCCGCGGCTTCGGCCTCGCCCTCAAGCGTCCCGTGGTCGGCATCGGCACGCTGGCGGCGCTGGCGCGCTCCTTCGAGGACCGCCCGTCCGGTCCGGTCGTCTCCGTGGTCGATGCGCGCAAGGGCGAGGTCTACATGGCGGTCCACGCCGCGGGGGGCATGGAAATGGTCGCGCCCTTCGTTGCGACCGCGGAGGTGGCGCTGGCGCATGTGCCGCCGGACACCGCGCTGCTGATCGGCAGCGGCGCGCCGCTGCTGGTGCATGCGGCCACCTGCGCCGGCCAGCGCGTGCCCCCGCATCTGGCACGGTCCGGACCGGACGTTCTGGCGCTCGCCCGGCTCGGCCTTGCCGCGCCGGCGCCGGCCCGCCCGCCGGCGCCGGTCTACGTCCGTCCGCCCGACGCAAAGCCGTCCCGCCGCCCGTCACTGCTCGCCGCCCTGGAGTTCGACCGCTGATGTTTCCCTGGTACGACCCCTTCCCGGTCCTGATCGAGCCGGCCGACCTTGGCGAGGCCGACGAACTTGCCGAGATCCACGCGACCGGCTTTCACCGCGGCTGGAGCCCGCCCGAGGTGGAGGCGCTGCTGGTGCAGGACCGGATGATCGCGCTCGTCGGCCGGCGCGGCTCGCTGTTCGGCTCGCGCCGCCCGGTCGGCTTCGTGCTGGTGCGCAAGGCCGGCGACGAGGCGGAGGTGCTGACACTGGTGGTCTCGCCGCACCATCGCCGGCGCGGCATCGCCGCACGGCTGATGGACGAGGCGATGCGCCGGCTTTACGCCGAGCGGGTGCGCTCGCTGTTCCTGGAGGTCGATGAGGGCAATGCCGCCGCGATCGGCCTCTACCGCCGCCTCGGCTTTCGCGAGGTCGGCCGCCGCGACAACTACTACGCCCGCAGCGGCGGGCCGGCCGGCGGCGCGCTTGTCATGCGTGCCGACATAAGCTAACCGGGACCGGGTCCGGTCCCCCCGGAACCCATCCATGACTTTCTGTCCGGCGTCGGTCGCGCCGGCTGACCCAAGCCTCGGGACCCGTGGTGATGAACGAATTGGCGGGACGTCAGCTTGAGGAGCAATGCGCCGCCAAGGGCATGCGCATGACGGAACAGCGCCGTGTCATCGCCCGGGTTCTCGGCGCCGCCACCGACCATCCCGACGTGGAGGAGGTCTATCGCCGCGCCTCGGCGATCGACGGCAACATCTCGATCTCCACGGTCTACCGCACCGTCAAGCTGTTCGAGGACGCGGGCATCATCGCCCGCCATGATTTCCGCGACGGCCGCTCGCGCTACGAGACCGTGCCCGACGAGCACCACGACCATCTGATCGACCTGCGCAGCGGCGAGGTGATCGAATTCCGCAGCGAGGAGATCGAGGGCCTGCAGGAGCTGATCGCCCGCCGCCTGGGCTACCGCCTCGTCGACCATCGGCTCGAACTCTACGCCGTACCGCTCGACGCCGACGAGACCCCCTCGCCGGGCCGGGGCGCGCGCAGCGAATGAGCGGCCTGCGCGACCGGGGCAACCTGCTGCCGGCCGCCAAGCTCGCGCTGCTCGTCGTCGGCACCCTGCCGTTCGTGCCCTTGCAGATGCTGGCGGTGCGCCGCGGCTGGGCCCTCTCCCGCCGCCTGCCGCTCGTCTGGCACCGGGTCGCAGCCCGCCTGCTCGGGGTCCGGATCACGGTGCGCGGCGCCCCGGCGGCGGAGCGCCCGCTGCTGATCTGCGCCAACCATGTCTCCTGGCTCGACATCGTCGTGCTGGCCGCGCTGATGCCGGTCTCCTTCGTCGCCAAGTCCGAGGTCGGCACCTGGCCGGTGTTCGGCACGCTGGCGCGGCTGCAGCGCTCGGTCTTCGTCGACCGCCAGCGCCGGTCGGCCACCGCCAGCCAGGCCCGCGACATCGCCGGCCGGCTCGGCGCGGGCGACGCGATCGTGCTGTTTGCGGAAGGCACCTCCAGCGACGGCACGCTGGTGCTGCCCTTCCGCTCAGCCCTCGTTGGCGCCGCCCATGCGGCGCTGGAGGCCGGCGATCATCCCGAGGTGCTGGTCCAGCCGGTGGCGATCGCCTACACCCGCATCCACGGCCTGCCCGCCGGCCTTGCCGGGCGGCTGGAGGTGAGCTGGACCGGCGAGGTCGACCTCGTGCCCCATCTCCTGTTCGTGCTGCGCCAGGCGTCGATCGACGTGTCCGTGCTGTTCGGCACGCCCGTGGTCTTCGGCCGGGGCGGCGATCGCAAGGCGGTGACGCTGGCCGCCGAGCGCGCGGTGCGCCGGATGCTGGCCGGCGAGATCGCCGGTCACGACATTTCGGCGGAAACGTCGGATGGGGCCTCCGGGCCTATTCTCAAAGCGGCCGAAACCGGATAAACCGGACGAAGGTCGTCCCCCGAACGGGCGGCGGCCGAGGATGCCCTGGACGGCAATCCCTCGCGGCGTGAGCCCGCGGCGAGGCGCAGAGGAGAAAGCACCGCACTCGTGACGGCGCAGAAGTCAGTCTACATCAAGACCTACGGGTGTCAGATGAACGTCTACGATTCCGATCGTATGACCGACGCCCTGGTCCCGCTCGGCTACCGCGAGACCGACAGTCTCGACACCGCCGACCTTGTCATCCTCAACACCTGCCACATCCGCGAGAAGGCCGCCGAGAAGGTCTATTCCGAACTCGGGCGCCTGCGCGTGATGAAGGAAGAGCGTGCCCTCGAGGGCCGCGAGATGCTCGTCGGCGTGGCCGGCTGCGTAGCCCAGGCCGAAGGGCAGGAGATCCTGCGCCGCGCGCCCTCGGTCGACATGGTGTTCGGTCCGCAGTCCTATCACCGCCTGCCCGAGATCATGGAGCGCGCCCGCCTCGGCGTCGGCGTTGTCGAGACCGACTTCGACGGCGACGACAAGTTCGAGGTGGTGCCGGCCCCGGCGCGCCAGGCGATCCGCGCCCGCGGCGTCACCGCCTTCCTCACCGTGCAGGAAGGCTGCGACAAGTTCTGCACCTTCTGCGTCGTGCCCTACACCCGCGGCGCCGAGATCTCGCGCCCGGTGGGCAAGGTGCTGGCCGAGGCCGAACGGCTCGCCGCCGCCGGCGTGCGCGAGGTGACGCTGCTCGGCCAGAACGTCAACGGCTACCATGGCGAGGGTCCGGACGGCCGCCCGTGGGGCCTTGGCGACCTTCTGCGCCGCCTTGCCGAGGTGCCGGGTCTCGACCGCCTGCGCTACACCACCAGCCATCCGCGCGACATGGACGCCGACCTGCTCGCCGTCCACCGCGACCTGCCGCAGGTGATGCCCTATCTCCACCTGCCGGTGCAGTCGGGCTCCGACCGCATCCTCGACGCGATGAACCGGCGCCACACCCGCGACGACTACCTGAAGCTGGTCGCCCGCATCCGCGCCGCCCGCCCGGACATCGCCCTGACCAGCGACTTCATCGTCGGCTTCCCGGGCGAGACCGAGGCCGAGTTCGCCGAGACGCTGTCGCTCGTCGAGGAGGTCGGCTTTGCCGCCGCCTACACCTTCAAGTATTCGCCCCGCCCCGGCACCCCGGCGGCGAGCCTCGGCGACCAGGTCGACGAGGCCGTGGGCAGCGAACGGCTGCTTCGGCTCCAGGCGCTGGTCAACCGCCAGCAGCAGGCCTTTTCCGCGTCGATGGTCGGACGCACCCTCGAGGTGCTGTTCGAGAAGCCCGGCCGCTATCCCGGCCAGCTCATCGGCCGCTCTCCTTATCTGCAGTCGGTCGTCGTCGCCGCGGATGCGGCGCGGATCGGCACGATCGCGCGCGTGACGATCGAGGACATCAGGCCCAACAGCCTGATGGGTCATCTCGTCGATGCGCCGGCCGAGGCAGTCGATGTCGCCGGCGCCGGGGGATGGAGTTGACGGGCGAGACCCTGGTGCCTGCCGGACCTGGAGACGACATGACCCACGCTTCCGACATGACCCATGTTGTGCTTGCCTTCGATGACAACCGCCTGATCGGCGACCTCTACGGTCAGTTCGACCAGCATCTCGCTCTCATGGAACAACGCCTCGGGGTCGACGTCGTCGCCCGCGGCAATCAGGTCACGATCCGCGGCCCGCACGAGGCCTGCGCCCGTGCCCGCGACGTGCTGGAGGCGCTCTATGCCCGGCTGCAGGCGGGCGACGAGATCCAGCCCGGCGACGTGGAGGGCGCGCTGCGCATGGCGATCGCGGTCGGGGCGCAACTGCCGCTGCCGACGCTGGAGCCGAAGACGCGGCTGAAGCTCGCCCAGATCGCCACCCGTCGCAAGACCGTGGTCGCGCGCAATCCGGCGCAGGACGCCTACATCCGCGCCATGGACCGGGCGTCGCTGGTGTTCGGCCTCGGCCCGGCCGGCACCGGCAAGACCTATCTCGCCGTCGCCTATGCCGCGGCCCTTTTGGAGCGCGGCGAGGTCGCGCGCCTGATCCTGTCGCGGCCGGCGGTGGAGGCCGGCGAACGGCTCGGCTTCCTGCCCGGCGACATGCGCGAGAAGATCGACCCTTACCTGCGCCCGCTCTACGACGCGCTGCACGACATGATGCCGCCGGAAAAGGTCGAGCGCTGCCTCACCTCCGGCGCCATCGAGGTCGCCCCGCTCGCCTTCATGCGCGGCCGGACGCTCGCCAACGCGGCGGTGATCCTCGACGAGGCGCAGAACACCACCGCCGTGCAGATGAAGATGTTCCTGACCCGCCTCGGCGAGGGCTCCAAGATGTTCGTCACCGGCGACCCGACCCAGGTCGACCTGCCCGCCGGCCAGGTCTCCGGTCTCGTCGAATCGACGCGGATCCTGAAGGACGTGCCCGGGATCGTGCAGGTCCGCTTCTCGGAGACCGACGTGGTCCGCCACGAACTGGTCGGCCGCATCGTCACCGCCTATGATCAGGAAAGCCGCGAGCGGCTTGCCGCCCGCGAGGTGTCGCGCGCCCGCAGCCGGCCGGTCGAGCCGCAGATCGAGCCGCCGCTGGAGCCGGAGGTGTTCGTGCCGCGCGAGACCCTGTCGTGAGCCGACAACCTGCACCCTCGTCCCGGTCCGCGGTCCCGCCGCTCGTCGTCGACCTCGTGGTCGAGGCCGGCGACTGGGGTGCGGAGGAGGATCTGGAGGCGATGGCGGAGCGCACGAGCGCAGCCGTGCTCGCCCGGGCGCCGCAGAAGGTGCGTCCCGGCACCGAGGTGACGCTGCTGTTCGTGGACGACGCCGCGATCCGCGAGATCAACCGCGAGCATCGCGGCTTCGACAAGCCGACCAACGTGCTGTCCTTCCCGATGCAGCCGCCGGGCGCCGCGCTCTACGGGCCGATGCTCGGCGACATCGTGATCGCTCGCGAGACGGTGGTGCGCGAGGCCGACGAGGCGGGCATTCCCCTCGACCACCATCTTGCGCACATGATGGTCCACGGCCTTCTCCACCTGCTCGGCCATGACCATGTGGAGGCCGACGAGGCCGACGCCATGGAGGCGCTCGAGACGGCGATTCTCGGCGATCTTGCGATTCCCGATCCCTATTGCGGGACGGACCCCGTATGATGGCGCCGGCAGGCGAGCGCCCTGCCGCGGCCGCAACCGATGAAAGGACGATGGAAAGACTCCGATGAACGACACCGACGCACAGAGTAGCAGCGCGGTCCTCGCCGACGAGGCGAGGTCCGCGACCCGTGACGGACAGGGCGACGCCGAGACACGAAGTTCCGGCGGCTGGCTTGGCCGCCTGAGGGAAACCCTGGGACTTCGCGTCCCCGCCAATCTCCGCCAGGATCTCGAACAGGCCCTGTCGCGCGAGGACGCCCTCGACGCGGCCTTCTCGCCGGAAGAGCGGGCCATGCTGCGCAACATCCTGCGCATGCGCGAGACCCGCGTCGACGACATCATGGTGCCGCGCGCCGACATCAACGCCGTCGATCTCTCCATCTCGCTCGCCGATCTGGTGCTGGCCTTCGAGAGCTCTGGCCATTCGCGCATGCCGATCTTCCGCGAGACCCTCGATGATCCGGTCGGCATGGTCCACATCAAGGACCTGATGGCCCACATCACCATCGCTGCCAAGCGCATCCGCGACGACGCGGCCGGCCCCGCCGTGCCGGTGCTCGAGGTCGGCTCGGTCGATCTCGGCCTGCCGCTGTCGGCGACCGACCTGTTGCGGCCGATCCTGTTCGTCCCCCCCTCGATGCCCGCCTCCGATCTGCTTGCCAAGATGCAGGCGACCCGCATCCAGATCGCGCTGGTGATCGACGAATACGGCGGCACCGACGGTCTCGTCTCCATGGAGGACATCGTCGAGACCATCGTCGGCGACATTTCCGACGAGCATGACGAGCTCGAGGGCCCGTCGATCGTCCCGACCGCCAACGGCGGCTTCATCGCCGACGCGCGGGCGTCGCTGGAGGACGTGGTGGCGGCCGTGGGCCCCGAATTCGAGGTGGCCGACTACGGCGACGACGTCGACACCATCGGCGGCATGCTGTTCAGCCTGCTCGGGCGCATCCCGGTGCGCGGCGAGATCGTCACCTCGCCGGAACTGGCCGCCTTCGAGATCGAGGTGCTCGAGGCCGATCCCCGCCGCATCCGCAAGGTCCGCATCTCGCCCCGCGGCGCGGCCCAGCCGGCGGTTCCCGACCGGCGCAAGCGGCGTCCGGACAGCGAGGCCCCCGAACAGGAGTCGGCGGCCGAATAGTCCGGCCGAAGAGCGCGGAGGAACCGGGGCAAGCCTGCAGCCGGCGCTTGACCCCATGGCAGGCGACGGCTCAGCTTGGCCGGCGGCATGGCTGATTCGCCGCCGCGTCCGGCCGGGCCCGTGGCCGCCGGTCAGGCTCCAGGCAGGGACACCGGATGCGGGCGATCGAGAACGCGGTTCTGCTGCTGTGGGGCTGGAAGCGCCTGGCCCTTGCCTTCATCGCCGGCGCCGTCTCGGCGCTGGCGCTGGCTCCGGTCGATGCCCTGCCGGTGATGTTCCTGACCTTTCCGCTGTTGGTCTGGCTGATCGACGGCGCGGCGACCCCCTCGCGCGGCGGGGTCGCGCGGCTGCGCCCCGCGCTCGCCGTCGGCTGGTGGTTCGGCTTCGGCTGGTTTCTCGCCGGCCTCTGGTGGGTCGGCGCGGCCTTCCTCGTCGAGCCGGAGGTGTTCGGCTGGCTGATGCCCGTCGCGGTGGTGGCCCTGCCGGCCGGGCTCGCCCTGTTCTGGGCCTTCGGCGTCGGGCTTGCCCGGCTGTTCTGGATCGAGGGCGCCTTCCGCATTCCGGTGCTTGCCGCAGCGCTCACCGTCGCCGAATGGCTGCGCGGCCACATCCTCACCGGCTTTCCGTGGAATCTCGTCGGCCAGGTGCTCGGCGGCACCGACGTCACCGCCCAGTCGGCCAGCCTCGTCGGAGTCTACGGCCTGACCTTTCTCGCAGTCTCGTCTTCGCCGCGCCGGCGCTTCTGTCCGGCAACGCCCGCGGTATCGCCGGACGGGGCACGGTGCTGGCCCTCGCCGGCCTGCTGGTCGTGGGCAATCTCGGCTATGGCGCCTGGCGCCTCGCCGGTGCCGATGCGGGAACGGTGGAAGGCATCCGCCTGCGCATCGTCCAGCCGGCGATCGACCAGAGCGAGAAGTGGACGCCGGAGGCGCGCCGCGCGGCGCTCGCCACCTATCTCGACCTCTCCGACAGCCGCCGTTCGCCCGAGGATCTCGGCATCCTCGGCGCGACCCACCTCGTCTGGCCGGAAACGGCGCTGCCCTTCTTCCTCACCGAAAGCCCCGAGGCCCTGTCGGCGATCGCCGACGCCCTGCCGCCCGGCACGACGCTGATCACCGGCGCGCCGCGCGTCGACGGCAGCGGCGGCGAGCGGCGCTATTTCAACAGCGTCTATGCCGTCGACGACGGCGGGCGGATCGTCGCGGCCTACGACAAGGCCCACCTCGTTCCCTTCGGCGAATACCTGCCCTTTGCGCCGCTCATGGAAAGGATCGGCCTGCGCCAGATCGTCCAGTCCGTGGGCGGCTTCTCCGAGGGACCGGGCCGCGGTGTGGTGTCGCTGCCCGGCACCCCGCCCTTCGGCGTGCTGATCTGCTACGAGATCATCTTCCCCGATGCCGCGATCGACCGCGCCCGGCGCCCGGACTGGATCGTCAACGTCACCAACGACGGCTGGTTCGGCCACACCTCCGGCCCTTACCAGCATCTGGCGGAGGCGCGGCTGCGGGCGATCGAGGAGGGATTGCCGGTTGTGCGCGCCGCCAACACCGGCGTCTCGGCGATCATCGACGCCCACGGGCGAATCACCGCCAGCGTCGGCCTCGGCGAGACCGGCGTCGTCGACGGCGGGCTGCCGGTCGCGTTGCCGCCGACGGTCTATGCCCGCCATGGCCGTCTTCTCCTCGGCGGCCTGTTGTTCACGACATTCACCCTTGCAGCGGTTTTCCGTGCACGTTCACGTCGAGCCGTTGACAACGGCTAAACCGGGGCGCCAGAATTTGCCGCCCTGCCGGGTGCTGGCACTTTGCCGGCCACTGCAGGACGTCGGATCATCGAACCCTCGAGTCCGGCAGCACGGAACGCCCGACTGCCCGCCGTCAAATTTCCGGCAAGGTTGTGCGTTCGAAGATCATGAACAAGCCCCGCGGTCGCGCGTCGACCGTATGGGACGTTGATCGCTGCCGGTTCGGGACAAGACGGTAGAAGCAAGATCGTCCTCATCCAAGAGGCGACAAGACCGGGACCGCACCTGTCCGACACCGGAACCGCCCCCGCAACGGGTCGCAACTTACGAGTAACCCCCAATGGCCAGCAAGAAATCTCCAAACCCGATCGACATTCATGTCGGCAGCCGGATCCGGCTCAGGCGCATGATGCTCGGGATGAGCCAGGAAAAGCTGGGCGATGCCCTCGGCATCACCTTCCAGCAGATCCAGAAATACGAAAAGGGCACCAACCGCGTCGGCGCCAGCCGGCTCTCGCACATCTCCACCGTGCTCAAGGTTCCGGTGGCCTTCTTCTTCGAGGACGCCCCCGGACAGGGCGAGGAAGCGGCCGGCTTTGCCGAGCAGCCCCGCTCCTATGTGGTGGATTTCCTGTCGAGCTCGGAAGGCCTTGCGCTGAACAAGGCCTTCGTGCGGATCGAGGATGCCAAGGTGCGCCGCAAGGTCATCGACCTCGTGCAGGCCCTCGCCAGCGACGTGGCCGAGGCGGGCTGAACGGCCGCGCCGCCGGGCCGGCTTCCGGCCCGGCGGCGCCCTTCCCGTCGCGTCCGGACATGCGCCGGACGGTGTCTCTGGCCCCCGTTCGGTCCCCATCAGCCAGGGCCCGATTTTTTCGGCAGAAACGTATTTCTCCCGTTCACGCCTCTGACGGGCTCCCTGAACCAGGGTCGGCGCCCGACCGGCAAATCCGTTCTCGTCCAGCGCACGTAACCCCGGGGCAGCGCGCATGACGCCGCGCCGGGGGCGCTTGATTATTCCCCGAAGCCTTGCCAGAAGGGTGCGCGCGCAGCCGAGGGCGGCGCACCGGCGTTTCATAGAGGGGTTTCCCGATGTCCCGGCAGAACTACCTGTTCACCAGCGAATCCGTGTCCGAAGGCCACCCGGACAAGGTCTGCGACCGCATCTCCGACACGATCGTCGACGCCTATCTTGCCGCCATGCCCGAGGCGCGCGTCGCCTGCGAGACGCTGGCGACGACCAACCGCGTGGTGATCGCCGGCGAGGTCCGCGGTCCCGACGAGATCATCGGCCGGATCGAGGGCCTGACCCGCGAGGCGATCCGCGACATCGGCTACGAGCAGGACGGCTTCCACTGGGAGACCGCGAAGATCGAGGTCCTGCTCCACGAGCAGTCCGCCCACATCGCCCAGGGCGTCGATGCCAACGGCGAGAAGGACGAGGGCGCCGGCGACCAGGGCATCATGTTCGGCTACGCCTGCACCGAGACGCCCGAGTTGATGCCGGCGCCGCTCTACTATGCCCACGGCATCCTCAAGCGGCTCGCCGACGTGCGCAAGTCGGGCCAGGAAAAGGCCCTCGGCCCCGACGCCAAGAGCCAGGTGACGCTGGCCTACGAGAATGGCCGGCCGGTGCGAGCGACCCAGATCGTGCTCTCGACCCAGCATCTCGACGAGAGCCTGACCTCGGAGGACATCCGCGCCCTCGTCACGCCCTACATCATCGCGACCCTGCCGGACGGCTGGGTCGACGACGCCACGATCTGGCACGTCAACCCGACCGGCAAGTTCGTGATCGGCGGTCCCGACGGCGACGCGGGCCTCACCGGCCGCAAGATCATCGTCGACACCTACGGCGGGGCGGCGCCCCACGGCGGCGGCGCCTTCTCCGGCAAGGACCCGACCAAGGTCGACCGCTCGGCCGCCTATGCGGCGCGCTATCTCGCCAAGAACGTGGTCGCCGCCGGCTTCTCGTCGCGCTGCACCATCCAGATCGCCTATGCGATCGGCGTGGCCGAGCCGCTGGCGCTCTACGTCGACCTGCACGACGGCGGCACGGTCGATCCGGCCCGGGTCGAAACCGTGCTGAGAGATGTGATGAGCCTCACCCCGCGCGCATCCGCACCCATCTCGGCCTCAACCGGCCGATCTACGCCCGCACCGCCGCCTACGGCCACTTCGGCCGGGCGCCGGACGCCGACGGCGGCTTCTCGTGGGAGCGGACCGACCTCGTCGAGGCGCTCCGGGCCGCGATCGGCTGACGGCGGGAGCGGTCCGATGGGCGAGGGGGACAACGGCGACGCGGCGCATCCCGCATCCGCCGCGGCCGAAGACGGCGCGGCGCGCGCGGCCGCCTTCTTCGGGCGGCGCAAGGGCCGGCCGCTGCGCGAGCAGCAGGCCGCGCGCTTCGACGACCTCTATCCCGCGCTCGGCCTGGATCTCTCCGCTCCGATCCCGGATCTCGCCGCGCTGTTTCCGCACCGGCCGTCCACCGTGCGCCTCGAGATCGGCTTTGGCGGCGGCGAGCATCTGATCCATCGGGCGCTGGAGGCGCCCGACGTCGGCTTCATCGGCGTCGAGCCCTTCGTCAACGGCATGGCCAAGACCCTGATGGAGATCGGCCGCCACGGGATCGGCAACATCCGCCTGTCCGACGCCGATGCGATGCGGGTGCTGGACGTGCTGCCGGACGCCTCCCTCGACCGGATCAGCCTGCTCTATCCGGACCCCTGGCCGAAGAAGCGCCACTGGAAGCGTCGCTTCGTCGGCCCGGACACGGTCGCCCGCTTCGCCCGGGTCCTGAAACCGGGCGGCCAGTTCCAGTTTGCCTCCGACATTGCGAGCTATGTGGACTGGACGCTGCGCCACGTCCGGGCCCATCCGGCGTTTGCCTGGACGGCGACGCGCGCCTCTGACTGGGCAACGCCCTTTGCCGGATGGCCGGGCACGCGCTACGAGGCCAAGGCCCTGCGCGAGGGCCGCACCCCCGCCTACCTGACCTTTCGCCGGGCCTGACACCCAACCGGCGACGTGCTGAACCGCGGTTGCGCGCCCCGCCTTGATTTTCGCGGCCCGATGCGTATATTGCGGTCATTCATCAGAGCTTGATGCGCTTCAAAGAGCGGATTGAGAGTGGGCTCCCCCGGGACCCGCTCTTTTCGGCTTAGGCAAACCGGATCGGCTCACAGGGTGTCCGGCAAGGCGCGAAGGCGATGCCGGCAGATCGAACGAGCGACGGAACGACGGGCGGCATGACCGACAGCGGCGACAACGACAACAGCGGGATCGAGCCCGGCGACGACGAGACCCTCGACGGTCTGGCCGACATGCCGCGCACGGCGGCAAGCTTCGAAGCTCCGCTCGACGAACCGCGTCTCGTCCGCGAGACCGGTCCGGAGGCGCGCGTCGCCGACATCATCGACCCGATCCTGATCGACCTCGGCTACCGCCTGGTGCGGGTCCGCCTGTCCGGCCTCAACGGCAAGACGCTGCAGATCATGGCCGAGAAGCCCGATGGCACCATGACGGTGGAGGATTGCGAGGCGGTGAGCCGCGCGATCTCGCCGGCGCTCGACGTCGAGGATCCGATCGACCGCGCCTATCATCTGGAAGTGTCCTCGCCGGGCATGGACCGCATCCTCGTGCGCGAGAGCGACTTCGTGCGCTGGTTCGACCACGAGGTCCGGGTCGAGCTCGCGGTGCCGCTCAACGGCCGCAAGCGCTTCCGCGGCTGGCTGCTTCCCGTCGAGAACGGCATCGGCGGCGTGCGCATGCTCCAGCCGCTGGAAGACGGCACGCAGGAAGTCCGCTTCCCGCTGAACACCATCGACGAGGTCCGCCTCGTCCTGAACGACGCCCTGATCCGCGCCTCGCTGAAGGCCGGCAAGAGCTGACCTGCCGGCCGGCGACGCCGCATCCGCGGCGCGGCAGCCGCGCAGGACCTGCAAGACGAGAGACCTGGACGACGCCCGTGGCCGTTCCGCCCTGAACACGCCGGAACCCGCGAGCCACAAGGAGAAGAAGTGTCATGGCTGTGAGTGCGAACCGGCTGGAACTGCTGCAGATCGCCGACGCTGTCGCCCGCGAGAAGTCGATCGACCGGCAGATCGTGATCGCCGCGATGGAGGACGCCATCCAGAAGGCGGCCCGCTCGCGCTACGGCCAGGAAACCGACGTGCGTGCCGAGATCCACAGCCGCACCGGCGAGATCAAGCTGCAGCGTCTGCTCCAGGTCGTCGAGACGGTCGAGAACATCGCCACCGAGATCGATCTGGCCGAGGCCCAGCACCGCAACCCCGGCGCCCGCATCGGCGACTTCATCGCCGAGGCGCTGCCGCCGATCGACTTCGGCCGCATCGCCGCCCAGTCGGCCAAGCAGGTGATCGTGCAGAAGGTGCGCGAGGCCGAGCGCGACCACCAGTACGACGAGTTCAAGGACCGGATCGGCGAAGTCATCAACGGCGTCGTCAAGCGCGTCGAATACGGCAACGTCATCGTCGACCTCGGCCGCGGCGAGGCGATCTGCCGCCGCGACGAGCTGATCCCGCGCGAGGCCTTCCGCTACGGCGACCGCATCCGGGCGCTGATCCACGACGTGCGCCGCGAGCAGCGCGGGCCGCAGGTGTTCCTGTCGCGCACCCATCCGCAGTTCATGGCCAAGCTGTTCGCCCAGGAAGTGCCGGAGATCTACGACGGCATCATCGAGATCAAGTCGGTCGCCCGCGACCCGGGCTCGCGCGCCAAGATCGCGGTGATCTCCCGGGATTCCTCGATCGACCCGGTCGGCGCCTGCGTCGGCATGCGCGGCAGCCGCGTCCAGGCGGTGGTCCAGGAGCTGCAGGGCGAGAAGATCGACATCATTCCGTGGAACCCGGATGCGGCGACCTTCATCGTCAACGCGCTGCAGCCGGCGGAAGTCGCCAAGGTGGTGCTCGACGAGGACGCCGAACGCATCGAGGTGGTGGTGCCCGACGAGCAGCTGTCGCTGGCGATCGGCCGTCGCGGCCAGAACGTGCGCCTCGCCTCGCAGCTCACCGGCTGGGACATCGACATCCTGACCGAGCAGGAAGAGAGCGAGCGCCGCCAGAAGGAATTCCAGGAGCGCACCGAACTGTTCATGGAGCGCTCAACGTCGACGAGGTGGTCGGCCAGCTGCTTGCCACCGAAGGCTTCGGCTCGGTCGAGGAACTCGCCTATGTCGACACCGGCGAGATCGCGACCATCGAGGGCTTCGACGCCGAGACCGCCGAGGAAATCCAGGCCCGCGCCACGGAATTCCTCGATGCCCAGGAACAGGCCCGCGACGAGGAGCGCCGCGCGCTCGGCGTCGCCGACGAGCTGCGCGAGATCCCCGGCATCACCACGGCGATGATGGTCGCCCTCGGCAAGGACGGCGTGCTGACGGTCGAGGATCTGGCCGGCTGCGCCACCGACGATCTCGTCGGCTGGTCGGAGCGCAAGAACGGCGAGACCCAGCGCTTCAAGGGCGCGCTGTCCGACTTCGAGATCTCGCGCACCGACGCCGAGGCGATGGTGCTGGCGGCCCGTGTCGCCGCCGGATGGATCGAGGCCGACGCCGAGGAGGTGTCGGAGGACGAGACGTCCGGGGATGACGTTGCGGACGACGAGACGGAAACCGACGGCGAGGCCGAAGTCGAGATCGAAGCCGAGGCTGACGCGGACGCCGGGGAAGAGGTGTCCGAGGATGCCGAGACCGGGCAGGAGCCCGCGACCCGCGCCTGATGGCGCGGTGTCGGCCGGTGGCAAGGGGATGCGGGACGGATGGCGCGTGAGCGAGATGACGGCGAGCGCACCTGCCTCGTCACGCGGGAGGCGCAGCCGCCCGAGGGGCTGATCCGCTTCGTGGCCGATCCGGCCGGGCGGGTGATGCCCGACCTGCGCGAGCGGCTTCCGGGCCGCGGCGCCTGGGTCGGCTGCCGCCGCGACCTCGTGGAGACGGCGGTCAGGAAGCGCCTGTTCGCGCGGGCGCTACGCACCGAGGTCGAGATCGATCCGGATCTGCCGGCGACCCTCGACCGGATGCTGGAGGAGGCGGCGCTGTCGTCCCTGTCCATGGCCCGCAAGGCCGGACAGGCGATCGCCGGCTTCGGCAAGGTGACGACGGCGCTGGCCGGCGGCGGTGTTCTGGCGGTGATCCATGCCGCCGAGGCCGCCGACGACGGGCGCCGCAAGGTCGGCCAGGCGATCCGGCGGCGCGCCGCGATGGTTGCGGAGATGGGGCCGGAGGGCGCCGTTGCCCCGCACGTTGTCGTGATCGAGGGAATCTTCGGCCTGCCGCAATTGGATTTGGCATTCGGCGGGGCAAATGTGATACATGCTGCACTGCTTGCCGGCGGTGCGAGCAAGAGTTTCCTGACCCGAGCTGAAATGCTGGCCCGTTATCGCGGCCGGCATCTTGATGCATCGGAAGGGTCGCCCGACAGCGGGGACGACCGGGAGCCGGTCTGACCGGACATGACGGCCGTTCGCCCACGGGTGGTTTGACCACCGGCGGCAGAACGGCAAGGCCGACCGGGCGTGACGCCCGGCGCCAGGACGGCCCGGCCCTTGCCGGCCGATGACGGGATCACAGCGCGTCACGACCCCTCGCGGCCGGTTCGCGCACGAGACGAAGTGTGGCGGCGGCAACAGGTCATGACGGACCCCTTGCCGGCTCGCCACCGCAGGATATGAGACGGTATGAGCGACACGAAGAACACAGACGACAAGACGCTGGGCGTGAACACGAAGAAGACCCTTACTCTTCGGCGCACGGTCGAGCAGGGCACCGTCCGGCAGAGCTTCAGCCACGGGCGGACCAAGTCTGTCGTCGTGGAAAAGAAGAAGACCCGGGGTGTTCGTGACGAGCCGGCGGCGGCACCCGCCGCAGCTGCGCCCCGT
>NZ_MCRJ01000008.1 GCF_001720135.1 Methylobrevis pamukkalensis
CTTTTGTCCCTTCTGCGGCACCAAACTGCCACTCAGCCGCCGGGACGACTGGATCGACGAAATCGAGGCGCTCGGTTTCACCGATTTCGATGACCCCGCAATTCCGATGAAATACGCATCGTCCGCCTGGCGGCTCGATACGCCTGTGAGAAAGGGCTGAAGCCGATGTCCTACCGTATGTCCCGCGCCGCCTATGCCGACATGTTCGGGCCGACCACCGGCGACCGGATGCGTCTTGCCGACACCGACCTGATCGTCGAGGTCGAGAAGGATTTCACCATCTACGGCGACGAGGTGAAGTTCGGCGGCGGCAAGGTGATCCGCGACGGCATGGGCCAGAGCCAGGTGACGCGCGAGGGCGGCGCGGTCGACACCGTGATCACCAACGCGCTGATCATCGACCACTGGGGCATCGTCAAGGCCGACGTCGGGCTGAAGGACGGCCGGATCGTCGGCATCGGCAAGGCCGGAAATCCGGACGTGCAGCCGGGGATCACGATCATCGTCGGGCCGGGCACCGAGGTGATCGCCGGCGAGGGCAAGATCCTCACCGCCGGCTTCCTCGACATGCACATCCACTACATCTGCCCGCAGCAGATCGACGAGGCGCTGATGTCGGGCGTCACCACCATGCTCGGCGGCGGCACCGGGCCGGCGACCGGCACCAACGCCACCACCTGCACCCCCGGCCCGTGGCACCTCACCCGGATGATCCAGTCGGCCGACGCCTTCCCGATGAATCTCGCCTTCGCCGGCAAGGGCAACGCCGCGCTGCCCGCCGCGCTGGAGGAGCAGATCAAGGCCGGCGCCTGCGCGCTCAAGCTGCACGAGGACTGGGGCACGACGCCCGCCGCGATCGACAACTGCCTTTCCGTTGCCGACGACTTCGACGTGCAGGTGATGATCCACACCGACACGCTGAACGAGAGCGGCTTCGTCGAGGACACGGTCGGCGCCTTCAAGGGCCGCACGATCCACGCCTTCCACACCGAGGGCGCCGGCGGCGGCCACGCGCCGGACATCATCAAGGTGGCCGGCCTGCCGAATGTCATCCCGTCGTCGACCAACCCGACCCGGCCCTACACCCGCAACACCCTCGACGAACATCTCGACATGCTGATGGTCTGCCATCACCTCGACAGTTCGATCCCCGAGGACGTCGCCTTCGCCGAGAGCCGGATCCGCAAGGAGACCATCGCGGCCGAGGACATCCTCCACGACATGGGCGCCTTCTCGATCATCTCGTCCGACAGCCAGGCCATGGGCCGCGTCGGCGAGGTGATCATCCGCACGCTGCAGACCGCCCACAAGATGAAGGTGCAGCGTGGCGCGCTGCCGGAGGACAGCGGCACCGGCAACGACAATTTCCGGGTGAAGCGCTACATCGCCAAGGTGACGATCAATCCGGCGATCGCCCACGGGCTCGACGCGCATATCGGCTCGATCGAGGTCGGCAAGCTGGCCGATCTGGTGCTGTGGTCGCCGGCCTTCTTCGGGGTCAAGCCGGACATGATCCTGAAGATGGGCACGATCGCCGCCGCCCAGATGGGCGACCCCAACGCCTCCATCCCGACGCCGCAGCCGGTGCACTACCGGCCGATGTTCGGCGCTTTGGCAAGGCGCTCACCGCCTCGTCGGTCACCTTCGTGTCGCAGGCGGCGCTCGATGCCGGCATCGCGGAAAAATATGGTGTCGAGAAGACGCTGCTGGCGGTGAAGAACACCCGCGGCGGCATCGGCAAGGCCTCGATGGTCCACAATTCCGCGACCCCGAACATCGAGGTCGATCCGGAGACCTACGAGGTGCGCGCCGACGGCGAACTGCTGACCTGCGAGCCGGCCGACGTGCTGCCGATGGCGCAGCGCTATTTCATGTTCTGAGGTTCCCGCCCGATGCAGTTGCCGGTTCGGTGCTCGCGCGGAATGGGGGAAGGCTCACCCGTCCTGTGCTAGCCTCGGGTCGTTGCAAGGATGTCGAGGGTCCGTATGGTTGCGACGCGCAAGCCTGCTCTCTCCGGAAGGTCGCCCGCTGTGCCGGTCGGCCACGGTGCCGACTTCCACGCCTGGTCGATCGATCAGGCGCAGCGGCTTCGCGCCCGCGCGGCGACCGGTCTCGACTGGGACAACCTTGCCGAGGAGATCGAGAGCGTGGGCCGGGCCGACAGGAACGAGATCTACAGCCGGCTGATCAAGCTTCTGTCCCACCTCCTGAAATGGCAGTTCCAGCCGGAGCGGCGATCGAACAGCTGGCGCGCGACCCTGCTCGAGCAGCGGCTCAGGATCGCGCGGACGATCGAGGCGAGTCCGAGCCTGCGGGGATTGCCTGCCGCCTTTCTGGACGAGACCTATCGCATCGCCCGTCTGGAGGCGGCGGGGGAGACCGACCTGCCGGCCGACCGCTTTCCCGACATTTGCCCTTATTCGGTTTCAGACGTTCTTGCGGAATATTTTCTGCCGGAGGGTGACCCGAGCGGAGATTGACGCCGCGGCCGTCCGGCCTCTAGGTCGTGGCCGGCACGCTTTTCGCCGATGAAGGAACTCCATGTCCGAATTCACGCTTCACTGCTTCACCGAGAGCGGCAACGCCTACAAGGCCGCGCTGATGCTGGAACTGTCCGGCTGCGACTGGTCGCCGAAATTCATTCCCTTCTTCGAGGGCGCCACGCGCGATCCGGCCTGGCGCGAGAGCGTCAACGAGATGGGCGAGGCGCCGGTGCTGGAGCATCGCGGCCGCAGGTTCACCCAGTCGGGCGTGATCCTCGACTATCTCGCGGAGACGACCGGGCGGTATGCTGCCGGCAACGACGACGAGACGCGCGAGATCTGGCGCTGGATCCTGTTCGACAACCACAAGTTCACCAGCTACTACGCCACGCTGCGCTTCCTCTACGGCCTGCAGAACAGCGGCGAGACGCCGGTGACGGAATTCCTGCGCGCCCGGGCGCGGGCGGCCTATGCGGTGGTCGACAAGCATCTTGCGAAGGCCGATTTCCTCGTCGGCGCCGCCCGACCATCGCCGACATTTCGCTCGCCGGCTATCTCTTCTACAAGGAGGCGACCGGCATCGACCGGGCGGCCGAATTCCCGAATGTCGAGGCCTTCGCGCAGCGGATCGCCGCGCTGCCCGGCTGGAAGGCGCCGGCCGACCTGATGCCCTCCGCGGCGTGATCGATCGGCGGGGTGCGCTGTCTTGCGGCGCCCCGTCGATCCGCGCCCTCTCGAACAGATCCGGAGCCGACCCATGATCCGCGCCACCCGCCTGCTGCCGGCCGGCAGCTTTTCCGCCGAACCGGCCGACCGGCTGCATCTCGACCGCGACGACCGCCACCGCCGCCGGCTGGTGATGCGCTGCGCCGGCGGCACCGCCTTCCTGCTCGACCTGCCGGAGGCGAAGGTGATGAAGCAGGGCGACGGCCTCGAACTGGAGGACGGGCGGATCGTGCTCGTCACCGCGCGTCCCGAACGCCTGCTGGAAATCACCGCCGAGGACACCGCCCATCTCGTCCGCCTCGCCTGGCATCTCGGCAACCGCCACCTGCCGACCCAGCTTGCCGGCGACCGGCTGCTGATCCGCGAGGATCACGTGATCGAGGACATGGCGCTGAAGCTCGGCGCGAAGGTCGCCCATGTCTCGGCGCCGTTCGATCCGGAAGGCGGCGCCTATGGTCTCGGCACGGTGCAGGGCCACGATCACGGGCACCATGATCACGTGCATGGCGACCATGATCATGCGCATGCCCACGATCACGCGGGCCACGACCATGCCGGCCATGATCACAAGAAGCACGATCACGACCACGATCATGGTCACAGCCACGGGCCGGGCTGCGGCTGCGGACATTCCCATGACCACTGAGGGCATTGTGGCGGCGGGGCAGGGGCGATGAGCCCGGAGGTCGTCGGCTCCGGCGGGCTGCTGCGGCTGCTCACCTGGCTGTCGCCGGCCTTTCCGGTCGGCGCCTTCACCTATTCGCACGGGCTGGAATGGGCGATCGAGGCCGGCGACGTCACCGATGCGGGAAGCCTCGAGGCCTGGCTGTCCGACGTGCTGCGCTTCGGGGCCGGCCGCAGCGACATGATCCTGTTTGCCCGCGCCTTCGACGCGGCCGCCCATGCCGATCTCGACGGCCTGCGGGAGATCGCCGAACTCGGCCATGCCCTCGGGCCTTCGAGAGAACGGCGGCTGGAGGCAAGCGCCCAGGGCCGCGCCTTTGCCGACACGGTGCGACGCACCTGGGGCGCGCCGACCCTCGACTGGCTGATGTCGGCCGACCTGCCGCTGGTCTATCCGGTGGCGGTGGCGGTCGCCTGCGCCGACCACGGCGTGCCGCCCGTGCCGGGCATGACCGCGACCCTGTCGGCCTTTGCCGCCAATGTGGTCTCGGCGGCGGTGCGGGCCGTGCCGCTCGGCCAGACCGACGGCCAGCGGCTGATCGCGCGGCTGGAGCCGGTCATTGCCGCCGTGGTCGACGAGGCCCGCCATGGCACGCTCGACGACGTCGGCGGGGCGGCGCTCGCCGCCGACATCGCCTCCATGAAACACGAGACCCAGTACACGAGGTTGTTCCGCTCATGACGTCTTCGACCAACGGCCCCCTGCGCGTCGGCATCGGCGGCCCCGTCGGCTCCGGCAAGACCGCGCTGATGGACGCGCTGTGCAAGCGCCTGTCGCAGTCCTACGACATCGCCGCGATCACCAACGACATCTACACCAAGGAAGACGCGGAGTTCCTGACCCGCTCCGGGGCGCTGCCGCCCGAGCGCATCCTCGGCGTGGAGACCGGCGGCTGTCCGCACACGGCGATCCGCGAGGACGCCTCGATCAATCTTGCCGCCGTCGCCGACCTGCAGAAGGCGTTTCCGAAGCTCGACGTGATCCTGATCGAATCCGGCGGCGACAATCTTGCCGCCACCTTCTCGCCCGAGCTCGCCGACCTGACGATCTACGTCATCGACGTCTCGGCCGGCGACAAGATCCCGCGCAAGGGCGGCCCGGGCATCACCCGTTCCGACCTGCTGGTGATCAACAAGATCGACCTTGCCCCCATGGTCGGCGCCTCGCTGGAGGTGATGGACCGGGATTCGCGCAAGATGCGCCGCGAGCGGCCGTTCGTCTTCACCAACGTGCGCGCCGGCGTCGGCGTCGACGAGGTGCTGGCCTTCATCGAGGACAAGGGCGGACTGCGGGGCTGACGGTCCGAGGAATTTGCCGCCGCGCGAAGCTTCCTCCAAGGCGACAATTCTGTTGACTAGGAAACAACATTTCGATAGTTTCCTAGTCAACGAAAGGTATGGCCGTGTCCCATCCCCCGATTTCGGATCTCGAAAGCCATCTCGGCTACTGGCTGCGAAGGGTCTCCAACGACGTGTCGGCGAGCTTTGCGCGCCGGCTGGACGGCGAGGGGGTGACGGTGGCCGAATGGGTCGTGCTGCGGATGCTGCAGGACGTGGGCGAGGTCGCGCCCGGCCGGCTGGCCGAGGCGATGCGGATGACCCGCGGGGCGATCAGCAAGCTGGCCGAACGCCTCGTCGCCAAGGGGCTGGTCGATCGGCTGGAGGATCCGGCCGACGGGCGCGGCCAGATCCTTGCGTTGACCGCTGCCGGCCGGGCGATGGTGCCCGGCCTTGCCGCGCTCGCGGACGCCAATGACGCGGCCTTCTTCGGCTGTCTCGAGCCGGCCGAGCGCAGCGAGCTGGAGCGCCTGCTCCGGAAGATCGCGACCGGCATGACATGGACGGCGTGCCGACGGACTAGCCCTGTCCAGCCGACGGTTTGACCCGGCTGTGGCCGTGAGGGCCGGCCGATATCGTTTCCCAGTCAAAAGAAGGATGACGCATCATGGAGATGTCCAGCATTGCCGTGGCCGAAGGGTGCCTTGCCGGCGCCCATGACGGCACGATGAGCTTTCCGCAGGTGGTCGGCGCGCTGGCCGGGGCCGGCTTCGAGAGCTATGCCGTCGATTTTCGCCGCAACACCACGATCTGGTACCGGCCGGACGGCGAGAGCCTTCTGCGCGACACGCCGCTGACGCCGGGGGACGTTGCGGCAGCCTTCGACGCGGCGGGCGTGGCGGCGGCTGTGCGCGCGGCGCAGGCCGGCGGGCCGGACTACAGCTATCAGGGCTTTTGCGACAGCGTCCGGGCCTGCGGCTGCGCCGGCTACCTCGTGTCCTTCCCGGGGCGCCGGGTGGTCTACCATGGGCGGACGGCCGAGACCCATGTGGAGCATTTTCCGTCGTGACGCCCCGCCTCAGCGATCGCCGCGGGCGGCGGCCTGCAGCGCTTCGGCAAAGCGCATGACGGCGAGCACGGCCGCGGGCTCCCTTGCTCGCTGATAGAGCACCACCTCGCTGGCCGGAAGCGGCGGCAGCCCCTCGGCGGCGCCGAGGATCACGCAGCCGGCGGGCACGTGGCGTTCGCCGAGACAGGCAAGGCCGAGGCCGGCGACGGCGGCGGCCTGGATGGCCGCAAGGCCGCGGCTCTGGAAGGCATCGACATAGGGCAGGCCGGCACCCTCCAGCGCGTCCACGGCGGCGGTGCGGGCGTTGCAGGGCGTCTCGATGGTGACGAGCGGGACGGGCTCGCCGGGAAGCCACACAAAGCCCGGTGCTGCCGCCCAGACGAGATCGTCGCGGTAGAGGCTGCGGCCGCCGGGGCTCGTCCCGGCCGGCGCGCCCGGCGCCGGCAGGTTGCGCCGGATCACCACCGCGTCGAGCCGGCCGTGGTCGTAGTCGGCAATCAGCCCGTCGGACAGGCCCAGCGTCACCCGCAGCTTCAGGCGCGGCATCAGATCGCGCATGGCCCGGAGCGCGACCGGCAGGAGATCGCCACCGGCATGTTCGCTGACGCCGAAGGACAGGGCCAGCGGCGTGTCGGCCGCCGTCAGCCGCGCCAGCGCCTCGTCATGGGCGGCGAGAATCCGCCGCGCATCGGACAGGAAGCCGGCGCCGAAGGCGGTCAGCGCCACATTGCGCGGCGTGCGCTCGAACAGGGCGCGGCCGATCCGCTCCTCCAGCTTGCGCAGGCGCACGCTCACGGCCGACTGGGTGGCGCCCAGCCGGGCGCCCGCCGCCGTGAAGCTCATTTCCTCGGCCAGCACCGTGAAGGTGCGCAGGAGATCAATGTCGAGTGCGCTCATGATGATGACGATACGGCATTTCTGATATCTCATCAATTCGTTTTCGTTATCTAAAACACCTGCCTATCGTCCCTCCATGCCGGAGCGATCCACGCCCGGTTCCAGCCGCCCCGGCCGAACACTGGAAGGACTGCTCCATGCCCATCCTGCAACTGCGCTATGCCCCCGCGCCCGGCTTCGCCGCCCGGCCGAAGCCGGCGATCGTCGCCGCCGTCAACGCGCTGACCGTGAAGCTTCTCGACAAGAAGGCCGATCTGATCGCCACGATCGCGACCGAAGTCGATCCCGCCGACTGGTTCGTGGCCGGCGAGAGCCTTTCCCGGCGCGGCTGGGGAGCTTCTTCCTTGAGATCCGGGTGACCGACGGCACCAACACCAAGGCCGAGAAGGCCGCCTTCATCGCCGCCGTGTTCGAGACGATGGAAGGCCTGATCGGCCCGCTCCATCCCGAGAGCTACATCCACGTCGACGACGTGCGCGCCGAGGCCTACGGCTACGGCGGCCTCACCCAGGAATTCCGCTTCATCGCGGCCGAGATCGAGGCGCGGGAATTTTCTGCCCGGCGGGAGCTGGCGCTGTCCGTCGGCGTGCGCTGAGAGGAGGGGGCAGGGGAAGGTCCGGCATGGCTCCCATGCGCGGTCCCCGTGCGCCGGGCGGTTGTTGACCCGGGACGGCGGTGCTACGACGCGAAGCGCTTTGCCTTCCTTACGGTCGCCGCCACCGTTCCGTCCGCACAGGTTCCCCGATGTCGCAGATCGCCGACAACGTGCTGCCCATCTTCGCGCTGATCGCGATCGGCTACATCGTGGTGGCCATCGGCCTGCTCAAGGCCGAGATCGGCGACGGGCTCGGCGATTTCGTGTTCAAGCTCGGCGTGCCGGTGCTGCTGTTCCGCACCATCGTCTACGCCGACTTCCAGGGCGCCTCGCCGTGGACGATCTGGTGCGCCTATTTCACCGGCGTCCTCGTCTCGTGGACGCTGGGCCATCTGGTGGTGACGCGGCTCTTCGGCCGCGACCGGCGGGCCGGCGTGCTGGCCGGGGTCGCCTCGGCCTTCGCCAACACGGTGTTCATCGCCCTGCCGCTGGTCAACGCCCTGCTCGGCGAGATCGGCCTCGTTGCTGTCACCATCCTGCTCTCGGTGCACCTGCCGGTGATGATGATCGCCGGCACGCTGCTGATGGAGCGGGCCGAACGGCAGGAGGCGGGCGGAACGCCGCGGCCGCTGCGGCTGGTGCTGGCGCAGGTCGGGCGCAATCTCGTGCGCAATCCGCTGGTGATCGGCCTGCTGTTCGGCGTCGTGTTCCACCTCTTCGGCATCACCCTGTCCGGGCCGGCCGAGGTGGTCACCAGCCAGCTGGCCGGCATGGCCGGGCCAGCGGCGCTGGTGTCGATGGGCATGGCGCTGCGCAAATACGGCCTGTCGGGCCAGCTCGGGCCGGCCTTCGTCATCTCCGGGCTGAAGCTCGTGCTGATGCCGGCGGTGACCCTCGTCGTCGCCCGCCTGCTCGGGCTCGATCCGGCCTGGACGGCGGCACTGGTGCTCACCGCCGCGGTGCCGACCGGCGTCAACGCCTATCTGATCGCCAACCATTTCGGCGTCGGCCATGGTCTCGCCTCCTCGGTGATCACCCTCTCCACCGCGCTCGGCGCCGTCACGGTGTCGATCTGGGCGCTGCTGCTCACCGGCTGAGGTCGGGCATCAGAGCCCGACCATCCGCCGGATGCCGGCCGGGGTCGCGCCGTCTTCGCGCAAGGCCCGAAGGCTGATCGAGGCCAGCGACTTCGACAGCTTGCGCCCGTCCGGGCCGAGGATCAGCCGGTGATGGCGATAGCGCGGCGCCGGCAGGCCGAGCAGATGCTGCAGCAGGCGCTGCACGTCGGTCGCCCGAAAGAGATCCGCGCCGCGCACCACCTCCGTCACCCCCTGCGCCGCATCGTCGATGACGACGGCGAGGTGGTAGCTTGCCGGCGCGTCCTTGCGGGCCAGCACCACGTCGCCCCAGTCGCCGGGTGCGGCGGTGATCTGACGGACCGAACCGTCCTCGGCGGTCTCTTGGAACAGCAGCGGCGCGTCCAGCCGGGCAAGGGCGGCAGCCATGTCGAGGCGCAGCGCATGCGGCGCGCCGGCGGCGAGCCGGGCGCATCTCCGCCTCCTCAAGGTCCTCGCGTGGTGGGCGCGGCGCGCCGTCCGGGTCGCGCGGCAGCGGCCGGCCCGCGTGTTCGGCTGCCTCGGCGGCGGCTTTGAGATCGGCCCGGGTGGCAAAGGCCGGGTAGACAAGGCCGAGGGCGCGCAGGCGGTCGAGGGCCGCGCGGTAGTCCGCCACATGGTCCGACTGGCGGCGCACCGGCGTCTCGAAGACAAGCCCGAGCCAGCGGAGATCGTCCAGAATGCGCGCCTCGAATTCCGGCCGCGCGCGGCTGGCGTCTATGTCCTCGATCCGCACCAGCAGGCGCCCGCCCGTGGCCGCGGCGAGATCGCGGTTCAGCAGCGCGGACAGCGCGTGGCCGACATGCAGGTCGCCGTTGGGGGAGGGAGCAAAGCGGAAGACGGGGCGGGGCATCGGCGTCACGGACAGATAACGGGTTGCGCGGGCGGCATCAGGCGCCACTATGGCCGGCAGCGGCGGCCGATCAAGCCGCATAGCTATCCGGATGGACGGAAAGGCGGCAGGCATGCGGCGGCTTCTGAGCGAAGACGACATGGCGGAGGGGCTTGCCGCTCTCGGCGTCGCCGATCCGCGGCTGGTGCCGGTGATCGAGCTGACCGGGCCGGTCGCCCTGCGCTACCGCCCGCCGGGCTTCGAGGGGGTTGCTCGCATCGTCGTTGCCCAGCAACTCTCCGTCGCCAGCGCCAACGCGATCTTCGGCAAGCTCGAGGCCCGGCTTGGCTGCGTCACGGCCGAGAGCTTCGCGGCCCTGCCGGAGCCGGACCTGCGCGCCTGCGGGCTCTCGGCCGCCAAGATCCGCACGCTTGGTGCCGTCGCCGAGGCGGTCGCCGGCGGGCTCGACCTCGAATCACTTGCGGAGGCGCCGCCGGCCGAAGCAGTGGAACGGCTGGTCGCGATCCGTGGCATCGGCGTGTGGACCGCCGAGATCTTCCTCCTGTTCTGCGCGCGCCATGCGGACATCTTTCCGGCCGCGACCTGGCGCTGCAGGTCGCCGTTGCCGACGCCCTGGCGCTGGAGGCGCGGCCGACGGAGAAGCAGACCCGGGCCATCGCCGAAGCCTGGTCGCCGTGGCGCGGGGTCGCCGCCAAGCTGTTCTGGGCGTTCTACAAGGTTCGCCGCGAGGGCCGTACGGCGCTGCCGGTGTGAGCGGCGGCCCGCCCGCCTGTGCCGCGCGGGCCTTTGCCGCTTGGGCACAACTGCCGGACCCGTAAAATGCGCCCCTCGTGACACGAGAGGGTTTCGGGGTTGGCGCGACATGGTCTAGACCTGCGTCAGACCGTTTCCCTGCCACGCCGATCGAGGACCACCCCTGCCATGAACCGCATCGACGGGCCGCGTCTTGCCCCGATCTCCGGCCAGCCTGCCGAGGGGCTGGTGATCTTCCTTCACGGCTATGGCGCCGACGGCAACGACCTGATCGACCTTGGCCGCGCCTTCCAGCCGCATCTGCCGAATGTCGCCTTCGTCTCGCCCCATGCGCCGCAGCCCTGCGCCATGGCGCCGATGGGCCGGCAGTGGTTCCACCTCACCCTGCGCGATCCGGACGAATACCGGACCGGGGCGCTGGAATCCGCTCCGGCGCTCGATGCCTTCATCGACGCCGAGCGCGACCGGCTGAAGATCGCCGACGACAGGATCGTGCTGGTCGGCTTCAGCCAGGGCACGATGATGGCGCTGCATGTGGGCCTGCGGCGCAAGGCGGCGCTTGGTGGCATCGTCGGCTATTCCGGCGCGCTGGCCGGGCCGGAACATCTCTCCGAGGTGACCAGCCACCCGCCGATCACGCTCATTCACGGCGACCGCGACGAGGTGCTGCCGATCGACTGTCTGCACGAGGCGGTGGCGGCGCTCGGGGCGGCGGACATTCCGGTGGAATTCCACGTCTGCCCGGGCCTTGCCCACGGCATCGACCAGCGCGGCCTCGCGCTCGGTCTTGCCGCGATCCGCGCCGGGCTCGGCATCAAGTGACGGGGGACCAGACGATGGTGGCCGACGACGAGGCGCTGGACGTGCTGTTCTTCTGGTGGCAGGCGGGCCCCGCGCGCTGGTTTGCCAAGGACGACGACTTCGATGCCGACATCAAGGCGCGCTTTGCCGACCTGCACCGGCGGGCCTCGGCGGGCACCTGCGATGCCTGGGCCGAGACCCGCGAGGGGATGCTGGCGCTGATCCTCGTGCTCGACCAGTTCTCGCGCAACCTCGGGCGCGGCACGCCGGCCGCCTTTGCCAACGATCCCAAGGCGCTGGAGCTTGCGCGGATCGCAGTCGGGCGCGGCGACGACCGGGCCTTCCCGGTCGAGGCGCGCGCCTTCTTCTATCTGCCGTTCATGCATGCCGAATCGCTGGCCGACCAGGAACGCTGCGTCGATTTCTGCCGGGTCGGCTGCACCCGCGACACCTACACCTTCGCGCTGGAGCACATGGACATCGTCCGCCGCTTCGGCCGCTTCCCGCATCGCAACGCCGTTCTGGGGCGCAGATCCACCCCCGCGGAACTCGCCTATATCGAGAGCGGCGGCTTTTCCGGCTGACGCGGCTCCTGCCAGACGGGCATGCGGTCAGACGGGGAGGCGGCCGAACGGGATGCGCCCGGATGCGGGCTTGGCGCGGGCCCGGTTTGCGCCCTATATCGTCGGCAGACACGAGGAACGTCCCATGCCCGCCATCTTCGACATCCTGATCCCGATTGCGCTCGGCGCGGTGCTGCTGGTCCTGCTGATGGGCCTGTTCAACATGATGCGCGGCGGCAACGCCAACCTGTCGCAGAAGCTGATGCGCTGGCGCGTCGGGCTTCAATTCGTCGCGGTGGTGGTGGTGATGACGGCGGTTTGGCTGAAGGGCGGCGCGGGCTAAGCTCGCTCCTGCAGTCCGATCGCCGGGCAGGCAGCGCCGGCGATACCCCAGCCCGAGACGGAGCCTTCCGGCCATGGTCGTTCTGAACAGGATCTACACCCGCGGCGGCGATGACGGCACCACCGCGCTCGGCTCCGGCGAGCGCCGGCCGAAATACGACGTGAGGGTGGAAAGCTACGGCACCGTCGACGAGCTCAACGCCGTGCTCGGCCTGACCCGGCTGCACACGGGTGCCATTCCCGAGGTCGATGCCGTGCTGGCCCGGGTGCAGAACGACCTGTTCGACCTTGGCGCGGATCTCGCCACCCCCGACACCGGCGAGCCGCTCGCCTACGAGCCGCTGCGGATCGTCCAGAGCCAGGTCGATGCGCTGGAAGCGGCGATCGACGCGCTCAACGCGGACCTTTCGCCGCTGCGCTCCTTCGTGCTGCCCGGCGGCTCGCCCGCCTCGGCGCATCTCCACCTCTGCCGCACGGTCTGCCGGCGGGCCGAGCGGCTCGTCGTGCTGCTGTCGAAGACCGAGGGCGAGATCGTCGGCACGGCGGCGGTCCGCTATCTCAACCGGTTGTCGGACTATTTCTTCGTCGCCGGCCGCTGGGTCAACGACAAGGGCGCGGCCGACGTGCTGTGGGTCCCCGGCAAGAACCGGTGATCCCGGGCGTGCGCCACGGGTTTGACCGGAAAGCCGCCGAGGATTGCCGAAGAGGACATGACCGCCGGCGTGCCGTCGCTGCGGCTTTCCCTCGCCCTTCGAGACAGCCGCTTTGCGGCTTCCTCAGGATGAGGGAAAGGGCAATCGCCTGCGTTTACGCGGAATTCCCGAAGGCCTCATCCTGAGGAGGCCTGGAACAGGCCGTCTCGAAGGACGAGGCCGGGTGCGCCGGCCCATGCCGATGGCCAAACCGGACAGAATTGGCGTGCGCCGGACACGGCGCGGTCCTTTTCGCACATGCGGCAACGTCGCCGGGATCGCGGCGTTGACAGTGCTCGGATAAGGCCTTTACGGTCCCCGACCTGATGAAGGATACCGCAGTGCGGCAGAAGCCGGCGCACCGCCGATCGTCTCTGTCCGGGGCTCACCCGGCGAGGACGGCGGGCAGGCGACCGGCCCCGCGCCGACGGGAGGATCGGACCCCATGAAAATACTCGTGCCGGTGAAGCGCGTCGTCGACTACAACGTCAAGATCCGGGTCAAGGCCGACGGATCGGGCGTCGAGCTGGCGAATGTCAAAATGTCGATGAACCCCTTCGACGAGATCGCCGTCGAGGAGGCGCTGCGCCTTCGCGAGGCCGGCAAGGCCACCGAGGTGGTGATCGTGTCGATCGGCCCGGCGCAGGCCCAGGAAACGATCCGCACCGCGCTCGCCATGGGCGCCGACCGCGGCCTGCTGGTCGAGGTCGAGGGCAGCGTGGAGCCGCTCGCCGTCGCCAAGATCCTCAAGGCGGTTGCCGCCGAGGAGCAGCCCGGCCTCGTGATCCTCGGCAAGCAGGCGATCGACGACGACTGCAACCAGACCGGCCAGATGCTCGCCGCCCTCACCGGCTGGCCCCAGGGCACGTTTGCCTCGAAGGTGACGGTCGACGGCGACAAGGTCGACGTCACCCGCGAGGTCGACGGCGGCCTGCAGACCGTGCGCCTGTCGATGCCGGCGGTGATCACCACCGACCTGCGCCTCAACGAGCCGCGCTATGCCTCGCTGCCCAACATCATGAAGGCGAAAAAGAAGCCGCTCGACGTGAAGAAGGCGGCCGACTACGGCGTCGATGTCGCCCCGCGGCTCGAGGTGCTGAAGACCGCCGAGCCGAAGGGCCGCAGCGCGGGCGTCCGGGTTTCGTCCCCGGCCGAACTCGTCGCCAAGCTCAAGACCGAAGCCGGCGTGCTCTGAGCGCCCGAAGGAGACCCCGAAGATGACCACCCTCCTTCTCGCCGAACACGACAACGCGTCGCTGAAAGACGGCACCGCCCGCGCGCTGACCGCCGCGCTCGCCATGGGCGGCGACGTCCATGTGCTCGTCGCCGGCAAGGGCTGCGGCCCGGCCGCCGAGGCCGCCGCCAAGCTCCAGGGCGTGGCCAGGGTGCTGGTTGCCGACGACGCCGGCCTCGCGCACCAGCTCGCCGAGCCGGTGGCCGCGCTGCTGGTGCAGCTTGCGCCCGGCTATGCGGCGATCGTCGCGCCGGCGACCTCGTCTGCCAAGAACACGCTGCCGCGCGTCGCGGCGCTGCTCGACGTGATGCAGGTGTCCGACATCACCGCCGTGGTGGCGCCCGACACGTTCGAGCGGCCGATCTATGCCGGCAATGCGATCCAGACGGTGCGTTCCAGGGACGCCGTGAAGGTCGTGACCGTGCGCACCTCCACCTTCGCGCCGACCCCCGAGGGCGGATCCGCCCCGGTGGAACCGGTCGCGGCTGCCGCCGATCCGGGCGTCTCCGCCTTCGTCGGCGAGGATGTCTCGGCCAGCGACCGGCCGGAGCTGACCTCGGCCAAGATCATCGTCTCGGGCGGCCGGGCGCTCGGTTCGGCGGAGAAGTTCCAGGAGGTGGTGCTGCCGCTCGCCGACCGGCTCGGCGCCGCGGTGGGCGCCTCGCGCGCGGCTGTGGACGCCGGCTATGCGCCGAACGACTGGCAGGTGGGGCAGACCGGCAAGGTTGTTGCCCCGGATCTCTACATTGCCCTTGGCATTTCAGGTGCCATTCAGCATCTTGCCGGTATGAAGGACAGCAAGGTGATCGTCGCCATCAACAAGGACGACGAGGCACCGATCTTCCAGGTCGCCGACTACGGTCTCGTCGGCGATCTGTTCGAGGTCGTGCCGCAGCTCGTCAAGGAGCTCGGCTGACCTCCCCGCGGGCCGGCGGTCGGCAGGGCTGGATCAACAACGGGGGCTGCGCCGTGCCGGGACGGCGCGACCCCGCAGAGGGTTGGGTATCATGACGTCGGAGAACAGGTCGGACGGGGAGAAGACTTCGGGCGGGGAGAACAGGACGATCGACGAGATCCGCTCGGTCGGGGTGATCGGCGCCGGGCAGATGGGCAGCGGCATTGCCCATGTCAGTGCGCTCGCCGGCTTCCAGGTCGCGTTTCACGACATCTCCCGCGACCGGATCGAGGCGGGCCTCGCGACGATCAACGGCAATCTCTCGCGCCAGGTCGCGGGCGGCAAGATCACCGACGACGAGCGCAAGGCGACGCTGGCCCGCATCACCCCGGTCGAGCAGATCGAGGGCTTTGCGGAAACCGACATCGTGATCGAGGCGGCGACCGAGAACGAGACGGTCAAGCGCAAGATCTTCCAGGGCCTGTGTCCGCATCTGAAGCCCGAGGCGATGCTGGCCACCAACACCTCGTCGATCTCGATCACGCGGCTGGCCGCCTCCACCGACCGGCCGGAGCGGTTCATCGGCATCCACTTCATGAATCCGGTGCCGGTGATGCAGCTCGTCGAGCTGGTGCGCGGCATCGCCACCGAGGACGAGACCTTCGAGCTCGCCCGCGCCTATGTGGCCAAGCTCGGCAAGACCATCGCGGTGTCCGAGGATTTCCCGGCCTTCATGGTCAACCGCATCCTGCTGCCGATGATCAACGAGGCGATCTACACGCTCTACGAGGGCGTCGGCAATGTCGACGCGATCGACACGGCGATGCGGCTCGGCGCCAACCATCCGATGGGACCGCTGCAGCTGGCCGACTTCATCGGCCTCGACACGTGTCTCTCCGTGATGCAGGTGCTCTACGAGGGGCTGGCCGATTCCAAATACCGGCCCTGTCCGCTGCTGGTGAAATATGTCGAGGCCGGCTGGCTCGGTCGCAAGACCAGCCGCGGCTTCTACGACTATCGCGGCGAGCATCCGGTCCCGACCCGCTGAGTGCGGATCGCCGATACAGGCGGGACGGACACTTACGTTTCCTGCCCGGAAGGGGTCGACAGCGTCGGCCCCTTTTCCACGAGATAGGCCGAGAGCCGGCCGGCGACTTGGCTGGCGACCAGCCGATGGCCCTCGCTGGTGCACAGATGCGGGATGTCGATCACCGCCATCGGGTCGCTCGCCACCACCACCAGACGCGCGCCGGGGACAAGTCCGGCCAGCGCCTTGCGGGCTTTCAGCACCGGAAGCGGGCAGTTGAGGCCGCGGGCGTCGAGCGTGGCATGCCCGGCCTCGGCGTCGATGCCGGCGGCGGCGAGCAGATCCGCCAGCGCGGTGTCCGGCGTGTCCGGCGTCAGAAGCATCCGGCCACGCCCGAGATCAGCCGCTCGGCGAACACCGTCAGGCCATAGCGCAGGTTGAGCGCAAGCGCGGCGCCGGTGAGCCCGGCGAAGACGACGACGGCGACAAGCGTGATGGCGAGCGAGTACAGGCCGGCGCCTTTGCGCGCCCGCCCGTCCGCAATGTCCTGCTGCCTGCCGGTGTCGATCGTCGTCATGATGCCGTCCAGCCTACGCCCGCCGCGGCGCGTTGCCCAGTGCCTTGCTGCCGGGAGGCCTGCTGCCGAGAGCCTTGCTGCCGATCTCGTGGCCGCAACGCTGCTTACGGTTGTCATCCCCGGCGAGCGAAGCGAGGGAAGGGGATCCAGAAGGCAGCCGTGGAACTCATTGGCCAGCTTCTGGATCCCCTTCCCGTCGGCGCTTCGCGCCGCCGCCGGGGATGACAATCGAAGGTTACGCGCCGCCCACTGCCATGATGGCCCGCGCCGTGATCAGCCCGGCTCCGCCGCGCCGACCAGACGCCGCACCTTGGCAAGCCGGGTCGCTTCGTCCTCGTGCAGGTCGATGGTGCCGCGGAACTCGCCGCTGGCGTCGAACAGATAGACCGAGGCGGTGTGGTCCATGGTGTAGCCGCCGCCCTCCTGCGGGATCTTGCTGCGGTAGGCGCGATAGGCGGCGATCATCCCGGCGACCTGGGCGTCGCTGCCGGTGAGGCCGATGATCCGGTCCGAGAAGGACGAGAGATAGCTCTTCATCACCGCCGGCGTGTCGCGCTCCGGATCGACCGTGACGAAGGCGATGACGAGGTCCTTCGCGTCCTCGCCGAGATCCTCCAGCAGCAGGGTGAAGTCGGACAGCGTCGTCGGGCAGACGTCCGGGCAGTGGGTGAAACCGAAGAACACCAGATGCGGCTTGCCGGCAAACAGATCCTCGGTGACCGGGCTGCCGTTGCTGTCCACCAGCGAGAAGGGCCCGCCGATCGCCGCCTGCGCCTGCTGCTGCGTCTCCCTGAACACGAAGATGCCGATGGTCGCCGCGGTCAGCACGGCGACGGCCGACCAGAGCAGCAGGCGGATGATCTGCAGACGCGTCATTGGCTGATGATCCTCATCGCGCCGACATCCCAGATCTGGACCTCCACGTCGGCGCTGGTTCCGTTGGAGAATTCGAGCGTCATCGGGAAGCGGGCGCCGGGGCGCAGCGGCGACGTCAGGCCCTTGAGCATGACATGCAGGCCGCCGGGCCGAAGCTCGACCTTGCCGCCGGGCGGAATCGCGATGCCGCCCTCCACGGGCACGATCCGCGCCACCTTGTCGATCAGCGGCATGTCGTTGAGGGCGGTGGCCTGGGCGACCGGCGTCGCGACCGACAGAAGGCGGATCTCGCTGGCCGAGCGGTTCTCGATGCCGAAGTAGACGCCGCCGACGCGGCTGCCGGCATTGGTCGCCCGCGCCCACGGGCCCGTCACCGCGATGTCGCCGAACAGGGCGACGGGCACCTCGACCGGCGCGCCGTTGCTGTCGCCGATCACGATGGTGCCGCCGTCCGTCGGCGCTTCGGCCCGCGCCGTGCTGCCGGCCCACGTGCCGACGCCGAGCGTGAGCAGGCCGATGGCCAGAAGGCGCAAACCGGTCAGCTTCGTCAGGATCATGTCATCCTCCCTGTTGTGGTGTGGTGCCGCGGGATCCTGTTGCCGGATCCTTGCTCTGGCGGCATGTGGCGCCTGGCTATGCCCGTATCATGGCCTCGCATCATCGCATCCGGCGGCCCGGTGCCAGCGCGGCATAGAGCCCCAGTGCCGCCACGGCAAGGCAGACCACCGCGTTCCAGCCGGCGAAGGACAGGCCGAGCAGGCGCACGCTGGCCTCGGTGCAGGAGACGAGCCGGGTCGCGCGCATCTGGCCGAGCAGGTCGCCGGCATCAAGCGTCGGGGCCGCGCCGCCGCCGCAGTCGGCCGGTCCGGCCCAGAAGCCCCACTCGGCGCCGGCGTGATAGCGCCGAGGGCAAAGCCCGCCGCAAACACCAGTCCGCCGAGACCGGCGAGGAGGCGGAACGCCTGCCGCCGCGGCCGGCGAGCGCGAGGGCGGCAGCCAGCAGCGGCAGGCCGAGATAGTAGGGAATGCGCTCCTGGTAGCAGAGCTTGCACGGCACGTAGCCGCCGATGATCTGGAAGCCCCAGGCCAGAAGGATCGCGGCAAGGCCGGCGAGAAGGGCAAGGGTGGTGGCGGTGATGGCGGCGCGCGGGGCGGGCGGCATGTCGGCCCGGTCGTCTGTCGCTGCGCTCACGTCACGTCTCCCGCGTCCATCGATCCTGCCCGGCCCTTGCCGCTGCGCCGTCCGAAGAGCGGTAGCGGCAATCGGACAGGGGGAAAACCACCCGGCGGTCACGTTGTCGTGACGTCCGGGTCGTGCCGCGTGCCGGGCGATGGCCGCCCGTGCGCGGACGCAGCAACGACCGGCGCGGCGGGGGCGACCCTGCCTCGTTTCCGGCCTGCCTGTCAAAGCGAAAGGAAGAAGATGGTTGCCTCGGACAGCCGCTGCGCGCTGGGGCTGGGAGCACGCTGTAAAAAGCGGGAAACCGATCCGAACGTCTGTCCCGGGGGGCTGGGGGGCTGGAAAACCGGGACCAGTCCAGATCAGGCGTCCGAGGCAACGATGACAAGGTCGCCTTGCGACATGGTCGCGGTTTGACGGAATGAAGGCAAAACGGTGGTTTTTGCCGCGCGGCGGTGAACAACGTTCCGGAAATTGGTCGGGGGGTGGTGGGCGTTGCAGCGCGTGTGCGCGGGGTGGGGGCAGGGCTCAGCCGCCGCACCAGCCGGCACGGGCCCTGCCGGCATAGGGGCGGGCCAGTCCTTCGCCGAGAAGATCGTCGGCGATCACACGGCCGTCGCTGCCGGTCACGGTCGCCACCACCCGGCCGCCATACTTGTCGCCGGTGATCGCGGTCAGATGGACGCTGCCGTCGGCGACGAGATCGCCGAGCCGGCGGGTTGCCTTCCGGGCAAGGTCGCGCTCGGCCGGGCAGCGGCCACGGGCTTCCGGTGCGTCGATGCCGCGCAGGCGGACGGCGACGGTGACGTCCGTGCCGAGCCAGATCCGGGCCCGCACCAGCAGGGTGTCGCCATCGACCACCTCCAGCACGTCGGCCGGGTAGGGGCCGTCGAGCCGCTCGGCGGCGCCGACGGGCAGGGCAAGGCCCGCGGCGAGGAGGCCGGCCGCGAGGAATCGCGTCAGACAAGTTCGGGCAATCGGCAGGGCGCAGTCGAGTCTAGGCATAAAATCACTTGTATCAGAATAAATTCCTAATGTCAGGTTAATGCATTCTTGCGTCGGGTTGGTGGAGGTCCGACCGTGCGGGACCGGGCCTTTCCCCTCGTCCTTCGAGACGGTCGCTTCGCGACTTCCTCAGGATGAGGGAAAAGGGCAAGCGCTTGCTGAACATCGCCAGATCTCCCAAGGCCTCACCCTGAGGAGGCCCGAAAGGGCCGTCTCGAAGGGCAAGGCCGGGCGCAGGGATGGATGTCCTTGTCGCTTCATTCCCGGGGTATGACGCGTCACGACGACACGACCTGCCGCCAGGCCTGCGATCAGCGCTCAACAAGAAAGGGCGCGCGCCGATCACCGGCGCGCGCCCCGTCCTGTCCCTGTCCGCGCCGGAGATCTCAGGACGAGAGACGCAGATTGAGGATCTGGTTGGCGATCTCGCCGTAGGCGGCGAGGAGTTCGGCGCCGTTGGCGGCGTCGAAGAAGGCGAGTTCGCCGTCCACCGTCGAGGCGCAGGCCTTGAGGGTCTTCTTGGCGCTCTCGCCGCTCGCCCCGGTCAGGTCGAAGCCGATCGTGTAGACGACGACACCATTCGCCTTCATCGCGCTGCAGATCGCGGTGGCGGCGCTGGCCGAGGCGCTCGCCTGGTTGTGCACGGCGGTCTTGTAGTTCTTCGTGGTGGAGATGTCGTAGTAGGTGTTGTAGAGGCCGTCGGTCATCAGGATCGCGATCTTCTGGACGTCGCTGCCGTAGGCGGACGGGCGGTTGTCGGCGGGAAACAGGCTCGCCCACTTCGGCGACAGCAGATACTGCGCCCAGGCCGAGCCGATGTGGCCGGCGGTGTAGCCGCCGGTCGGCAGCGAGGTCAGCGCGGAGATCAGGGTCGTGCGATCGTCGGTCAGCGGCTGGATCGTGCGCGACAGGCAGTAGAAGCTGCCGTCCATCTTCTTGACCGGCGCCAGCGGCACCGGCGCGTCGGCCGGGGCCGCATCGCTCGCCGCGGCCGTGCCGGTGCGCTCGACCACGCATTTGGTGTCGGGCTTTGCGACGCCCGAGACGGCGGTGAGGTAGCTGCCGGGATTGACGCCCTCGCTGAACGGGGCGATCGCGATCCGGACCTTGCCATTGACGTCGGTGCCGGCCGGCAGCAGCGTCTCCACCAGCGACTTCGAGGCCTTCTCCAGATCCTTGACCTTCGGCTGCGAACTGCCCGAGGCCCAGTCGCCCATCGACCCGGTGAGGTCGATCATCATCGCCACCTCGACCCGGGTTCCGTCGATCGCGGCGGTCGCGGTGGAGGAGACGGGAAGATCGTTCAGGCCGGCCAGGGCCATGAAGAAGGTCGGCACCTCGATCTCGGAGGTCACCGACACGGTGCTCTCGTCGAAGTCCGGCACCACCACGAAGGACGTGGTCTCGACCTCGGAATCCTTGGAGACCCGGAAGTTCGCGTCATACTGGGCGCGGGCCAGCGCGTTGATCCTTGCCGTGTCGGTCTCGCCCATGGAGATCTGCTTGGCGGCGATCAGGGCGGCGCTGTCGAGGGCGCCGAGCATCTGGCCGCGGATCTTCGTGGCGTGGCCGTAGTCGACCGCCGCGCCCACTGCCAGCAGGATCGCCAGCAGCGAGAAGGAAAACAGCATCGCGACCGAGCCGCGGGTGTCCTGGGCAAACTGCGCCGGTGCGTTGGGGGTGAGCCTGCGTGCCATTTCGATCTCCGTCATGAGACAGGTGTCTCCTGACCGGGATCCTTCGCAGAAGTCGTGCCGTCCGCGCGGTCCGGCAGATCGGGCCGGGCGGCCTGCTGCCAAGTTGCTGGCAGAAAAGAATCGAGCCCGGCCATGTGCTTAACGCAGAGGGTGCCGCGCCTGCGGCCGTTTACCGGTCGTTAACGACAGGGTGTCCGCCGAGGCACTCCTTTCCCCCGTCGCGGGCGCACGGGCGGCCGGGGCCGTTCCGGATTGACACGCCGTTGCCGGCCTTCGCGCGCTGCGCGCCAGCGTCGACATCGGCGTCAGAAGTCGACGGCGATGCCCTTGACCTCCCAGTCGCCGTAGCGGGCCGGCTCGGCGCCGCCGCGGCCGGCGATCTCGCGCGGCAGCTTCGGGGCCGCCGCGGCCTCGGCCCGGCGCTGCTCGGCCTCGGCCAGCGCCCGGCGCGCGGCCGGGGGCAGGGTGGCCGGATCACGCGCGGGGGCGGCGTTCCCGGTTGCGGTGTCAGTACGGATGGCTTCGGTGGCCGGGTCGGTGGCGATATCGGGGTTGCTGTCGGTCATGTCCGGCCTCGCTCCGTTCCGTTCTCGATCGGCCCGTGCAGGGCCCGTCGCCGCTGGCTGCCCCCGCCCTGTTCCATCAAGGGAACCGATGCTTGCGGCTGGCCGGCAGCATCCCCATCATATAGAGCAAAATCCGCGCGCCGCCGACAGGCCCGGCTTCAACGCCTGAGACGGTCGGTTCCGCGGTCCATGCAGAGGTTCACAACGGTCATGAATATCCTGAAGACGGGCATGCTCCTCGCCGCGATGACGGCGCTGTTCATGGGCGTCGGCTTCCTGATCGGCGGCAGGAGCGGCATGATGATCGCGTTCGCGGTCGCCGCCGCGATGAACATCTTCAGCTACTGGAACGCCGACAAGATGGTGCTGAGGATGCACGGCGCCCGCGAGGTCGACCGCCGCTCCGCACCCGAATACTACGGCCTCGTCGAGGACCTCGCCCGGCGGGCGCAGATGCCGATGCCGCGGGTCTACATCATGGAGAACCCGCAGCCGAACGCGTTTGCCACCGGCCGCAATCCGGAAAATGCCGCCGTGGCGGCGACGACCGGCCTGCTGCAGATGCTCAGCCGCGACGAGATCGCCGGCGTGATGGCCCACGAGCTCGCCCACATCAAGCATTACGACACGCTGACCATGACGGTGACCGCGACGATCGCCGGCGCGGTGTCGATGCTCGCCAACTTCGGCCTGTTCTTCGGCGGCAACCGCGACAGCAACGGCAATGGCAACGGGCTCGGCATCGTCGGCATCCTGCTGGCGGTGATCGTCGCGCCGCTGGCGGCCGCGCTGGTGCAGATGGCGATCTCGCGCACCCGGGAATATTCCGCCGACCGCGCGGGCGCCGAGATCTGCGGCGATCCGATGGCGCTCGCCTCGGCGCTGCAGCGGATCTCCGGCGGCGTTGCCCGTGTCGAGAACCGCTCCGCCGAGGCCAATCCCGCCTCGGCGCACATGTTCATCATCAATCCGCTGTCGGGCGCGCGGATGGACAATCTCTTTTCCACCCACCCGGCGACCGAAAACCGCATCGCCGCGCTCTCCGACCTAGCCCGGGAGATGGGCCGCCCCGCAGCGGCCCGCGCGGAGACCGCGCCGGGCCGCTACCCGGGCGGCTCCGTGCCGGGGGCAGGCCGGACGCGCGGTGGTCCGTGGTCGCGCGGACCTCGTAATCGGGGCGGTCCCTGGGGCTGACCGCCGGAGCCAAGCATCTCATGACCACTGTCACATCCCGGCGGGACCGATCGCCCCGCCCGCCCGCGCTGCCGCCCGGCGGCGCGGCCCGTCTGCTGGCCGCCGACCTCGTCGGCGGCGTCTTCCAGGGGCGGCTGCTCGACGGCCTGCTCGACGACGGGCCGCTGGCGGCCCGCTTCGAGGCGCTCGAGGTCAAGGACCGCGCGCTGGTGCGGGCGATCGTCGGGGTCACCCTGCGCCGACACGGCCAGATCGCCGACGCGCTCGGCCGGCTGATCGACCGGCCGCTGCCGCAGAAGGCGGCGGCGCTGCGCGCGATCCTCGCCGTCGGCGCGGCGCAGGTGCTGTTCATGGACATTCCGGACCATGCCGCCGTCGGCCTTGCCGTCGACCATGCCGGCCGCCAGCCCGACACGCTGAAGTGGAAGGGCCTGACCAACGCCGTGCTGCGGCGGCTGACGCGCGAGCGCGACGCGATTCTTGCCGACCAGGACGAGGCGGTGCTCAACGCGCCGGACTGGCTGTTTGCCCGCTGGAGCCGCGCCTATGGCCGCGAGACCGCCCGGGCGATCGCCACGGGTCATCTCACCGAACCCAGCCTCGACCTGTCGCTGCGGGACGACGGCGGGGCGTTCCGCGAGCAGCTCGGCGGCCTCACGCTGCGACCGGCTCGCTGCGTCTCGTCTCCGCCGGCTCCGTGGAGGCCTTGCCCGGCTACGCGGAGGGCGCGTGGTGGGTGCAGGACGCGGCCGCCTGCCTGCCGCCGCGGCTGCTCGGCGACGTGACGGGCCTCACCGTCGCCGATCTCTGCGCGGCCCCCGGCGGCAAGACCGCGATGCTGGCGGCCGGCGGCGCGCGGGTCACCGCCGTCGATCATTCGGCGCGGCGTCTGGAGCGGCTGTCGCGCAATCTCGCCCGCCTCGGTCTCGAGGCCGAGGTGGTGACCGCGGATGTGGCGACCTATGCCGGCGGCCCGTTCGACGCGGTGCTGCTCGACGCGCCCTGTTCGGCGACCGGGACGATCCGCCGCCATCCGGACGTCGCCTTCCTCAAGGGCGAGGGCGACATCGCCGAGCTGGCGGCGCAGCAGCGCCGGATGCTGGAGCGGGCGATCGATCTCGTGAAGCCGGGCGGGCTGCTGGTCTACTGCACCTGCTCGCTCGAGCCGGAGGAGGGCGAGGCGCAGATCCGCCGCGTGCTCGCCGACGGCCTGCCGGTCGAGCGGGTGCCCGTCGATCCGGCCGAGATCGGCGGCCTGGCCGACGCGGTCACCGCCGAGGGCGACGTGCGCACGCTGCCGTCGATGCTGCCCAACGCCGACCCGCGGCTGGCCGGCCTCGACGGCTTCTTCATCGCCCGGCTGCGCCGGCTGTGAGGGAGGCGGGCGTGAAGAATCCGCGCCCGTTGCCACCGGGATCGCTGCGGGGGAGGCCGCCCGGCTCGTCGGATGACCCGGCGGATTTTTCCGGTTCCGGAAACCAGTTGGTAACCAGCTTTCTGGCCAACTGGGACGGGTGAAAGCCCGGCCTGCAACGATTCGGTTGCCGAGGCCGGCGTTCTCGATCGGAAGGCTCGGCCGTTGCAGCGCGCAACCCAACCCATGCACGACCGGATCGGCGCCATGGCGTCGCGCGGGCCGTCGGCGAAGGGCGGCGTCCGCCGTGGTGGCGGTCCGACCTCAGGAAAGGGTGAGCGCATGGCATGGGAGGGCGTGACCGCGACGACGCGCCTCCTCGGGCGCGCGCTTGCCCGATCGACCCGTCGGCTGGTCGCGTCGGTGGAGGATGGCCCGTTCCTGCGCTGGCGCTGGCCGGGCGCGCTGCCCGAGCGCCTCGTCATCGCGCCGCAGGACATCCGCACCTCCGACCCGACCCGCGCCGCCGACATCTATGCCGGCCTGTTCGCCTTCGGCGGCAAGCTGGTGGAAACCGGCGGCCGGTCGCCCTTCGACATGCCGTCCCCCTCCGACGACTGGGCGCGGCAGCTCCATTCCTTCGCGTGGCTGCGTCATCTGAAAGCCGCGGACGGCGCGCTGACCCGGTCCAACGCCCGGGCGCTCGTTTCCGACTGGATCGCCCAGGAGGCCCGCGCCCCGGCGATCGCGCTGGAGCCGGAGGTGACGGCGCGGCGCCTGCTCGCCTTCGTCACCCAGTCGCCGCTGATCCTCGAGGACGCCGACCGCGCCTTCTACCGCCGCTTCCTGAAATCCGTCGTCCGCCACATCCGCCTGCTGCGCCGCGGGCTCAAGCGCACGCAGGAGGGCTATCCGACGCTGATCTGCCTGATCGCGATTGCCGAGGCGGCGATCGCGCTCGACGGCCAGACCCGGCTGGTGCGGCTCGCCACCCAGAAGCTCGACGCCGAGCTTCTGGCGCAGATCCTGCCCGATGGCGGCCATGTCAGCCGCAATCCGCAGGTGATCCTCGACCTGCTCGTCGACCTTCTGCCGCTGCGTCAGGCCTACACCGCGCGCGGCGTCGCGCCGTCGGCGGCGCTGCTGGGGGCCATCGACCGGATGATGCCGATGCTGCGCTTCTTCCGGCATCGCAACGGCGAGTTCGCCCGCTTCAACGGCATGGGCACGACGCCGGTGGACACGCTCGCCGCCGTGCTCGCCCATGACGACGCCCGCGGCCGTCCGGTCGCCAACGCCAGCCATTCGGGCTACCAGCGGCTCGACTGCGGCCGCACCACGCTGATCGTCGACATGGGCGCCCCGCCGCCGCGCGGCTTCGACGGCGGCGCCCACGCCGGCTGCCTCGCCTTCGAGATGAGCGCCGGCGCCAGCCGGTTCATCGTCAACTGCGGCGGCGCGGAAGGCCCCGATCTCTGGTCGGAGGCCGCGCGCCACACCGCCGCCCATTCGACGCTGACGGTGGAGGACACGTCCTCGCTGCGCTTCGTCGCCTCGCCGCGGCTGCGCAGGCTCGCCGGCACCACGGTGCTGGCCGGGCCGCGCGAGGTGACGTCGGAACGGCTGGAGCGTCACAACGACATCGCCGTCACCGGCAGCCACGACGGCTATCTGGCGCGCTTCGGCCTCGTTCATCGCCGCTCGCTGACGCTGTCGGCCGACGGCGAGCAGATCCTCGGCGTCGACCGGCTCGACGGAAAGGCGGAGACCGCCGGCCGGCGCGCCTTCGCGATCCGCTTCCATCTCCACCCCGCCATCCGTGCCAGCCGCACCGAGGGCGGCGCGATCCTGATGCTGGCCCCCGACGGCGAGGCCTGGAGCTTTGCCTCCGCCGATGTGGAACCGGAGCTGGCGGAATCGGTCTATCTCTCGGCCGTCCACGGCCGGCGCCGCAGCCAGCAGATCGTGCTGGCCGGCCGGGTTGCCGAGGCCCCGGAGATCACCTGGTCGATGCAGCGCGAGGCGGCGGGCCGCGCGCCGGTCCGCCGGGCGCGCTGAACGGCGGCCCGCGCCCGGGCCCCCCTCTTCCGGGCAACCGCGCGATAACGGTTCATTCCCCGCAGGTTTCGTGCTATCGGCGCGCCAGCTTCCGATCCCCGATCCGCGGACCTGCGCCATGAAAGTCTCGACCGTCACGCCTCCCGACCGCATCCAGCCGAAGCGGGCGCTGATCTCGGTGTCCGACAAGGCCGGAATGGTCGAGTTTGCCCGGGCGCTGCACGGCGCCGGCGTCGAGATCCTTACCACCGGCGGCTCGAAGGCGGAGCTGGAGGCGGCGGGCGTGCCGGTCGTCGAGGTCGCGTCCGTCACCGGCTTTCCCGAAATCATGGACGGGCGGGTGAAGACCCTGCACCCGAAGATCCACGGCGGCCTCCTGGCCGTGCGCGGCGAGCCGTCCCATGCCGAGGCGATGGCGACCCACGGCATCGAGGGCATCGATATCCTCTGCGTCAATCTCTACCCGTTCGAGGCGACGGTGGCGCGCGGCGCCCCGGCCGAGGAGACGGTGGAGAACATCGACATCGGCGGGCCGGCGATGATCCGAGCCGCCGCCAAGAACCACGGCTATGTCACCGTCGTGGTCGAGCCCTCCGACTATGGCGCGGTGATCGAGGCGATCGCGGCCGGCGGCCCGACCGTCGACCTGCGCCGCCGGCTCGCCGCCAAGGCGTTTTCGCGCACGGCGGCCTATGACGCGGCGGTCTCCGGCTGGTTCGCGCGCGAACTGTCGGCCGAACCCGGCGACTTCTTCGCGGTCGGCGGACGGCTGGCGGAGGAGCTGCGCTACGGCGAGAACCCGCACCAGTCGGCCCGCTTCTACCGCACCGGCGAGCCGCGCTTCGGCGTTGCCACCGCCCGGCAGGTCCAGGGCAAGGCGCTCTCCTACAACAACATCAACGACACCGACGCCGCCTTCGAACTCGTCTCCGAATTCGGCGCGGACCGGCCGGCGGTGGCGATCATCAAGCACGCCAACCCCTGCGGCGTCGGCACCGGGGCCAGCCTGCTGGAGGCCTACGAGAAGGCGCTCGCCTGCGACCCGGTCTCGGCCTTCGGCGGCATCGTCGCGCTGAACGGCCGGCTGGACGCCGAGGCGGCCGCGAAGATCGTCGAGGTGTTCACCGAGGTGATCATCGCCCCGGAGGCGAGCGACGAGGCGGCGGCGATCATCGCGGGAAAGAAGAACCTGCGGCTGCTCGTCACCGGCGGGCTCGCCGATCCGGCCACGCCGGGGCTCGCCGTGCGCTCGGTCGCCGGCGGCCTGCTGGTGCAGTCGCGCGACTTCGGGCGGATCGGCGCGGACGACCTGCGCGTCGTCACGAAGCGGGCGCCGACGGCGGCCGAGATCGCCGACCTGCTGTTCGCCTTCCGGGTCGCCAAGCACGTGAAGTCCAACGCCATTGTCTATGCGAAGGGCGGGGCGACGGTGGGCATCGGCGCCGGCCAGATGAGCCGGGTCGATTCCTCGCGGATCGCCGCGCGCAAGGCCGAGGATGCGGCGGCGGCCGCCGGCCTTTCCGGCCGGCTGACGGACGGGGCCGTGGTCGCCTCCGACGCCTTCTTCCCCTTTGCCGACGGCCTTCAGGCGGCGGTCGAGGCGGGGGCCACGGCGGTGATCCAGCCGGGCGGCTCGATGCGCGACGACGAGGTGATCGCCGCGGCCGACGCCGCGGGCCTTGCCATGGTGTTCACCGGCATGCGCCATTTCCGCCATTGAGCCGCGGTTGTTCGCGCTGAGCGGACGATGGCGGGGTCCATCCCGTTGAAGTTGCGGCCTTTTTGCAACGGTCGGCGATCGATGCCGCATTGCGGCACGGGTGGCATTGCCATCGCCGCCGGAAGCTGTTTTCTGAAGGGCAGCGGCGCGATGCGCCGGCCGGCGCACGGACGCCGAAGGGCTGCCCACCCTCTTCGGGCATCACGAACATATCGAAGGTGACATGACGACACGGATCGTATCCCGATCGGTGCTGCGTCTTGCCGCGGCCGCATGCCTGATGCTGCCGGCCGTGCTCGACGCCGCCGCCCAGACCCTGCCCCCCGCCGCCAGCCGCGGCGCGACGCCCGCGGAACTCGCCTCCGTCGAGCCGGCCGCGCCGCAATCCCTTTTCTCCGGCGTTGCCACGGCGGCCCTGCCGGAGGCCTGTCCGGTGCCTGATCCGCTGCTCGCCCTCGACGGCCGGCTCGATGGCGCGATCCGCCGCGTGGTGGACGACGGCCGGCTCAAGGTTCTGGCGATCGGCTCCTCGTCGACCCGCGGCCTTGGCGCCAGCAGCCCGGCGACAACCTATCCGGCCAGGCTCGAGGTGGAACTGGAGCGGCGGTTGCCGGACATCGCGGTGGAGGTGATCAACCGCGGCATCAACGGCGAGAAGGTGGCCGGGGCGATCAAGCGGCTCGTGGCCGAGGTCGAGGCGGACCGGCCGGATCTGGTGATCTGGCAGCTCGGCACCAACGACCGGATCAAGGGCGTCACCCTCGACAAGATGGGCGAGGTGGTGATGGCCGGGATCGACTGGCTGAAGGCGCGCGGGATCGACGCGATCCTGATGGACCCGCAGTTCTATCCGAAGGTGGTGGGCGACACCGGCTATGCCGAGTTCGTTGCCGGCATCGACCGGATGGCGGCGACGAGCGCCGTGCCGGTGGTGCGCCGCTTCGACGCGATGCGCCACTGGGCGAGCCTGCCGGAGGCGGTGCGCCGGCCGGTGCTGGCCCGCGACAACTTCCACATGAACGACCAGGCTATTCCTGCGTCGCGCAGATGATCGCCGAGGGCCTTGCCCGGCGGATCAGGGTCGCGGGGATGTAGCCGCGCTGACGGCGGGCACCCGCACGCCGCGCAGCAGCAGGAGGCCGATGGCGAAGAAGGCCAGCAGCGGCACGAGGCCGGCGCGCTGGCTGCCGGTCAGCATGGTGGCGAGGCCGACCATGGTCGGACCGATGAAGCTGGTGATCTTGCCGGTGAGGGCGAACAGGCCGAAGAACTGCGCCGCCTGTCCGGGCGGCGCGAGCCGCACCAGCATCGAGCGCGAGGCCGCCTGCAGCGGCCCGGCGGCCACGCCGATCACGATGCCGAGGCCGATGTAGAGCCGCTCGGGCAGCGAGGCGAACAGGCCGTCGCCCGGCTGCGGACCGGCCACCTCGACCACGAACAGCATGTGGTCGGCGCCGATCGAGAGAATGCCGATCGCCGCGCCCATCAGCAGCATCAGCGCGCCGCAGATCACCGCGCGCGGGCCGATCCGGTCGTCGAGCCGGCCGCCGGCGAAGGCGCCGACCGTGCCGGTGAGCGTGAGCAGGATGCCGAAGATGCCGATCTCGATGGTGCCCCAGCCGAAGGTGCCGGCCGCATAGATGCCGCCGAAGGCGAACAGCGCGATCAGGCCGTCGGTGTAGATCATGTTGGCAAGCAGGAAGAAGAACACCGGCCGGTTCTTCGGCAGGGTCTTCAGCGTCTCGCCGAGCTGGCGGCGGCCGGCGACGAAGGCGGCGCCGATGCCCATGCGCTTGGGCACATCCGGGGTGAACAGGAACAGCGGCAGCACGAGTGCCGCGAACCAGATCGCGGTCAGCGGCCCGCTTGCCCGGTCGCCGGCCCGGCTTTCCGGGTCGAGGCCGAACAGCGGCTCGAGGCCGAAGAGCGTCCGCCCGGTCTCCGGATCAGCCGCCATCAGGCCGAGCACCAGCGCGAGGCTGACGAGGCCGCCGGCATAGCCCGCCGCCCAGCCGGTGCCCGACAGCCGGCCGAGCCGCTCGGGCGGCACCAGGTCCGGCATCATCGCATTGGTGAAGACGGAGGCGTATTCGACGCCGATGGTGCCGATCGCGAAGGCGATCAGGGCCAGCGGCACGAGGTCGGGCCGTCCCGGCTCCACGAACCAGAGGGCGGCCGAGGCGAGGATCGTCATCAGCGTGAACACCGCGATCCACGGCTTGCGCCGGCCGCTGGCGTCGGCGACGGCGCCGAGAAAAGGCGAGGTGAGGGCGATGGCAAGGCCGGCCAGGCCGGTGGCATAGCCCCAGAGCGACTGGCCCAGCACCGGGTCGGAGGCGACCGCCGACACGAAATAGGGCGCGAAGACGAAGGTGGTGATCAGCGTGAAATAGGGCTGCGCGGCCGGATCGAACATGATCCAGCCGAAGATGCCGCGCCGGCTTGCGGGCCGTGGCACCCTCGGCTGCGCCACCGGGCTCTCGAACGGCTGCGGCGCTTCATCCATGAACCGTCTCCCGCTTGTCGGACGCCGCGTTCAGCGCCGCCTCGAGGTCCTTCAGGTCCTGATGCAGGGCGAGGATGTCCGGCAGCGGCCGGCCGATCGCCGCGCCGATCTCCCGGGGGATCGCCGCTGCCGCCTCGCGCAGGCCGTCGCCCTTCGGCGTCAGCGCGATCAGCACCTGCCGCTCGTCATGGGCCGAGCGCCGCCGCGTCACGAGTCCGGCCTCCTCGAGGCGCTTGAGCAGCGGCGTCAGCGTGCCGGAATCGAGCGTCAGCTTCTCGCCGATGGTCTTCAGCGGAACATTGTCCGCCTCCCACAGCACCAGCATCGCCAGATACTGCGGATAGGTCAGGCCCAGGGGGGCGAGCAGGCTGCGGTAGAGGCGGGTGAAGGCGCGCGAGGCCGAATAGGTCGCAAAGCAGAGCTGGCGATCGAGGTTCGGCGCCCGGCGCCGGGTGTTCGTCGTGTCGCTCATCACCCCTCCGATCGCGCGCCGCGCCGCAGCATGACCATAGACCACTCCCGCCACCGCCGGAAACCATATCGCCGCCGGCGCGTTGCCACAGGGAGTGGCGTGCAAGACACCGGCTCCGGCCCGGTCGCCAATCGCCTGGCGATCACGACATTGTCAGCAGCACGACTTGCATAGCGCATAATTTAATTGTACACAATGAAAATGGTTCCAGCGACGGAGCCGACGAGATCCTCCGAACCGATTGCCGACAGGGAGACATCACATGACGATCAAGAAACTCTACAGCACCAAGCCACCGCCACCGGCGGCCGCTCGGGCAGCGCCAAGTCCGAGGACGGCGTCCTCGAGGTCACGCTGACCGTGCCGAAGGAAATGGGCGGCGACGGCGCCCGCGGCACCAATCCCGAGCAGCTGTTCGCCGCCGGCTATTCCGGCTGCTTCCTCGGCGCCATGAAGGCGGTCGCCAGCAAGCACGGCGTCAAGATCCCCGACGACGCCACGGTCACCGCCACGGTCGCCTTCGGCAAGCGCGAGGACGGCCCCGGCTTCAACATCGCGGTCGATCTGGAAGCCCATGTGCCGGGCATCGAGCTGGAAAAGGCCAACGAGGTGGTCGAGGCCGCCCATCAGGTCTGCCCCTATTCCAACGCCACCCGCGGCAACATCGAGATCACCGTCAAGGCGGTCTGATCGTCGGGGCCATCGGCCTTGAACCATGCGAGGCGCCGCGATCCGGACCGGGATTGCGGCGCCTTCTTTTTGTGCGGTCCACCCTCCGGCCGATTGACGTGATCATCTAAACATGACACTAAAACTCATATTAAAGGGCGCGTTCGGGGCTGGGAATCATGATGCGTTTGACGGGGGTGTCGCTCATCGCGATCGCGATGGGCTGTTCCATGGCGGGTGCTCAGGAGGGCGTGGCGCCAGCAGGTTCGCCGGACGAGACGTTGCTGCTCGATCCGATCATCCTGCATGCGGCGTCGGGCCAGAAATGCCGGAAGGTTGCCAGTCCCAACGGGCAGGACACGGACCTGCCGCTCTGCATCGGGCTCGGCACCGAGCGTGACGGCCTGCCGGGCGCGACCATGGACCGGGCCGAATTCGGCCGGCTGCCGACCGGCGCCCGGGTCCAGGACGTGATCAAGCGCCTGCCGGGCGTTTTCACCGGCGGCGGTCCGGGCGAGGACAAGGACGCCCGCGTGCTCGGCCTCGACAAGGAATACACCCGCACCACCATCGACGGCATCCAGTTGCCCGACGGCGGCGAGAAGCGCGAGTTCAACCTCGACCGGCTGTCGTCGTCGCTGGTGGAGAGCGTCGAGGTGATCCGCAGCCGGCGTGCGGAGATGGAGGCCGACGGCATCGCCGGCCGGGTCGACATCAAGCTGCGCGACATCCCGCGCGAGCGCGAGATCGCCGTTCAGGGCGCGGTCGGCGCGCCGGAGGGCGGCGACATCCAGCAGTGGCATTCGCTCACCGCCGGCGGCATGCTGAACGAGACCTTCGGCGCGCAGGGCGCGGTGTCGTGGAGCAAGGTGCCGAACATCAAGACCAAGACCAAGACCGACAAGGACGGCGTGACGCTTGCCGAGACCGAGGACGAGGTCAAGGACGTCACCTCCACCGATTTCCTCGGCGACTTTCTCTGGCAGACCGACGACACGGCCGTGCGCTTCAAGCCGACATGGCTGAACCAGGTCGAGGACAAGGACAAGACCAAGGCGAAATACAAGTCGGACGGGTCGTTCAACGGCTCGGAAACCGAGGCGGAATCGAAGACCAAGCGCACCGTCGGCGGCGCCTTCTCGGTGCGCCACGACTTCGACGAAGCCTTCTCCGTCTTCGAGGGCGCGACGCTGGATGCCCGCGTCGCCTACTATGCCGGCAGCGAGGACAAGGACAAGGACAAGGCCACCTACAAGGCCGACGGCAGCGAGGAGGCCTCCAAGTTCGAGACCGAATGGGAGGAGAAGAACGACGACCTGTTGCAGGGCGAGGTCAACCTGGCCTTGCCGTTCGAGGCCGGCGGCGCCCACAACATCCTCAAGACCGGCCTGCTCGCCAAATACAAGACCCGCGACAAGGCGAAGACCAAGGCCAAGGCCGGCATCCCGCAGGCGGCGGGCGAGAAGGATGTCTATGCGCTCGAGGAAATCACGATTGCCGGCTACGTCCAGAACGAGACCGAATTCTTCGGCGCCGTGAAGATCACGCCCGGCCTGCGCATCGAGGCGACCAGCCTTGAGGCGACCTCGGCCGCCGGCATGACGTCGGACGGCGACGCGATCGACCTGCTGCCGTCGCTTCCTTTCGAGGTCAGGTTCTCGGAGGACTGGGCGCTGTCCGGCGGCATCGCGCGGGTCGTGACCCGGCCGAAGTTCGACCTGCTGGTGCCATGGGAAACGAGCGGCAGCGACAGGACCACCATCGGCAACCCGGACCTCGAACCGGAGCGCGGCTGGGCCTATGACGTCGATCTCGACTACACGTCGCCGCATCTCGATCTCGGTGCCGGCGTCTTCTACCGGTGGATTTCCGACCGGATCGAGGAGGTGGCGACCGGCGACGAGGACGACGACGGCAACCCGATCTACCAGTCGCAGAATGTCGGCGACGGCTGGACGGCGGGCGTGATCCTGGAAGAGCGCGTCGGCCTCGGCCTGCTGGGTCTCGAAGCCCTCGAGGGATTCTCGATCACCTCGACGCAGACCTTCGCCAGAAGCCGGCTCACCGAATACGACGGGACGAAGCGCCCGTTCAAGGAGCAGCCGGACTTCTGGGGTGACGTGGCGCTGGTGTGGAGCGATCCGGATGCGCGCCTGTCGGCGGCGCTGGCGCTGAACTTCACGTCGGAGATCACCTCCAGCGGCGACAATGGCGACGAAGTGCGTGATGCCGAACTCACGCTCGATGCCGAGGTCGACTATCGCCTGACCGACCAGATCACCCTGTTTGCCCTTGCCGAAAATCTCACCGGCACCGAGCGGGTGAAGCGCAAGGCGGACGGCGCGGTCGAGGTGGAGGAAGGGGCCCGGTCGGTCTACGTCGGGCTCAAGGGATCGTTCTGACCTGCCGGTCAAACCGGCGGGCTGATCTGCGGACGTAGCCGGGCCGCGCGGACACCGCGGCGACATGACCTCAAGGAGGGCGACATGACACTCAGGACCTGGCACGCGTGGCTCAGCATCGCGCTGGCGCTGCCGATCGTCATCGTCTCGATCACGGCGATCCTGATCGCCCACGACAAGGATCTCGGCACCAAGAACGTCGCCCTCACCGGCCCGGGCGAGGGCGCGCCTGCCGCCTTCGAACTGAAGGCCTTCCTCGAAACGGCCGACGGCACCCGCTACTACGGCACGAAATACGGCCTCGTGGCCGAGGGCACTGGCGGAGTGCCGATGAAGGTCGGCGCGATCGGCGAGGAGGAGGTGCGCGATCTCGCCGCCGCTGACGGAACGGTGTTCGCGGCCGGCAAGACTGGTCTCTGGCGCGCCGGCCGCGACGGGCTGTGGACGCAGGCGATGCCCGGCGACGTCTGGTCGGTGTCGACCTCGGGCGCGGCGATCTTCGCCGCTACCAAGGAACAACTCTGGCGCTCGGACGACGGCGGGGCGACCTTCCGGCCCTCGCCGCTCGCCGACGAGGCGCTGTCCGGCTATGCCGCCGTGCATGGCGCGCCGGCCTATACCCTCAACAAGCTGGTGATGGATCTCCACACCGGCAAGCTCTTCTTCGGCAAGGATCTCGAGTGGATCTGGATCGACGCGATCGGGGCGGTCATGCTGTTCCTCTCCCTGTCGGGCGTGGTGATCTGGCGCCGCGCCGAGCGCCGCAAGGCGCTGGCCTCGGCTGGCAGCGGGGCGCATGCGGCCACCGGCTGACGTGCCCCTGGCCGGCGCCTCGCTTCCCAGGGCATGAGACGGCGCGATGCTGACGCTTGCCGGCGCGGTGGCCGTCGTCCTGATGCTGCTGCCGGTGCTGCTGGCCGCGGCGCTGTCGCTCGATGGGCTGCGGCACACGGCGGCCCGGCTGCGCGCGGCCGTCGCCGACCGGCCCCTGGCTCTGGTCGTAAGCCGGCGAAGGATCGTCGGCGCCGATGCCGTGCAGCTTTCGCTCGTCTCGGAATGGCGCCCTCTGCCCGCCGCACGCGCCGGCCAGCATCTCGTGTTCGACCTGCCGGTCGAGGGGCGCGTCGTCCGGCGGGCCTACTCGCTATCGCGTCACGACCGGCTGGCATTGTCCTGGGAGGTCACGGTCAAGCGCGAGACGGGGGGCGCCGGATCGGGCTTTCTCATCGACCGGGCGGTCGAGGGATGTCGGCTCACGGTGTCGCGGCCGCGCGGGTCCTTCCTTGACACCGATCCGGACCGCCCGGTGGTGCTGGTTGCCGCCGGCGTCGGCATCACGCCGTTCCGGGCGATGCTGATGGCCCGGCGCCGCCGGCCGCGCGCGGGCCGGACGGTGCTCTGGTTCACCGCCCGCACGCGGACGAGCCTCTATTTCCACGACGAGTTCGCCGCGCTGGAGCAGGCGACCGGCTGGTTCCGCTACCGGCCGGTCCTGACCGGTGACGCGCCGGCCGACTGGGCCGGCGGACGCGAGCGGCTCACCGCCGCGGCGATCCTGCGCGACCTGCCGGCGGGCGCGGACGTGCTGTTGTGCACCGGCAAGGCGATGGAGACGGCGCTGGTCGAGGGGCTGGTCGCCGCGGGATTTCCGCGCGCACGGATCCGGCACGAACAGTTTGCTGCCGCCTCGGAGGAAGCCGAGGTCGCCGGCGAACTGACGGTCGTCACCGCGTCCGGATCGCGCCGCCTTGCGCCCGGCCGGGCAACCTCGCTGCTCGACGTCCTCGACCGCGCCGGCTGCGCGCCGCCCTACGAATGCCGGGTCGGCGACTGCGGCCATTGCCGCGTCGAGATCACGGCCGGCACCGTCCATGATCTGGACGGTGCCGGCCCGGTCTGCGGCCGCGTGCTGGCCTGCCGGGTCCGGCCGGACGGCGACGCGACCGTGGCGCTGTGAGCGTGACGGCCTGGTCCGCCTCGACCTCTTCTCAGCTGCCGGCGATGTCCGACAGCAGGCCGGCGACCACGGTGAAGCGGGCGACGGTCGGGGTTCCACCTTCGAGGATCGCGCCGATGGTGGCGACGGTGCGCTCCACGGCGGCGCGGCGCGGCTGGATCCACGCCTCGATGTCGGGGGCGATGATGCTGGCCGCGGCGATCTCGGCGGCGATGCGCCGGTGCGCCTCGGCGATCATCTGGCGGGCGCGGTCCAGCGCAAGGCCGTCGTAGTAGTCGCGCACCTCCAGCCGGCGCGCCATGTCGTCGATCGAGCCGATGCGGAAGTAGATTCCGCTCTCGACCATTGCCCCGGTCGCTACCTGCAGCGGCCGTTCGGCGGTCTCGGCGACGAGGATCGCGTCGGTGGCGCGCGCCTCCAGCTGCAGGAGCGCGATGCGCCGGGCCAGATCCGCCGGCACGCCGGCCGCCTCCAGCCGCTGGCGGGAGGCGGCGAGATCCTCGTCCACCGTGGCCGGCAGGGTGGACAGGTCCACCGAATTGCGGATCTCGGCGATCCTCGGCCGGAAGCGTTCGATGACGGCGGAAAGGTCGGAGCCGTCGCCGACGTTGCGGATGAACCAGGTGGTCGCGCCCAGCAGCAGGGCCTGCACCCGTGCATAGAGGTCGAGCTGGACCTCGCCGGCGATCTTCGCGTCGAGGGCGTCGATCGCATCCTCGAGGCTCCGCAGCTCGAAGGCCTCGCGGGCGATCAGGAAGGCGCGGGTGATCTCGGCCACGCCGGCGCCGGTCTGGTCGGCCATGCGCACGAGGAAGGTCGGCCCGCCGCGGTTGATCATGGCGTTGGCAAGCAGGGTCGCGACGATCTCGCGCTGCAGCCGGTGCGCCTCGATGTCGGCGGCGAAGTCCTCCCGCATCGCCGGCGGGAAATAGCCGAACAGGTCGTGCTTCAGCCACGGATCCTGCGGCAGGTCGGTGCCGAGCAGGTCGTCGAACAGCACGATCTTGGCATAGGCGAGCAGCACGGCGATCTCGGGCCGGCTCAGCGGACGGCCCTCCTTCTCGCGTTCGGCCAGTGCCGTGTCGTCGGGCAGGGTCTCGACGGCGCGGTCGAGCAGGCGGCGCTGTTCGAGAATCTGCATCAGCCGGCGCTGGTAGCCGAAGTCCTCGAAGCCGCGGCGGCGGGTCAGCGAGATCGCCAGCGTCTGGAGATAGTTGTTGCGCAGCACCAGCGCCGCGACATCGTCGGTCATCGAGGCGAGCAGCGTGTTGCGGTCGGCGATGTCGAGCCGCCCGTCCTTCACCGCCGGGCGCAGGGCGATCTTGATGTTGACCTCGACGTCGGAGGAGTTGACGCCGCCGGAATTGTCGATGGCGTCGGAATTCACCCGGCCGCCGGCAAGGCCGTAGGCGATGCGGGCGCGCTGGGTCATGCCGAGGTTGGCGCCCTCGCCGACCACCTTCACGCGCAGGTCCGAGGCGGGAATGCGGATCTGGTCGTTGGCGCGGTCGCCGACCTCCGCATCGCTCTCGCCGGGGCCGCGGACATAGGTGCCGATGCCGCCGAACCAGAGCAGGTCGGCCGGCGCGCGCAGGATTGCCCGCATCACCTCGGCCGGGGTGGCCGTCTCGCGGCCGAAGCCGAGGGCGGCCTGCGCCTCCGGCGGGAGACGGATGGATTTCGCGGCCCGCGGGAAGACGCCGCCGCCCTTCGAGATCAGCGCCTTGTCGTAGTCCTGCCAGCTGGAGCGGGGCAGGGCGAACAGCCGCTGGCGCTCGGCGAGCGACAGGGCGGTGTCCGGATCGGGATCGATGAAGATGTCGCGGTGGTCGAAGGCCGCGATCAGCCGGATCGCCGGTGACAGCAGCATGCCGTTGCCGAACACGTCGCCGGACATGTCGCCGACGCCGACCACGGTGAAGGGCGTCGTCTGGATGTCGGTGTCGATCTCGCGGAAGTGGCGCTTGACCGCTTCCCAGGCGCCCCTTGCGGTGATGCCCATCTTCTTGTGGTCGTAGCCGGCCGATCCGCCGGAGGCAAACGCGTCGGACAGCCAGAAGCCGTGGGCGTCGGCGATGCCGTTGGCGGTGTCGGAGAAGGTCGCGGTGCCCTTGTCGGCGGCCACCACAAGGTAGGGGTCGTCGCCGTCATGGCGCACGGTGGCGAGCGGCGGCACGATGGTGCTGCCGTCGATGTTGTCGGTGAGGTCGAGCATCGCCGTGACGAAGATCCGGTAGGCGGCGGTGCCCTCGGCGAAGACCGCGTCGCGCGTGCCGCCGGCCGGGAGCCATTTGGGGAAGAAGCCGCCCTTGGCGCCGACCGGCACGATCACCGCGTTCTTGACCTGCTGCGCCTTGACGAGGCCGAGCACCTCGGTGCGGAAATCCTGGGGCCGGTCCGACCAGCGCAGGCCGCCGCGCGCCACCTTGCCGAAGCGCAGGTGCACGCCCTCGACGCGGGTGCCGTAGACCCAGATCTCGGCGTAGGGGCGCGGCGCGGGCAGATCGTCGATCTTCGAGGGATCGAACTTCAGCGCGATCACCTCGCGCGGCTGCCCGTCGGTTTCCACCTGGTAGAAGCTGGTGCGGGTGGCGGCGAGGATCAGGCCGGCAAAGCGGCGCAGGATCGTGTCGTCATCGAGGCTGGTCACCTGTTCCAGCGCGGTCTCGATCGCGGCCCGCACCTCTTCCTGGGACTCGCGTCGGTCGTCGGCGAGCTGGGGATCGAAGCGGGCGGCGAACAGGGCGACGAGGAGGCGGGTGATCTCCGGATGGCGGACGAGGGTCTCGGCCATGTACTGCTGCGAATAGGAGATCCGGGCCTGCTGCAGGTAGCGCGACAGCGCCCGCAGCATCGCGATCTCGCGCCAGCCCAGGCCGGCGTGGATCGTCAGGGCGTTGAGCCCGTCGCTCTCGGCCTTCTGGGCCCAGACCGCGGAAAACAGCGCGCGCAGCGGCTCGGCGAGCGTGTCGAGGTCGACCGGGCGGCCGTCGGCGCGCGCCAGCGTCATGTCGTGCAGCGTCACCTCGGCGGCGGCCCGCGGCGTGATCACGAAGGTCTGCTCGTCGATCACCTCGAAGCCGAAATGCTCCAGCACCGGCACCCGCCGGGTGAGGGGGATCGGCGCGCCGCGGTGGAACAGGCGGAAGCGGCAGTGCGAGGGGGCAGCACCCGCCTCGCGGCCGAAGGTGAGGGCCACCGGGCGCGTCTCCGAGAGCCGGTCGATCCGGGTCATGTCGTCGAAGGCGGTGGCCGGGGAATGGGAGGCGCGGTAGCCGACCGGGAAGGCATGACCGTAGGTGGAGAAGCCGCTGAGCACCCGCTCGTGCGGGTAGCGGTCGCGCAGGAGGTCGAGGAAGTCGTCGCTCCAGGTGCGGACGATGGCGGCGACGGCGGCCTCGAGGTCGGCCTGGCGCACGTCCGGCGTCACGCCCTCGTCGCGGCCGATGATGAAGTGGACCCGGGCAAGGCTGCCCTCCGGGAAGCCCGGATAGAAGGCCGAGACACGGCCGCCGTAGACGGTCTTGAAATAGTCGCCGATCCGCACGCGGACATCGGTGTCGTAGCGGTCGCGCGGGACATAGACGAGCAGCGAGACGAAGCGGTCGAAGCGGTCGGGCCGGGCGAGCACCCGCACCCGCGGCCGTTCCTCGAGGCCGAGGATCGCCAGCGCGAATTCGTGGAGGAGGTCGGCGTCGATCTGGAACAGCTCGTCGCGCGGGTAGCTTTCCAGCACGTTGGCGAGCGCCTTGCCGGAATGGCTTTCCGGATCGAAGCCCGCCCGGTCCATCACCGCCGCGATCTTGCGGCGCAGGAACGGGATCTGGCGCGGCGAGGTGGTGTAGGCGGTGGCCGAGAACAGGCCGACGATGCGGATCTCGCCGACGAGGCGGCCGTCCTCGGTGTAGCGCTTGATGCCGATGCAGTCGAGATAGGCGCGGCGGTGGATGCGCGAGCGGACGTTGGCCTTGGTGACGATCAGCGCCTCCGGCTTCATCATGAAGTCGCGGATCTCGGGAGTCACGGTCACGAATTCGCGGCCGCGGCGCAGGACGCGCACGGTGGGGTCGGCGAGGAGGCCGAGGCCGGTCTCGTCCCGCTTCTCGATGCGCTGCTCGGACCCTTCCGTCAGTTCGACGTGATATTCGCGCAGGCCGAGGAAGACGAAGTTGTCGCCGTTCAGCCACTCGAGGAAGGCGACCGCCTCCTCCACCTCGGCGCGCGGGAGCGGCGGCGGCGAATAGCGGTAGACGGTGACGGCCTCGGCGACCAGGCGGCGCATGCGCGGCCAGTCGGCCACGGCGCGGCGGATCTCGCCGAGCACGGAGGTCAGCCGCGCGGCGAGCGCGTCGCGGGCGGCATCATCCGGCAGGCGGGTGACGTGGATGTGGACGACGCTCTCGTGCAGGCCGCCGGGGCGGGCCGACACGCCCTCGCCGAGGGCGACAAGCTCGCCGTCGGCGTCGCGGGCCACCTCGACGATCGGATGCAGCAGCAGGCCAACCTCGGCGCCGGCGTCCTGCAGCGCCAGGATGATCGTGTCGACCAGGAAAGGCATGTTGTCGTTGACGACCTCGACCACGGTCACGCCGCGCGCCGGCTCGGGAATCGCTTCCGGGGCGGGGTCGAACACGGCCACGGCCGGCTGGCCGGGGCGGCGGCGGCGCATGTGGTCGCGCACGCCCAAGGCGATGGCGCAGAGATCGGCGGGGGCATAGCGCACCAGATCCTCGGCGGCACCGCGGGTGAACAGCCGGGCCGCGAGATAGCCGAGCGAGGCGTCTTCCGTTGCGGAAAGCTGGTCTTCGACTTCGGCGATCAGCCTTGCCTTCTCGGCCGCGAGCGTCTGCACCATGTCCGGTCTCCCCGTCTGTTGTTGTCGCGCGGGTGAACGGGCGCCGTCGCTGTCCGGGCGCCGGGTCCCGCGCTCTTCTTGGACCGCGGTTGTAGCATTGTTGCGACGGTGCGGGGAGAAGCGGCCGATTCCAGGGGCGAAAAGAGCCGCAACGCAAGAAGGGCCCGCGATGCGGACCCTTCTGCAGACCTCAGCGGTGCGGACCGGTCAGTCGGCGGCCCTGGCCCTGTCGATCGCCTCGGCGATCAGCCGGCGCGCTTCCTCGGCGTCGCCCCAGCGCAGGACCTTGACCCACTTGCCGGGCTCGAGGTCCTTGTAGTGTTCGAAGAAATGCTCGATCTGCTTGAGCGTGATCTCCGGCAGGTCGGTGTGGTTGGCGACCTTGTCGTAGCGCTTGGTCAGCTTGGAGGAGGGCACGGCGATGATCTTCTCGTCGATGCCGGCCTCGTCTTCCATCATCAGCACGCCGATCGGACGGCAGTTCATGATGGCGCCCGGGATGATCGCGCGGGTGTTGCAGACCACCACGTCGATCGGATCGCCGTCGCCCGACAGGGTGTGCGGCACGAAGCCGTAGTTCCCCGGGTAGCGCATCGAGGTATAGAGGAAGCGGTCGACGTACATCGCCCCCGCGTCCTTGTCCATCTCGTACTTGATCGGCTCGCCGCCGAGCGGAACCTCGATGATCACGTTGATGTCGTGCGGAGGATTCTTGCCGATCGGCACGGCGTCGATGCGCATGTCACGTCTCCAGAAGTCGTTCGTGGCGCGGTGGCCTGTCCCCGGGCCGCCCGCGTGCGGCTGCGCGACTGTCCGTGGCCGACAGGGTGTCGGCAGCGGCGATCCGGCGGCGCGCCCCCGTCTTTAGCCGCAATGGCCGGGCTTGCGCAAGAGCGCCATTGTGCGGTGCAGCATGAACGGATCCCCCGCCGGCTTCATCGGCGGTGCGAAACGGGCTATCAGCGGCGAGCGATGCGAGGCGGCGGCGGTGAAGGCGGGCGATGACGGGCAACCATGACGTGGTGATTCTCGGGGCGGGCGCCGCCGGCCTGATGTGCGCGATCGCCGCCGGGCAGCGCGGCTGCCGGGTGGTGGTCCTCGACCACGCCCCGAAGATCGGCTCGAAGATCCTGATCTCGGGCGGCGGGCGCTGCAACTTCACCAACCTCCACATCGCGCCCGACCGCTTCCTGTCGCAGAACCGGCATTTCGCCACCTCGGCGCTGAAGCGCTACACCCAGCACGATTTCCTGGCGCTGGTGAACCGGCACGGCATCGCCTGGCACGAGAAGACCCTCGGGCAGCTGTTCTGCGACGGCTCGGCCCGGCAGATCGTGGCGATGCTGGAAGCGGAGGCCACCGCCGCCGGGGTGGACATCCGCACCTCGCACACCGTCACCGGCATCTCCCGGTCGGACCGCTTCGAGGTGACCACCTCCGGCGGACGCTTCGACGCGCCCGCGCTGGTGCTGGCCACCGGCGGCCCGGCGATCCCGAAGATGGGGGCAACGGCCTTTTCGCATGACGTCGCCCGGCAGTTCGGCCTGCGCCTCGTGCCGCCCCGCCCGGCGCTGGTGCCGCTGACGCTGTCCGGCTCGGCCCTCGCCTTCGCCGCGAACCTCTCCGGCGTCGCGGTCGACGCGACCGCGACCTTCGGCAGGACGCAGTTCCGCGAGAACATCCTTTTCACCCACCGCGGCGTCTCCGGGCCGGCGATCCTGCAGATCTCGTCCTACTGGCGCGAGGGAGGGGAAATCGTGCTCGACCTCTGCCCCGGCCTCGACCTTGCCGCCTTCCTGCGCGAGCGGCGCAAGGGCCGGCCGAAGGCGGAACTTCGCACGGCGATCGGCGAACTGCTGCCGGCGCGCCTTGCGGCGGCGCTCGCCGAGGGCGGACCGGACGGGCGCGCGCTGGTGCCGGCCGGCACCATGGCCAACCTCTCCGACAAGGCGATCGACGCGGTCGCCGGCGCGCTGTCGGCCTTCCGCCTGACGCCGGCCGGATCGGAGGGCTATGCCAAGGCCGAGGTGACGCTCGGCGGCGTCGACACCGCGGATCTCTCCTCGCGGACGATGGAGGCGAAGGCGGTGCCGGGCCTGCACGTCATCGGCGAGGCGGTCGACGTCACCGGCTGGCTCGGCGGCTACAATTTCCAGTGGGCCTGGTCGAGCGGCTGGTGCGCGGGCCTTGCCATCGCCGAACAGCGGCGCGGCCGCGCCGTCTCAGCCTGATCGCCGGCCGGGGGACGGCGGCGTCAGCCCGCGTCGTCGGGCTCGGCGGGCGCGTCGAAGGACAGGCGCCAGCGCAGGCCCTCCGGGGCATAGTCGAGCGCCACCTCGCCGCCGACCGCGCGGGCGACGGTGCGCTCGATGACGATCCGGCCGAAGCCCTTGCGGGTCGGCGGCGTCACCGGCGGGCCGCCGTTCTCGGTCCAGGCGATCTCGATCCGGTCGGCGCGACCGGGCACCTGCGTGACGGTCCAGACGACGTCGACGCGGCCCTCCGGGGTCGACAGCGCGCCGTATTTCGAGGCGTTGGTCGACAGTTCGTGCAGGGCGAGGCCGATGTTCTGGATCATCTCGATCGGCAGGGTCAGGTCCGGGCCGGAAATGAAGATCTGGCGGTCGACGAGGTCCAGCAGGTGGCCGAGCTGCGAGCGGACGAGATCGTGCAGGCGGGCGCCGGTCCAGCCTTCGTTGGCGAGCAGGGTATGGGCCGCGGCCAGCGCGCCGAGCCGCTGTTCGAAGGTGGCGACGAAATCGTCCTTGTCGCCGCTGCTCGACGCGGTCTGGCGCGCCATCGCCTGCACGACGGCCAGCGTGTTCTTGCTGCGATGGGCCAGCTCGCGCATCAGCAAGCGGACATGCTGCTCGCGGCGGCGCCGCTCGGTCACGTCGACGCCGACGGAGGTGACGCCGGCGATCGACCCGTCGTCGGCGCGGATCGGCTCCACATGAAGATCGAGCCAGCGGATCACCCCGCCGGTCTCGAAATTGACCTCGACGTCCTTCGGCTCGCCGCTCTGCAGCACCTGCGTCTTCACCGCCGTGACCCGTGCGGCGACGGACTCCGGCAGGATGTCGGCGTCGCCGAGGCCGACGATCCGGAACTCGGGGTCGTCGGCGCTCCCGGGGCCACTCTCGCCGCCATGGTCGCCGTCATTCCGGCTGCCTGCGATCCAGTTGCGGGCAAAGGTGTAGCGCAGGTCGCGATCCTGGCTGGTGAGCACCAGCGGCGAGCCGCGCAGCGCCGCTTCCAGCCGCTGCAGCGTCTCGGCGAGTTCGAGACTGGTGGTGCCGAAGCGCCGGGACAGCTCGTCGCGGGCGCGGGCGAGATCCTCGGCAAGGCCGCGCTGGCCCGCCGCTTCCCGTTCCAGCCGCTCGTTGGCCCGGCCGAGCACGACGAGCGAGGCGATCAGGCCGACGGCGGCGGCGGCGAGGCCGGCAAGGATCGTGCTGCGGCTCCACAGTTCGCTGCGCGCCACCTCGCCGGTCTGGCGGTCGAGCTCGAAGGTGCGCGCCGCGATCAGGGCGTCGGCCTCGGTGCGCATGGTATTGGTGATCGCCTTGCCCGCGCCGGCCTGCACCATCTCGATGACGGCCTCCCGGTCGTCGGCCCGCGCGATGGTGGAGGCCATTTCCTCGACCTTGGCGGTCCACAGCGCCAGAAGATGGCCGGCCCTTGCCGCTTCTTCCGGATTGTCGGCCACCTCGGCCCGCAGGTCGTCGATCACCTGCGGCATGTCCCGCCGCGCCTCCTCGTAGGGCGTGAGGTAGACCGGATCGCCGGTGAGGATGTAGCCGCGCTGGGCCGATTCGGCGGCCAGCGTCAGCTGCATCACCTGCGAGGCATGGGCGATCACGGTCTGCGAGTGATCGACAAGGGCGCGTCGCCGCTCGAGCAGCTGCCACTGGGCGATCATCACCACGGCGACCAGCACCACGGCGACCCCAAGGAGGGCCATCGGAATCAGAACCGTCTTCAGCGCGCGCATGCGTCGTTCGTCGTCCCGCAGACAGGGGGGTGGATGGACGTACCGACGGCGCCAGTGCCGCGGACGATTCGACAGCGATAGCATCCGCTGGCATGGCCCGTCCCGCATTGCAGCGGGCAGATGCCGCAGGATCGTCTTTCGGAGGATTTTCTGCAACAGGCCCCTGCCCATCGTGGAACATATGGGACTATTCTTCGTTGAATTCGCGAAGGGACGGCCGGTGGTCGGCCCGTGCCATTCTGGAAATCTGGAGTATCCCATGGCTGACAAGTCCATTGCCGAAAACATCGCGAACTCTGCCGAAGGCGACATCGGGGCCCAGCTGGAGAAGCTGCGCACCGACATCTCCCAGCTTGCCCGCACCGTGGGCGTGCTCGTCGAGCAGAAGGGCGTGGTGATGGGCGAGAATGTCGCCAGCGGCATCGACCGCCTCGCCGCGACGGCTGACGAACTGCGCGTTGCAGCGGGCGTGAAGGCGGCCGCCGCCACCGCGATTGCCCGCGACACCTCGACGGAAGCGATCGATGCGCTGGCCGACGAAGTGCGCCGCCATCCGCTCCGCACCCTCGCGCTGTCCCTGGGCGCCGGTGTCGTGATCGGCTTCCTCACCCGTTCAAAGTGACGAGAGCTTGATGGGCGTTCTCTTCAGGGCTCTGCTTCTGGGCCAGGTGACCCGCCTGAAACGTCAGGCGAGCATCCTGATCGCCCTCAACGCGCTCATGGGCGTGATGCTCCTGTTCGCCGTGATGCTTGGCATCGTGGCCGGGACCATCGCGCTCGCGCAGACTTATGGCGCGATCCATGCCTGTCTGATGGTCGGCGGCGGGTTCCTGGCGGTCGCCATTCTGGTCAAGATCGTGATCATGATCGTGCGGCGGCGGATGCGCCGCGAGAACCGTCTCCTGACGGCGGTCGCCGCACCGACGATTGCCGCCAGCGTGGCCGGTGCGCAGGCCATGGGCGGCAAGGGTCTGGGCAAGCTGCCCGTGATCGCGGTCGTCGGCGCGGTCGTGCTGGGAATCTTTGCAGCCCGCCGCTGAGCCGGGTCGGGACAGGCATCGAGTGAGCTGAGACGACGCGGGCCCCAGGGTTCGCGTCGTTTTTTTGTGCCCCGGGGGTTCTCGTTCCTGTCCCTTGGGGGATCCTGCGATGCGGGAGATGATCCCGGAACCTGCGGCATCGCGGCCCTGCATCGGCCGAGGGGTGGCACGAGGCGGGTCAATGAGAAAGGGGAGGCGGGCCGCAAGCCCGTCTCCCCATTTTTTCGCGATCCTTGCATCCGGCCCGTTCAGGCGGCGTCGCGGCGGGTCGACTTCTCGTCGAAGAACAGCGCCTGGCTGACCACGGCCTTCAGGGTGTTCGACTGGAACGGCTTGGTGATCAGGAAGGCCGGCTCGGGCTTCTCGCCGGTCAGCAGGCGCTCCGGATAGGCGGTGATGAAGATCACCGGCACCTCAAGGCTGCCGAGGATCTCGTTGACGGCTTCGAGGCCGGAACTGCCGTCCGCGAGCTGGATGTCGGCCAGAACGAGGCCCGGACGCTTGCGGGCCACCGCGGCAATCGCTTCCTTGTGGGTGCGGGCGACATCGGTGACGCGGTGGCCGAGGCCCTCGACCAGCGCTTCCAGATCCATGGCGATGATCGGCTCGTCCTCGATGATGAGGACGTCGGTGGCCACCTGGTCGGCGATCTCCCGGGCGGCGGCGTCGGAGAGGGCGGCAAAGCCGACCGCGTCGACACTCATGATGGTGGCCGCAGCCTCCGGCTTGAAGCCCTCGACGGCGGTCAGCAGGAAGGCCTGCCGCGAGCGCGGGGTCAACCGGTCGAGGCGGTTTTCCTCATTGCCGCTGATCATGGTGCCGCTGTTGACCGGCGTGTCGTTCCACAGGGTCAGGAACAGCTTGTAGAGCGCAATGCGCGGCTCCAGGTCGCTGGCGAGCACCTCGCGGTTGGCGACGATCGCTTCGAGCGCGGCCACGACATAGGCGTCGCCGCTCATCTGGCTGCCGCAGAGGGCGCGCGCGAAGCGGCGAAGGTAGGGAAGGTGAGGTCCGAGTTGCTCGGTCATCGACATGGACGCTTTTCTCCAATCCGCAATATCTGGTCCGCGTTCTTCTTGCCCTGCTCCGACCAGCATCGGATCGGCAGGGCGCATCCTTAGTCCGCGCAGGGCCCCCGCGCCACCGGCCGGAGATCACATGATGTCCTCGGAACTTTCCCGCCAACAGGCGGTTGTCCTTATCGAAACGTCCGGCACATGTCCCTCGCGGGCTGGTACGGTCGTCATCATCTGCGGCGGCGAGCCGGGCATCCGACTGCCGTCACTCCTGCAAGACTGCCGGTCATTCGACAAGGCCGGCGTGGGCAGACGATCGCCGTCACGCTCATAAATTCGTGCTCGGGAAAAATGTTCCATCGATGTCGGAACAAAATCGCGCAGGTCGAATTGTCGTGCTGAACAGGAATTACCCCATATGTGTGGGCCGGTGTCCGGGGGCGGACCAGGGCCTTGGAGAAGGCAATGTCAAAGTTTGAAGACAAAGGGCACAGGCCAGGCCTCCCGGCCGACGCCCAGAATGTCATAGGGCGCAAGTTGAAGGCCATGTATGACGAGGTCGTGCAGCAGCCGGTTCCGGACCGGTTCCTGGACCTGCTGGCCAAGCTCGACGCAGATGTGAATGCCCAGCGTTCGAAGAAGGACGGCGAGTGATGGCGACACCCTCGACGTCCTTCCGCGACGGGATCGTCGCCGAGATCCCCAGCTTGCGCGCCTTTGCGATGTCACTGTGCGGCAAGCCGGATCTCGCCGACGACCTCGTGCAGGAAGCGCTGATGAAGGCATGGGCCGCCTCGGCGAGCTTTTCCGAGGGGACCAATCTGCGCGCCTGGATGTTCACCATCCTGCGCAACGTCTACTTCAGTCAGCTTCGCAAGAAGAAGCGCGAGGTCGAGGATGCCGACGGCCGGCACGCGGCCCGGCTGTCCGTCTCCGGCGAGCAGCAGGCACGCCTCGACATGAGCGACTTCCAGGAGGCGCTGGGTCAGCTGCCTGCGGACCAGCGCGAGGTCCTGACCCTGATCGGCGCCTCCGGTTTTTCCTACGAGGAAGCGGCCGAGATCTGCGGCGTGCCGGTCGGAACGATCAAGAGCCGCCTCAACCGCGCCCGCGGCCGCCTCACCGCCATCCTGGCGATCGAACACGTCTCCGACATCGGGCCCGACGCAGCCACCATGGCTGCAACTGCCAGTTTCTGATCCGGCGAGGCCGCTTGCCCGGCAGAAGGCACTTTCAACTCTATTGAAACGTCTATTATGCTGACAATGTGATCCGCAGGCCGGCAGACAAAGACCGGTGAGGGTTCATGCCGGCGCCGTTTCCGCCTGCGATCGTTCCCCGGTCGACCGGCGTGCGTGCACGGTGCGACCCCGGAGGTTGTTGTTTGAAGGTACCGACGAACGGATCGTCGGAAAGCGGACCGGGCCCCACAGTGTTCACCTCCCTTCGCAGCCGGATCTTCCTCATTCTCATCGGCGCCGTGGTTCCGCCCGCGGTGGTGTTCGGTGCGATCGCCTGGCACAACTATGATCTTGCGCGCCAGTCCGGGCTGGCGTCGATCGCCCACAACGTCGAACTCGTCGCCTCGCGGGTCGACGCCGTGGCGATCGGGGCCGGGCAGATCGCATCGACGCTTGCCGGGGTGTCGTCCTGGATGGGCGGCACGGGACGATCCTGCGCCGAGCGGCTCGACGTGCTGCTGTCCACCTATCGCGGCTACAGCGGCGTGGCGGTCTACAGCGGCGGAACCCTGCTCTGCGAGGCGCGCTCGACGTTGTCGCCGCCCTCGGCCACCTCGGTGCCGTCCGACGAGATCGCCGGCCTGTCGCCGGGCGACACCATCGTGCGCAGCACCGCCTCGTCCGCCGGCGACGCCGCCTACTGGGTGGCGGCCCGTCCGGAGGACAATGCCTACAGCGTGGCGGTGACGATCAGTCCGTCCTATCTCGCCGAGCTGCTTGCCTACTATCGCGACTACCCCTCCAGCCGGGCGGACCTCGTCAATGCCGCCGGGCAGGTCATCGCGCAGGGGCCGACGTCGCTCGATCCGGGCATGTGGCCGCGCCACGGCCTGGCCCTGGCGGATGGCAGTCTCACGACGGTGCGCCCCAGCCTGTCCGGCAGCAGTTTCGTCTACTCCGCCCGGCGGCTGAAGTCCTTCGATCTCTGGCTGGTGACGGCGAGCCTCGAATCCGACGTCCTGTCGCAGCCGCGCACCCAGCTGATGGTCAGCACGCTGGCACCGCTGGCGCTGCTGTTCATCGCCAGCCTGGCGATCTGGTTCGGTCTCGACCGGTCGGTCCTGCGCTGGGTCTACACGCTCGGTGGGGCAAACCGTGCCTTTGCCCGGGGCGAGACCGAAGCGCGGCTGAAGGTCGGCAACAAGGCGCCCGCCGAATTCGTCGATCTTGCCGCCTCCTTCAACGCCCTCGTCGACCGCATCGCCGAGCGCACCGAGGAGCTGGAAGCCGAGGTGGAGGAGAAGGGGCGCTATCTGCGGGAGCTGCATCACCGGGTCAAGAACAACCTCCAGGTGATCGCCTCGCTGCTGTCCCTGCAGAAGCGCGCGCTGCCGCCGGACCAGCGCGGCATCCTGCGCTTTCCCGAGGAACGGGTGAACGCCATGTCGGCAGTCTACCGCACCACCTATGCCAACTCCGAAACCGGCAGCGTCTCGCTCGGTCCGGTGATCCGCGAGGTGATCGGCCGCCTCCAGGATGTCTGCGGCGCGAGCCGCGCGACGCTCGACCTCTCGATCGCCGGCGAGGACGTGCGGGTTCACCTCGACGCCGCGGTGCCGGTGGCGATGCTGCTGGCCGAACTGCTGCCCGACTATCTCGACGGCGCGGTCCGGACCGGCATTGCGGTCGTCGTCAATGTGGAGATCACGCCGACGCTGCTCGTGATCGACATTTCGGGCTCGCCCGAGGTCCAGCAGCATTTCTTCAAGCTGTCGCGGCGTTTCGTCGAATCCTATCTGCGCCAGCTCGACGCGCGCATGGACGAAAGCACCCCGGGCCACGTGCGGATCGACTGTCCGCTCGACGCGCATCGTGCGGATGCGATGTCGGCGGCGAGCTGACACGCCGCAAGCCGTGCCGGCCGACCGTCGGCGGGTGAGACTGGCCCCGACCATTTTTTCACGAAGCCTCAGAATGCCGTGAACAAGCCAGGGGCTGCGGCGTTGAGGCTGCATATGTCGGGCCCCGCCGGGGGCGGCGCCCGCGGGGCTGTCCGAAGGAACAATCATGCGCAATTTCGAATGTCAGGTCTGCCAGCAGACGCTCGACTTCGCCAATGTCCGTTGCAACAACTGCGGCCATCGCCTCGGCTTTCTGCCGGAGCGGGCGATGCTGTGCACGCTGGTGGAAGACGACGACGGCAACTACACCCCCGTGGATGCCCCCGAGGATCACCGGCAGTTCTGCAGCAACGCGCAGTGGGATGCCTGCAACTGGATGGTGCCGGCAGGGTCGGCGGAGCCGCGCTGCGTCTGCTGCAGCCACAACCGCATGATCCCCGATCTGGACGTCGAGGCCAATCTCGCGAACTGGCGCCGGATCGAGCGCGCCAAGCACCATCTGTTCTATTCGCTGCTGCGTCTCGGCCTGCCGATCGAGGAACGCCAGGAGGATCCGCCCCGCGGGCTCGCCTTCGACATCCTCTCCAACGAGGCCACCGACGAGCATGTGATGACCGGCCACGAGAACGGCCTGATCACCCTCGACGTGGCGGAAGGCGACGACGCCGAGCGCGAGCGCCGGCGTGCGATGCTGCGCGAGCCCTATCGCACGCTGCTCGGCCATTTCCGCCACGAGGTGGCGCATTACTACTGGGAGGTCCTGGTCGACGCACCCGGCCTGCACGCGCCCTATCGCGAGGTGTTCGGCGACGAGCGCGAGGACTATGCCGAGGCGCTGCAGCGCCATTATGCCAACGGTGCGCCCCTCGACTGGACAACGAGCTACATCAGCGCCTATGCGGCCTCGCATTCCTGGGAGGATTTCGCGGAGACCTTTGCCCACTACCTCCACATCGTCGACACGCTGGAGACCGCGCGGGCCTTCGGCATCAACCTGCGGACGCGGATCGGCGGCGAGGCGCCGCTGCGCCACGGGGTCGCCTTCGATCCGTATGAGCCGCACGACATCGACGAGCTCGTCTCGGCGTGGGTCCAGCTGACCTTCGCGGTCAACTGCATCAACCGCAGCATGGGCCAGCCGGATCTCTATCCCTTCGTCCTGTCCGAGCCGGTGACGCGCAAGCTCGCCTTCATCCGCGACCTGATCGACGGACGGGTGGGCGTGTCGGAACTGCAGGCCGCAAGTTGACGGGGATCCGTCCGGCAGGACCGGTCGGAGAGGGGGAAGCAGGCAATGACACCGATGGATGACGCGCCGCGGCCGGGAGACACGTCCGAGGTGCCGGAGGCCGACCGGCTGAGCCTTCCCGAGCCCTTCTTCTCCCTCGAGGCGCGGGTCGCCCAGGTCGGCATCTTCGTGATCATGTTCGCGGCAGCGCTCTACATCGCCCGCGATTTCGCGATGCCGGTCACCTTCGCCTTCCTGCTCGCGCTGGTGCTGAGCCCGATCGTGCGCCGGATGCGCCGGATCGGCATTCCCGAGGTGCTCTCGGCGGCGGCCCTGGTGGTGCTGTTCCTGGCCACGCTCGGAACCATGGTCTGGTTCCTCGCCGATCCGGTCCAGCGCTGGATCGCCGATGCGCCGCAGTTCGCCGCCGAATTCCGCGACAAGCTCACCCTGTTCCGCGGACCGGTCGACCAGGTGCTGGAGGCGTCGAAGCGGATCGAGGAAAGCGCCACGGCCGGGGTGCCGGCGCCGCAGCGGGTGGTGGTCGAACAGGGCGGGTTCATCAGCGAGGCGGTGGTCGGCGTGCCGCTGATCTTTGCCAAGATCGCGCTCTGCGTCGTGCTGCTGTTCTTCCTGCTCGCCTCCGGCGACATGTTCTACGAGAAGCTGGTCAAGGTGCTGCCGACCCTGTCGGACAAGAAGCGCGGCGTGCGCATCGCCCGCGAGATCGAGCGGGAAATCTCGCACTACCTCCTGACCGTCACCGTGATCAACGCCGGCCTCGGCGTCGCGCTCGGCCTTGCCATGTGGGCGGTGGGCCTGCCCAACCCGTTCCTGTGGGGGCTGGTCGGCGGCCTGCTCAACTTTCTCCCCTATGTGGGCGCCTTCCTCTCCGCCGCCCTGGTCGCGGCCGTGTCCTTCGTGTCGTTCAACACGGTCGGCGAGATCCTTCTGGCGCCCGGCGTCTACTATCTCGTCAATGCCTTCGAGGGCCAGGTGATCACGCCGGCGCTGGTCGGCCGGCGCCTGGAGATGAATCCGGTGGCGGTGTTCGTGGCGGTGGCCTTCTGGGGCTGGATCTGGGGCATCGCCGGGGCGATCATGGCCGTGCCGTTGCTGGTGATCGTCAAGACCGTGGCCGACTACATCGACGGTTACGCCGCGCTCGGCGAGTTCCTGACCGCGCGCACGACGGAAGAGAAGGACTAGCGGATCGGCGGCGCGCCCGGCTGGTCCGGAACAGGACAGAGCGATCGGTCCGGGGCGTTGACCGGGGCGGGGCAGGCGGTGCGGATCCCGGTCCCGGGACGTGTCGTCAGCGCAGGTCCCAGCCGAAGACGACCACGGGCAGCACGCTGTCGCCGATCCGCTCGCCGGTCTCCAGCAGGGCGTTGCCGCCGAGCCGACGGTAGAAGCCGACGGCGGTGTCGTTGGCCTTCAGCGCCCGCACGGCCAAGCCCTTGAAGCGCATGTCGTCGAGCAGGCTGCGGGCGGCCTGGAACAGGCGGCGGCCAAGGCCGATGCCCTGATACTCCGGCCGGAGATAGATCTCGTAGATCTCGCCCTTGTGGGGCAGCGAGCGCATGCGGCTCGGGCCGAGCGTGGCGTAGCCGACGATCTGCCGGTCGACCTCCAGCACCAGCAGATGGATCTTGCGACGGATCGCCCGCTGCCACCATTGCGGGCCGCGGCGCTCGACCATGCGTTCGAGGTCGACGCCCGGCAGGATGCCGCGGTAGGCGTTGCGCCAGGCGTGGTCGTGGACCTCGGCGACGGCCGCCGCGTCCTGGAGTTTCGCCCGCCGGATATCGATGGACATCGTGCTCATGGAGGCAAGCTTAGCCGCAGTCGGCGGAGCGGAAAAGACCGTTTCGCGGGGTCGCCCGCAAATTCACAGGAGGAGATGCAGGGCGGCGCACGGGCATCGATCCGCGCACCGCGGCGGCTGCCGGACGGCAGCCGGGCGGGTGTGGTGGCCGGTCGGCCGGCCCGGCTGCGGGCCGGTCAGAACCAGCCGACGAGCTTGCCGATCCGGTCGATGTAGCCGGGCTCGCCGGCCGCCGGGGCGGGTGCCGCCGCCGGCTGGGCCTCGG